>JAJZWB010000011.1 GCA_021846845.1 Actinomycetes bacterium | reverse complement strand
GGCCCATCGGGTCTCGGAACCAGAACAGGGGCGGGACCGGGGCGCCCATCGGCGAGACCTCGGCGTCGACGTCCACCCCGCGCGCCCTCGGCTTGGCGTGGGTGGCATCGATGTCGTCCGTCGTCAGCGTGACGCCCGTCTGCGCGGGGGCGACGTCGCGCCCGGCGGGCGGGGGCGCGAGCGCGATCCCCGTCTCGGCGCCGGGCATGTGGACCTCGACCCATCGGTGGCCGTCGCCGAACGGCGTGCCGGTCCGCTTCTCGAAGCCGATCGACTCGTGGAGCGCGATCGCCCGATCCCGGTCCGGGGTTGGCAGTCGCCGTTCCCCCCTCCCCCCTGCGGCGGAGGGGGGAGGGGCGGCTCACCCGATCAACCGATTGCGCTGCCGGGACCGGTCCCCGACAATCGCCGTGATGATCGAGGTCGACAGCGTCACCAAGCGCTTCGGGGACAAGGTGGCCCTTCAGGACCTCACGTTCACGGTCCGGCCCGGGATCGTGACCGGCTTCCTGGGCCCCAACGGCGCCGGCAAGTCGACCACGATGCGCGTGATCCTGGGGCTCGACCGGCCCAACGAGGGGCGCGCGACGATCAACGGACGGTCCTACCGGGATCTCCCCGCGCCGCTGACCGAGGTCGGCGCGCTGCTCGAGGCGCGCGCGATCCACACCGGCCGCTCCGCCTACAACCACCTGCTTTCGATGGCCCAGACGCACGGGATCGGCAGAGAGCGCGTGCGGGAGGTGATCGAGCTCGTCGGCCTCTCGGAGGTCGCGCGCAAGCGAGCGGGCGGCTTCTCGCTCGGCATGGGACAGCGCCTCGGGGTCGCTGCGGCCCTGCTCGGCGACCCCTCCACCGTGATCCTCGACGAGCCGGCGAACGGCCTGGACCCCGAGGGCATCCTCTGGATCAGGACGATGCTCCGAGGACTGGCGGCGGAGGGCCGGACGGTCTTCCTCTCCTCGCACCTGATGGCCGAGATGGCCCAGACGGCGGATCACCTGGTGATCATCGGCCGCGGCCGGCTGATCGCCGACACCACCGTCGCCGATCTGGTCACGCAGGCGTCGCACGACGCCGCGGTGATCGTCCGCTCCCCCCAGGCCGACGAGCTGCGCGACGCGCTCGCGGCCGACGGGGTCGCGATCGCCAGCCCCGAGCGAGGGGTGCTGGAGGTCCAGGGCATGACCAGCGCGCAGGTGGGCGAGGCCGCCGCCCGCCACGGGATCGTCCTGCACGAGCTGATCGCCGGGCAGGCCTCGCTCGAGCAGGCCTTCATGCGCCTGACCGGCGGCGACGTGGAGTTCCACGCGAGCATCTTCGGCGGGCCCGAGCCGGGCCGGGAGCCGGCGGCGTGAGCCAGCGCGCCACCCGGCCCGCGCTCCGCTCGGCGGTGGGAGCGTGAGCGTCACGCCACCAACAGCCGAGCGCGCGCCGGTCAGCCGTCTTCGCTCGGCTCGGGTCACGCTCCCCCACGTCGTCCGCTCGGAGTGGACGAAGCTGCGGACGCTGCGCTCGACGCGCTGGACCCTGCTGATCTCCGTGATCGCGATGGCGGGCCTCGGCCCCCTTGTCGCGGCCGTGCAGATGTCACGCTGGAACCAGCTCAGGCCGCATGAGCGCCTGACCTACGACTCGGTCACGACCGCCGTCGGCGGCTGGCATCTGGCGCAGCTGGCGATCGGCGTGCTAGGCGTGCTCGTGATCACCGGCGAGTACTCGACCGGGATGATCCGCTCGAGCCTGATGGCGGTGCCAAGGCGGCTGCCGGTCCTGTGGGCGAAGCTGATCGTGTTCGCGGCGGTCACCTTCGCGCTGATGCTGGCCTCTTCGCTGATCGCGTTCTTCGCGGTGCAGGCGATCGTCGCCCAGCACCACGTCCAGCACGGGCTGGGCGACCCGGGCGCGCTGCGGACCGTCGTGGGCGCGGCCCTCTACCAGACGGTGCTCGGCCTGATGTGCATCGGACTGGGCGGGATCCTGCGCAACACGGCGGGCGGGATCGCGGCGTTCGTCGCCCTGCTGTTCGTCCTTCCGGGGATCAGCGCGATCCTGCCGTCGAGCGTGAACGACTCGATCTCCCCCTATCTGCCGCTGAACGCGGGGACGACGGTCGCCACGCACAGCTTCGGCGGCTCCAACCACCTCGCGACCTGGACCGGGTTCGCGCTCTTCTGCGGCTATGCGGCGGTCGCGATCACGCTCGCCGCCGTCACGATCATGCGCCGGGACGCCTGAGCGCCGGCGGCCCGGCAGGAACGGGCGCCGGGGGCTACAGCGCCTGGCGGATCACCGGATGGCGTGCCGCCCCGGCCTCGTCGAGCCGGCGGACCGGGGTCGTGTGCGGCGCGGTGCGGGCGATCTCAGGATCCTGGGCTGCTTCGCGGAGGATCTCGGCGATCGTGTCGGCGAAGCGGTCGAGCGTCTCCCTCGTCTCGGTCTCGGTCGGCTCGATCATCAGAGCCTCGTCGACGACGAGCGGGAAGTAGACGGTCGGCGGGTGGACGCCGTGGTCCAGCAGGCGCTTGGCGAGATCGAGCGTGCGGATCTCAAGGTCCCGCTTCATCGGGGCGCCGGACAGCACGAACTCGTGCATGCAGACGCGGTCGTAGGCGACCGGCAGGCGCTCGGCGACGCCGATCGCGCGCAGGCGGGCCAGGAGGTAGTTGGCGTTCAGCACCGCGGTCTCGGACACGTCACGCAGCCCGGCCGCGCCGAGCGATCGGATGTAGGCGTACGCGCGGACGAACACGCCGTAGTTGCCCTGGAATCCGCGCAGCCGACCGATCGACCTCGGCCTGTCGTAGTCCAGGTCGAAGTGCCCGAGGCGTCCGTCGGAGCCCGTCCCGATGGTGTCGTCTGGCGCTCCCTCCCGGCGCACGACCTGCGGGCGGGGCAGGAACGGCTCGATGTGATCGGCGACGGCGACCGGGCCGGCGCCCGGGCCGCCGCCGCCGTGCGGCTGGGCGAAGGTCTTGTGGAGGTTGAAGTGCACGATGTCGAACCCCATGTCCCCGGGCCTGCAGATCCCCATGATCGCGTTCAGGTTCGCGCCGTCGTAGTACAGCGTCGCCCCGACGCCGTGCACGATCTCCGCGATCTGCTGGATCCCGCGCTCGAACAGCCCCAGCGTCGAGGGGTTGGTGAGCATCAGGCAGGCGACATCCTCGGTCGCCTTGGCCCGCAGGTCCTCCAGGTCGACGTTTCCATCGGCGTCGGTGCCGACGTGAACGACCTCGTAGCCGCCCATCGTCACCGTCGCGGGGTTCGTCCCGTGCGCGGTGTCGGGAGCGAGCACCTTGGTGCGCCGCTCCCCGCGGTCCTCGTGATACGCGCGCGTCAGCAGCACCCCCGCCAGCTCTCCGTGCGAGCCCGCCGAGGGCTGCAGCGATACGTGCGGGAGCCCTGCGATCTCGCCGAGCGCCTCCTGCAGGCGCCACATCAGCTCCAGCGCCCCCTGCGCCCGGCGGGGATCCTGGAGCGGGTGCAGGCGCGCGTTCCCGTCCAGCGCCGCGACCCGCTCGTGCAGCCTCGGGTTGTGCTTCATCGTGCACGACCCGAGCGGATAGAAGCCCGTGTCCAGATCGAAGTTGCGCCGCGACAGACGGTTGTAGTGGCGCACGATCTCGGGCTCCGAGACCTCAGGCAGGCGCGCCGGCGCAGCCCGCCGCAGGCGCGCGGGCAGCAGCTCGTCGAGCGGTCGCTCGGGCACGTCGCTCGCGGGCGCGACGAACGCGCGGCGCCCCGCGCGGGAGCGCTCGAAGATCGTCAGCTGGTCGTCGGCGGCAGTGGCGCTCATCGTCGTCCTCCGGTCTTCTCGTGGGCGCTCATCCGGCGCCCACCGCGTGTCGGGCGCCCGCGGCCGCGACGGCCGTTGCGAGCGCGTCGGCGAGCCGGTCGATGTCGGACCGGGTGCGCCGCTCGGTGATCGCCACCAGCAGCCCGTCGCAGTGCTCTGGGTAGTCGCGCCCGAGCGGATATCCCGGGTTCACCCCGAGCTCGGCGCAGCGATCGATCACCTCCCGCACCGGCGCGTCGAGCGCCACCGCGAACTCGCGCACGACGGGCTGCTCGTGCAGGAGCGAGACGCCCGGCAGGGCCGCCAGGCGCCGGCGCGCGTAGGCGGTTCGCTGGAGCATCAGCTCGCACAGCTCCACGATCCCCTCGCGCCCGAGCCAGGTGAGGTAGATCACGCCCGCGAGCGCGTTGAGCGCCTGCGCGGTGCAGATGTTCGACGTCGCGCGCTCACGGCGGATGTGCTGCTCACGGGTCTGCAGGGTGAGCACGAAACCGCGGCGCCCGTCGACGTCCCGGGTCTCGCCTGCGATCCTGCCCGGCACCCTGCGGATCAGGGCCTCGGTGGTCGCGAGGAAGCCGAACGACGGACCGCCGAAATCAAGCCGGTTGCCCAGCATCTGCCCCTCCCCGACCGCGATGTCGACCCCGCACTCGCCCGGCGAGCGCAGCAGCGCCAGCGCCAGCGGGTCGCACGAGGCGATGCACAGCGCGCCCACCTGGTGAGCCGCGGCCGCGATCGCCTCCAGGTCCTCCACCGCCCCGAGGAAGTTGGGCTGGGCGACGATCACGGCGCCGACCTCCTCGTCGAGCGGCGGCAGCTCGGTCACGGCGTCGCGCAATGGCGCCTCGGTCACATCCACCCCCCAGGCGTGCGCGAGCGTCCCGAGCGCCTCACGCGCGTGCGGATGCACCCCGCGCGAGACCACAAGCCGCCGCCGGCCGTTCGCCAGCCGCGACACCCATCCCGCCGCGGCGACCGCGCTCGGCCCCTCGTACACCGAGGCGTTGGAGACCGGCAGTCCGGTCAGCTCGCAGATCGCCGTCTGATACTCGAACATCGCCTGCAGGGTCCCCTGCGACACCTCCGGCTGGTACGGCGTGTATGGAGTCAGGAACTCCGAACGCGATGTGATCGCGTCCACCAGCGCGGGCACGTAGTGGTCGTACATCCCGGCGCCCACGAAGCAGATCTCGTCCTCGACGCTCACGTTGCGATCTGCCAGCGCCCGGAGCTCGTCGTAGACCTCCTGCTCGGAGCGCCCCTCGCCGAGCGCCAGCGGGCGCCCGAGCCGCAGCCCCGGCGGGATGTCGCTGAACAGCTCCTCGATCGCGCCCACGCCGATCTGCTCGAGCATCGCCAGCCGATCGGCTTCGGTCACCGACGTGTACCGGCTCACGCCACACACCCCAATCCGGTCCCTCGGATCCGGGCTGCGTGCGACATCACGAACCCAGCGAGGCCCTGTAGGCAGCCGCGTCCAGCAGCGACTCCCGCTCGGAGGGATCCGACAGCCTCACGCGGACCAGCCAGCCCGCGCCGTAGGGATCCTCGTTGATCGCCTCCGGAGAGTCCGCCAGCGCATCGTTGACCGCCACGACCTCTCCCGACAGCGGACCGATCACGTCCGAGACCGCCTTCACGGACTCGATCTCCGTGTACGGCTCGTCCTTGGTCACCCGCGTCCCCAGCTTGGGGGGATCGAAGAACACCACCTCGCCCAGCGCGTCCTGCGCGTACCACGTGATCCCGAAGGTCGCCTCGTCGGGGTTGGCGGGATCGATCCGCGCCCAATCGTGATCCGGGTGATACAGCAGATCGTCCGGGTAGCCGGCCTGCTCCACTTACTGCTCCTTCCGATATATGGGCTTTGCGCGGACCACGGCTCTGCGCGCGGCGCCGCGTACGTCGATCACCAGCTCGGTCCCCGGCGCCGAGCGGTCGGCCGGCACATAGGCCATCCCGATCCCGCGCTCGAGGCAGGGTGAGAATCCGCCGCTCGTCACCACCCCGCCACCCTCGATCCGATCCCCCTGCCGCGCGATGCCCCGCCCGGCGATCTCGAAGCACACCAGCCGCTCCGCGCGGGCGGAGGGATCCGGCTCACGCGCCGCCGCGACCGCCTCGGCGCCGATGAACCCCGTCTGCTCAGCGCAGGCCCAGCCCAGCCCGGCCTCGATCGGATTGCGCCGCTCGTCGATGTCGTTGCCGTGCAGGGGCAGGCCGGCCTCCAGCCGCAGCGTGTCCCGGGCGCCCAGCCCGGCCGGATGCGCACCGGCACCGACCAGCGCGTCCCACACGGCGCCGGCGCCGGCCGGATCGAGCATCAGCTCCACTCCCGCCTCGCCCGTGTAGCCGGTGGCGCACACGAGCATCGCAAGCCCAGCGATCGTCCGCTGGCAGCAGTGGTTGCGCGGCGGCAGGGGCCCATCGGCCAGCCGCGCCAGCAGGGCGCCGGACTCGGGACCCTGGACCGCCAGCATCGCGAACTCCTCGCGGCGATCGCGCACGTCCACGTCGAACCCGCTCGCATGGTCCAGGAACCACCCCAGGTCACGCTCGTGGTTGGCGGCATTGGTCACCGTCAGGAAATGGCGCTCCGCGAGCCGGTAGGTCAGCACGTCGTCGAGGATCCCGCCCCGCTCGTCGCAGATCAACCCGTACTGAGCTCCGCCCTCGGGCAGCCGTCGCAGATCGCCCGACAGCAACCGCTGCAGCAGCGCCATGGCGTCGGGGCCGCGGACCTCGACCTGGCCCATGTGCGAGACGTCGAACACGCCCGCCGCACGTCGCACCGCCATGTGCTCGGCCACGACCCCGTCATACCAAACCGGCATCTCCCACCCCGCGAACCCCATCATCCGCGCCCCCGCAGCGACATGCCGATCGTGGAGCGGGGTCCCCCGCAACGACTCGTGATGGGGGGCGGGGGGGCTCACTTCACCGAGGTCTGCGCTACGCCGGACGCCCGGCTGACGAACGGCTCGATCTCATCGAGGTATTCCAGCACGCGGGAGAGCGGCTCGACGTCGCCGAACTTCGCGTCGATGTCGAACAGGTTCCATTCGACGACGCCGGGAACGCGGTCGCCGACGCCCTCCCGCACGACGATCGGGCGAAAGCCCTCGGCGATCGCGTCCTCGCATGAGTGCCTCACGCACCCGGCCATCGTAACCCCGGTCAGGATCACGGTGTCGACGCCGTGGGCGTTGAGGTAGCTCGCGAGGTTGGTCCCATGGAACCCGCTGGCGCGCTTCTTGACCAGCACCAGCTCGTCGGGCAGCGGCGCGATTCGCTCGTCGATCTGCGTCCATGGGTCGTCGACGTGCAGGAGCTCCACCGGGATCTTGTGGCGCCACAGGCCGCAGTCCGAGTTCTGGCCGTCGACGTTCGTGTAGGCCGTGGTGGTGTAGACGATCGGGATCCCCTTGGCGCGACCGGCGTCGTTGAGCCTCTGGACCGCCGGGATGATGACGTCCATTCCGTCGCACGAGAACGCGTGTCCGGGCTTGGTCCACGCGTTGGCCAGGTCGATGTGCACGAGAGCCGGCCTGGAGCCGAACCCGACCCGTCGCTGGAACCCGCGCCGCTGGTAGATGCCGGTGTCGGCATCGAAGATCACCCGAAGCGCTTCGACGACCTCTTCGCTTGATGCCATCTCGTTCTCCTTCTGCCGTCAGGCGGACACGACGCGGCGCTCGCGCCTGATGCGATCGGTCGCCTTGTCATCGAGGGTCATTGAGGCGGGGTCGATCACGACCCCGTAGTCGCGCTCGGCGAGCTTGACCGTGGTGAAGCCGTCGAGCACGTCCGCGAGCACGAGCTCCGGCGCCCGTTCCAGCGGGTCGCCGTAGCCGCCGCCGCTGGGGACGGTGATCTCCAGGCAGTCGCCGGCGTCCAGCGCGCGCCCCGTCACCTTTGACGGCCAGCGCTCCTCCCCCGCAGTGCCTGGGTTGCGGATCAGCGAGCCGTTGAGCCCGTCGTGGCCGCCGAAGATGCCCCAGGGGGGATCGCTCTCGTGCCGCTCGCCCTCGCAGGTGACGATCGTGGGCTCAAGGAACCGGTTGACGCGCACGATGCCGATCCCGCCGCGCCACTTGCCCGGTGCGCAGGGCTCGTCGCGCAGCTCGTAGCGCTCGGTCCGCATCGGGAAGCGCCATTCGAGCTCCTCGATCGGATTGTTGCGCGTGTTGGCGATCAGGTTGTCCACGGAATCCATCGCGTCACGGTCGGGACGCCCGCCGTAGGACCCCTCGTCGACCTCCAGGTAGACCCAGTACTCGCCCTCGGCGGGCCTGTAGCCGGAGTAGGAGATGAAGTGGATGTGGGCCGAGTTGCCCGCCGTGATCTTGTCCGGTATCACCGGCGCGAGCGCCCGCAGGACGAGGTCGACGGCCCGCTGAGCCTGCGAGAACCGCGCAAAGCACGCTCGCGGATAGTTGGGGTTGTAGATCGTGCCCTTCGGCGCGATCACCTCCACCGGACGGAGCATGCCCTCGTTCTGGGGCACGAACACCGGGAACGCCGCCTCGTCGAGGAACATCATCCGGGCGATGAACGTCATCCCGGACACGGTCGTGCCCTCGAACGGGCAGTTGTAGCCGGTCGGGACCTCCTCGCTGGATCCGGTCAAATCGACGATCAGCCGGTCTCCCCGGACCTCGACCGACACCTGCACGGGGAGCTTGGTGCCGTAATTTCGCCCGTCGTCGTCCAGCCAGCCGCGCTCGGGGCCGTAGACGCCGTCGGGCACCTTGGCGATCTCCGCGCGGAGCATCCGCTCGGAGTAGTCGATCCAGTAGCCGGCGGCACCGAGCACCGCCTCCTTGCCATAGCGTCCGAGCAGCTCCAGGAAGCGCTTCCTGGCCAGCTCGCAGGCGGCCAGCATCGCCTGCATGTCGCCGCGATTGTGCGTCGGCGTGCGGGTGTTCTCCAGGATGTGGCGGAACAGGCCCTCCTGCCAGACCCCTCGCTCGGCCAGCTTCACCGCGCGGTAGATGTTCCCCTCCGACCAGTTGTCGACCAGATCGATCGCCAGGCCGGGGAACGCGCCGCCGATGTCGAGCAGGTGGGCGGAGGCGCCGGTGAAGCCGACGAGCTCGCCCTCGTGGAAGACCGGCAGCACGATCGCGACGTCGGGCGAGTGCGTGGCGCCCAGGTACGGGTCGTTGTGGAGGATCACGTCGCCCTCGTGGATGTCGTCACCGAGAACCGAGAGCACCCCCTTCACCATCTTGGGCATCGCCCCCATGAACATCGGCGTCGAGTCCGATTCGGCGATGTTGTTGCCCTGCGCGTCGAACAGGCCGGCCCCCAGGTCCTCGGACTCCCGGATGATCGACGAGTATGAGGTCCTGAACAGCACGCCGGCCATCTCCTTGGCAGCCGCGTTGAACGCGCCCCCGATCACCCGCATGAGGATCGGAGCTGCGAGGTCGCCTCGCTGGCCATCGAGCGCCCCGGCGCTGGTGTCGATCAGGAGGTTGCCGACCGCATCGACCGTCAGGGCGACTCCCGGCGGCACGACGGTCGTGGTGTCGTACTGCTCGATCACCGCGGGACCGACCAGCTCGTCGCCCGCGAGCAGGCGGGCTCGATCGTAGACGGCGGTCGCGTGGCGCTCCGGGCGTCCGTCGATGTCGAAGACCACGTCGTGCGCGCCGATCAGCGCCCGTGACGGGTCGCCGTCCCCGGCGTCCAGCCGTGGCCACTCCAGGTCGGCGATGCGGCCGATGGCGACCACGCGGATGTTCACGATCTCCACGCCGGCGTCGTAGCGATGACCGTACTCCTCCTGGTGGGCCCGGTGGAACGCCTCCTTGGCCCCAGCGAGCCATTCGGGATCCACCGCGCCGGCCGGGACCTCGCAGCGCACCTCATATCCCTGCCCGACGTAGCGGCAGTCCGCCAGGCGCCGCACGAGACGGCGGTCCTCCGGGACGCCGTCGAGCTCGAGCTGACCGACCGCCTGACGGGTGAGCTCGTCGTAGCGCTCCGCGAGACGGGCCAGGTCGGGCTCCTGGCCGACCTGGCGTTCGGTGGCCACGAACTCGTGCTGGATGTCGGTGGCCAGCAGGCCGGTGGCGGCGATGATCCCAGGGTGCGGCGGGACCAGCACGCGCGGGATCTCGAGCTCGCGCGCGATGTCGCAGGCGAAGAGCGGCCCGGCGCCGCCCGCCGCGACGAGGGTGAAGTCACGCGGGTCGTAGCCACGGCGGACCGAGTTGAGCTCGATCGCCTGCGTCATCCCGAACTTCTGCACCTGGAGGGCGCCGAGGGCGGCCTCCTCCACGCTGAGCTCAAGCCGGCCGGCGAGCGGCTCGAACGCCTCGCGGGCCAGATCTGGGTCAAGCTCCAGGTCACCTCCGAGCAGGCCCCGCTCCGGGCGAAGGCGGCCGAGGATCACCTGCGCGTCGGTGGACGTGGGCTCAAGGCCCCCGCGGCCATAGCATGCCGGGCCCGGGTCCGCGCCCGCTGACTGAGGGCCGACGCGGAACACCCCGCCCTCGTCCAGGAAGGCGATCGAGCCCCCGCCGGCGCCGATCGTGTCGATGTCCACCATCGGCACCATCGCCTGGTAGTCGCCAACGCGCGTGTCGAGCAGGTGCCTCATGCGCAGCCTGCCGCCGGCGGCGACGCCGATGTCGGCCGAGGTCCCGCCGATGTCGAGCGTCACGACGCTGTCGAATCCCGACGCGCGGCCGGCCCAGATCCCGCCGATCAGACCGGCGACGGGTCCCGACATGAGCAGATTGACGGGGCGCTCGCTGGAGCCCGTGATCGTCGCCATGCCGCCCGACGACTGCATCAGCTGGACGTCACGCCGGAAGCCGGCCTCGCTCATCGCCTCGGCGAAGCGACCGAGATAGCGGGAGACCCTCGGGCCGACGTAGGCGTTCAGCGCCACGGTGGAGAACCGCTCGAACTCCCGGTAGAGGGGCAGCACCTCGTGGGACACCGACAGGAAGCAGCCCGGGTACTCCTCCTGCACGATCTGCTTGACGCGCTGCTCGTGGCGCGGGTTCAGGTAGGAGTGCAGGAGGCAGACGGCGACCGCCTCGACTCCGGCCTCGCGGAGCGCCCTCACCCGAAGGCGGACCTCGTCCTCGTCCAGCGCGACGAGCACGTCCCCATCGGGCACCGTGACCCGTTCGCGCAGCGTCAGCCGGTGACGGCGCTTTACGAGCGGGCGCGCCTGCCACGGCAGGTCCTGCTGCAGCGAGAAGTTGAACGGCTTCTTGTGGCGGGCGATGTGCAGGATGTCGCGGAAGCCGTCCGTGGTGAGCATCCCAACCTCCGCGCCCGTGTTCGTGAGCGCGATGTTGGTGGCGATCGTCGTCCCGTGCAGCAGCCCGTCGATCTGCGAGAGCTCCGCCCCGCCCTTCTCGCACAGCCTCTCGACGCCTTCGATGACCGCGCGCGCGGGGTCATCCGGCGTCGAGGCGACCTTCTCCACGGTGACCCGTCCGGTCTCCTCGTCGACCAGGATGAGGTCGGTGAACGTCCCGCCGACGTCGACTCCGATCCTCTTCATCAGACCTCCGCTTCGCTTGGCTTTCTCTCGACACCGATGTGCACGGCACTCACCGATCGCCGGACGCGTCCGCAGCCGCGCCCCGCGCCTCATCGACGTAGCGCAGCACTCGCTCCGGGGTGAGCGGAAGCTCTGTGACGACCACCTCGCCCAGTGGTCGGAGCGCGTCCTCGAGCGCGGCCGCCAGCACCGGGCCGGGCGCGATCGCCCCCCCCTCCCCCATGCCCTTGCTCCCGGTGGCCGAGAAGGGCGACGGAGTCTCGATGTGGTGGGCCTCGATGCGCGGCACCTCGGTCGCGGAGGGCAGCAGGTAGTCCATGAACGTGGTCGACAGCGGCTGGCCCCACTCGTCGTAGACCAGCTCCTCCAGCAGCGCGCCGCCGATTCCGTGCGCGATGCCGCCGTGGAGCTGGCCCTCGACGATCGTCGGATTGACGATCACGCCGCAGTCGTGCACGACGACGTACTTCTGCACGTCGAGCAGCCCGAGCCCCGGGTCGAGCTCGACCAGCGCCAGATGGCAGGCGTTGGTCCAGGTCCCCGTGCCGCGCTCGGTGTCGTACGTCGACACCGCCTCCAACAGCGGCTGCATTCCCTGCGGCAGCCGGTGAGGCTGATGGTAGGCCGCCCGCGCGAGCTCGCTGATCGGGATCGAGCGGAACGGGGCGCCCTTGGCGCGGACGGCGCCATCCACGGTCTCCAGGTCGTCCGCGGAGATCTCCAGGAGGTGCGCGGCGAACTGCTCGAGCTTCAGGCGGACCTTGTCGGCCGCGGCCGAGGCCGCGCCTCCTGCCATCACGATGCTGCGGCTGCCGAAGGTCCCCATCCCGTAGGGCATCCGGGAGGTGTCCCCGTACACGACCCTGACGTCCTGGAGGGGGACCTGGAGCCGGGTGGCGACGACCTGCGCGATCGTCGTCTCGTGGCCCTGGCCGTGCGAGTGCGTCGTCACCTCCACCAGCACCTTCCCGGAGGGGTCCATGCGGACCAGCGCGGTCTCGTATCCGAAGATCGTCGGCATCCCGCGGCGCAGGTACTCGTGGATGCCGCTGGCGCCCTGCTCCGCGTAGCACGCGACGCCGATGCCCAGCAGGCGCCCGGCCTCGCGGGCCTCGGCCTGCTGCCTGCGCAGCTGCGGGTAGTCGGCCACCTCGCAGAGCCGATCCAGAGCCTCCTGGAAGCTGGCGCTGTCGATCAGGTTCCCGGTGACCGTCGTGTAGGGACAGTCGCGGGCATCGATCAGGTTGCGACGGCGGACCTCGATCGGGTCCAGCCCGGTGGCCCTGGCCACCTGGTCCATGGCGCGCTCGGTCGAGAGCGCGGCCGCGGGGCGGGCGACACCGCGGACCGGGCCGAACGGCGACTTGTTGGTCGCGACCGCGTACGCGTCGCATTCGTAGTCCCCGATCGTGTAGGGGCCGGGCAGCAGGCTCAGGGCGTTGCCCGCCTCCAGACCGGCCGTCCAGGGATGCACCGAGAAGGCGCCCGAATCGACGAGCACCTCGGCCCTGATCGCGAGCACCTTGCCGTCGGCACGGTAGGCGACCTGCACCCGGTGCTCCTGCTGGCGAGCGTGGATCGCCGCCAGGAGATGCTCGCGCCGGTCCTCGATCCACCTGACCGGGCGCCCGAGCTCCATCGCCAGCAGGCAGACTACGACGTCCTCCGGGTACAGGTACGCCTTGACTCCGAAGCCGCCTCCGATGTCCGGGGCCACGACGCGCACGCGGTTCTCCTCGACGCCCAGCACGTCGGCGAGGCTGGTTCGCACCACCGACGGCATCTGGTTGGTCATCCACACCGTCAGCGAGCCCGAGACGACGTCATAGTCGGCGACGCAGCCCCGCGTCTCGAGCGGCATGCCGGTCTGGCGCTGGGTGGCCGTCCGCAGCTCGAGCACCCCGTCGGCGGCGGCGAACGCCGCGTCGGGGTCGCCTCCGAGGAAGTGCGAGTGCCGGAAGAAGTTCCGGGTCCAGCCTTCGTGCAGCAGCGGCGCCCCATCCGACAGCGACGCCCGCGCCGACGTGAGCGGCTGCAGTTCCCGGTAGTCGGCGACGACGAGCGAGGCGGCGTCCTCAGCCACGTAGCGGCTGGTCGCGACCACCGCCGCGATCGGCTGTCCGACGAACCTGACCCGGTCGCCCGCGAGCGCCGGCTGCGCGGATGTCTGCCAGATCTCGCCGCGCCAGTCGCCCCTGATCTCGCGCCCGGCGACCAGCTCGTCGGAGCCGGTCAGGACGCGCACGACGCCGGGGTGCTCCCTCGCCGCGCCGGCGTCGACGGCCGTGATGTCCGCGTGGGGCATCTCGCTGCGCACGAACGCCACCTCCAGGGCGCCGGGAAGGCGCACGTCCGCGACATACCGTCCGTGCCCCCGCAGCAGGCGCGGGTCCTCGAGCCGCTTCACCCGCGCGCCGATGAAGCTCGGGCGAGCCTGCTCGGTCATTGACGCTCGGCTCCCCGGGCTCCCAGCTTGTCGGCCGCCGCCCGGATCGCATCGACGATGAACACGTAGCCCGTGCAGCGGCAGAGGTTGCCGCTGATCGCCTCACGGATCTCGCCCTCGGTCGGGTCCGGGTTGGTCTCGAGCAGCTCGGCCGCCGTCATCAGCATCCCCGGCGTGCAGAAGCCGCACTGGAGCCCGTGGTGCTCCCAGAACGCCTCCTGAAGGGGCGAGAGTGGATCGCGCGCGTCGGCCAGGCCCTCGACGGTCCGGACCTCCGCGCCGTCGACCTGGCACGCGAAGAGCAGGCAGGACCGCACGGCCCTGCCGTTGAGATGGATCGTGCACGCGCCGCAGATGCCGTGCTCGCATCCGACGTGCGTGCCGGTCAGGCCGAGATCGTCTCGCAGGTAGTCGCTCAGCAGGCGCCGGGGCTCGGCTCGGCCCTCGACCTCGGTCCCGTTGAGACGGAAACGAAACACACGCTCACTCATGCGGCCTCGAGCCTCCTCGCCGCGCGCTCCAGGGCGCGCTCCGTCAGGACAGATGCGACACGGCGGCGCAGCGCCGCCGATCCGTGGATGTCGCTCGGGGGGGCAAGCGACGCGGCGACCGCCTCGCCCGCGGCGCGGAAGCTCGCGGCGTCGGGCGTCGCGCCGCTCAGCCCGGCCTCGGCCGCCACCGCTCGCACCGGCCGGCCCGCGACCCCGGCGAGGCCGATCCGCGCGGACAGCCGCTGCCCCCGGCGCTCGAGCTGCGCCGCGACGCCGACGACGGCGAGGTCCCCGCGACGGCGCGCGAGCTCGCAGAACGCCCAGCCGGATCGCTCGGCGCCCGAGGCCGGAAAGCGGATCTCCACGAGCACCTCGTCCGCCGCCAGGGCGGTCGTGAACGGCCCCTGGAAGAAGTCCGCCGCGGCGATCGTGCGGCGCCGGTGCGGGCCGGCCGCGACGATCTCGGCATCGAGCGTGAGCCCGACGCACGGCAGCTCGGCCACGGGATCGGCGTGCGCGAAGCTCCCGCCGATCGTCCCTCGGTTGCGAATCGCCGCGTGCCCGACCTCACGCGCCGCCTCGGCGAGCAGCGGCACGCGCTCTGCGATCAGCGGCGACCCCGCCACCTCCCGATGCGTGACGAGCGCGCCCACCACGAGCGAGCCGTCGTCGTCGTGCCTGAGCTGGCGCAGCTCGTCCACCTGACCGAGGTCGACCAGCAGCGGCGGCCGCGCGAGGCGGAAGTTCATCAGCGGCACGAGGCTCTGCCCGCCGGCGAGGCACTTGCCCTCGCCCTCGGAGTCGGCCAGGGCGCGCACCGCCTCCTCGACTGTCCGAGCGGTCACGTACTCGAAGGATGCCGGCTTCACGTCAGCTCACGAGGCGGTCGCGCGCTTCCCAGAAGGGCTGTCTCAGCTCTCGGCGCAGAACCTTGCCGGCCGAGTTGTGGGGCAGGCTCGGCGCGAAGTCGATCGCCTTGGGCCGCTTGGGTCCGGCCAGCAGCTTCGAGCAGTGGTCCAGCAGCTCGCGCTCGCTGGCCTGCGCGCCCGGGCGCAGGGCGACCGTCGCGTGCACCGCCTCCCCCCAGCGCTCGTCCGGAATACCGAACACGGCGACCTCCGCCACGGAGACGTGTCGCAGAAGCGCGTCCTCGACCTCCCGCGGATACACGTTCACCCCGCCGGAGATGATCAGGTCGTTCATGCGATCGACGAGGTACAGGTAGCCGTCGTCGTCGAATCGCGCCACGTCCCCCGTCGCAAACCAGCCGTCGCGGAAGGCGGCGGCCGTCTCGGCCTCACGCCGCCAGTACCCGGAGAACATGAACGGCGAGCGGACCAGAAGCTCACCCGTCTCGCCCACGGGCACCTCGTCCCCGTCCGCGTCGACGATCCTGACCCTGGTGCACGGAAGCGGATGGCCGACGCTGCCCGGCTTGGTGAGCTGGTCACGAGGGTGGATGGCGGAGATCCACCCTCCCTCTGTGGACCCGTACGCCTCGAACAGCGTGTCGTCGCCCAACCACTGCACCAGCCGCTCCTTGGCGGGCTGCGAGAGCGGCGCGGCGTTGGAGATGAGCGCCTGCAGCGAGCAGGTCCGGTGGCGAGCGCGCTCGCTCTCCCCGAGCGACAGCACGTCGTTGAGCTGCGTGGGCACCGTGAACGCGCTCGTGACGCGCTCGCTCTCGATCAGCCGCAGCATGGCATCCGGCTCGAAGCGGCCGAGGATGATCGTGGTGCCGCCGAAGAACAGCGGCGCGACCGCGAACGAGAACCCGGCGCCGTAGTTGAGCCCCGTCGCCGCGAGCGCCCGCCGGCCCGGCCCGAAGCAGCCGAACTCGACGGCCATGGCGAAGAACGTCCATGCCCGCGCACGGTGCGGCAGGAGCACACCCTTCGCGCGCCCGGTCGTCCCGGAGGTGTATGGAATGCAGAAGATGTCGCTCTCGTCGATGTCCACCGACGGCGCCGCGGTGGACGCCCTCGACAGCAGCGCCTCGTAGGGCTCGCCGATCTCGACCACGCTCTCGACCCCTGACAGATCGGCGGCATGCGCGACCTCGGCCGTGTCCGGGTGCACCATCAGCATCCGGGCCTCGCAGTCGCCGCAGATCTCGCCCACCTCGGCCGCGGTGGCGCGGGGGCTGATCATCGCCACGGCCACGCCCACCGCCGCCAGCCCGCAGACGATCTCGACGAACTCAAGGCAGTTCGGCGCCATCAGCGCCACATGGTCGCCGCGGCGCAGTCCCAGGCCGTGAGCGGCGTTCCCGATCCGATCGATCCGCTCGACGAGCCGGCCGTAGGTGAGTGAGCGGTCCGCCTCCCGCAGCGCCACCCTGCCCGCCCCGTGGTGCAGCGACGCCCGGATCCCGTCGGCCACGGTCAGAGGCACGTATCCGTGCCCCACGGTCACGGCACCGTCGCTCCGGCCAGCTCCGCAGGGGCGCCGCCGAGCTTGAACACCCGGAGCGCGTTTTCACGGAGAAGCTTGCGCTCGGACTCGGGCCGCAACCCCAGCTCCCCCACCTCGCGCATCGCCCTGACGGGGTTGACGACAGGCCAGTCCGTGCCGAACATGCACTTGTCCTGGCCCCAGCTGTTCATGAAGTGGACGAACTCCCGTGGCCAGTGCTTGGGCCCGTAGGCGTCACCGGCCATGTACACGTTCGCGTGCTTGTAACAGACCGCGATCATCTCCTCGGTCCAGGGCCAGCCGAGATGTATGCCGATCAGCTTCAGCTCCGGGAAGTCGATCGCCACCCGATCGAGCGTTATCGGCCGCCCGACGCTGGGGAGGATGCGATCCCGCTGGTAATCGAGGCAGTGGCCGATCTGCATCATGATCGGGACGTCGAGCTCGCAGCACTTGGCGTAGAACGGGTAGTACCTGGCGTGATCCGGTGGCAGCTCGAACCAGTGCGGATACAGGTGAGCGCCGACGAACCCGTGGGTGGTGACCGCCTGCTCGAACTCGCGCACACCCCGCATCCCACGGCTCGGATCGATGCCGGCCAGGCCGCTGAACCGCTCCGGCCACGCCTGACAGTAACCCGCGACCTGCTCGTAGGGGATCGCGAAGGAGTACTTCATCCTCAGGTCGCCGGCCCGCACCGCGATCAGAAGGGAGCGCTCGATCCCGGCCTCGTCCATCATGGCCAGATAGCGCTCCATCGGAAGGCCACCGCGCTGGTCGCGCGGCAGGCGGACCTTGTCGAAGAAGGTGTCGTCGAGACCGACCTGCCCGTTGGACACCTCGACGGGGGTGAAGGGGTTGCACACGATGTCGATCGCGCGCCTCGACGACACCGGGTTGGGCTTCGCTTGGATCACTTTATCATCCATTTGGGCCAGCGTATCATCCACTCACCCCCTCCGCAAGTGCCCTGCGCAACTTGTCGCGGATCCGGTGCCGGGATGAGCGAGACAGGCCACCGGCGGCGAGGGGGCGGCGGCGAGCGCCCCTGTTGCGGCGCGTCGAGCGGCGGTTGCGCGCCAGACACCGAGAAGCTATGATATTGCCTCTTCCATTTGGTGCGATAAATTTCTCGCGCCATGAGAAAAGGAGCCTGTCGATGCCCCTCATCGAGGTGACGGCCTTCGAGCCGAGGTTCGAGGACGAGGAGAAGTCACGGCGACTGATCGAGGCGTTGACCGACGCTCTGGTCAGCGTGTACGGCGAGGCCTCGCGCGCCGAGACGTGGGTCGTGCTCAACGGCGTCGCGCCCAACCGGTGGGGATTTGGCGGGAAGCTGAGGACATGACGATGTCCGCCACCGGGCAGCGGCTCCTCAGCACCAGCCTCGCGTCCGGTAAGGGGGCCCTCCCCGATGTCGTCGGCGGGGAGGGTGTCTGGTTCCATCTCTCCGACGGGCGCCGCGTGATCGACGCCAGCAACACCGCGGCACCCCTGGGTCACTGTCACCCTGAGATCGCCCAGGCACTGCGTGAGAGCGCGACGGGGCTCGCGATCAACGAGGGCTGGGGGTTCGGGCCGCGCAGACAGGCCGCCGAGGACCTCGTGCGGGTCGCGTTCGGCGACGAGGAATGGGTCGGCGCGGTGCGCTTCTTCATCAGCGCCAGCGAGGCGAACGACGCGGCCCTGGCGCTCGCCCAGGCGCTCACCGGCCGGACGGAGCTGGCGACCCGCGAACGCGCGTACCACGGCGGCGCCGGCCTCGCGCGTGAGATGACGATCCAGCCGCAGTGGCATGGTGGACTCGCCGGGGACCGCCCGGGATCCAGCGCCGAGCCCCCGCGCCTGGCCAGGGTGCACGCCCTCCCCGCCCCCACGGGCGCGCGCGTGACCGGGCAGCCGGACCCGACCGCGGGCGACGACTGGCACCGGGACGCGCTGAGGCAGCTGGAGCGCAGCGCCGCCGTCCTGATCGACTACAGCCAGGGCGGCACCTATCACACGCCCGCCTACCAGGACACGGTGGCGGGGCTCGCCGAGCGGGCGGGCGCGCTGTGGATCGCCGACGAGACGGTCACCGGGTTCGGTCGCGTGGGCGGCTGGTTCCAGTTCCAGCACGGCACCTCGCGCCCGGACATGGTCACGATGGGCAAGTGCCTCGCCGCCGGCGGTTCGCCGGCGGGCGCGGTCGTGCTCTCCCGGCGGGTCCTAGAGCAGCTGGACGGCCGTGCCTGGCAGAGCTACAGCACCTTCCGCGGGCATCCGCTCACGGTGGCCGCGGTGATCGCCCACCTGCGCGTCTCGCAGCGCGACCGGATCTACGAGCGGGCGCTGGCCCGCGACGGCTACATGCTCGAGCGCATGCGGGAGGTCGCGGGCGCTCATCCGAGCGTCGCGCGCATCGACGGCCGTGGCCTTCACTGGACCGTCGAGCTGCAAGGCCCGGACTGGCGGACCTGGCGCGGCGAGGAGGCAGATCCCCTCGCCGGCCGAGTCGCGGCCCGCGCCATGGAGAGCGGCGTTCTGATCGCCACCAGCTGCGAGCAGACGTCGCTGTTCATCGCGCCGCCTCTGATCGTCGGCGACTCCGAGCTGGAGCAGATCTTCGAGGCGCTCCATCACGGCCTCACGGTGGCCGACGCCGAGGTCGGCTGACGCCCACCGCGCAACCGGGTCGGCCGCGTCGCCGACGCGGCGCCGATCAGTCCGCGCCGTCGACGCCGACCCGGAGGATCGTCGCGGCGCGCCGGCATGCCTCTCTAAGCGCGCGCGTCGCCTCCCGCTGAACCGCATCGGAGTGGCGGGAGATCGGTGCCGCCAGCCCGATCACCGCGATGCCCAGGCCGTCACCGCCGAGGATCGGCACGGCGAGCCCCCAGGCGCCGGCGTTGGTCTCCTCAAAGCTGACGGCATGGCCCTGCTCACGGATGGTCCGGACCTCCTCGCGCAGCCGCTCCGGATCGGTGATCGTGTTGGCCGCGAGCCTGGGCAGCGGGCGGGCGACGACCGCCTCCAGCACCTCGTCGCCCTGCGATGCCAGGACCGCCTTGGCCGATGCGCCGGCGTGCAGCGGAACCATCGAGCCGACCTCCATCGACAGCCGCAGCTGCTGTGGCGCCTCGATGCGGTCGATGCAGAGCGCGCCGATGTGGGTGGCGTCGAAGATCGAGAGGACCGCGGTCTCTCCGACCTCCAGCGCCAGCCCCTCGAGCACCGGGTGCAGGGCCGCGACCATGTCGAACCCGGCCGAGGCGCGGCGGCCGAGCGAGACGGCCGCCACGCCGAGGCGATAGCCGGCCCCGGCGTGACGCAGGAGACCGTGGTACTCGAGGGCGTTGACGATCCTGTAGGTCGTGGAGACGGGCAGCCCGGCCGCCTCGCTGATGTCGGTCATCGTCCACTCGGGACGTCTCTCGGTGAACAGGTCGAGCACCGAGAGGGCTCGCTCCAGCACCTTGGGACCATCGACGTTGGCTGGCCGACCGACGCGCTTCACGGCGGAGCTCGCAGTCGTTGCGCTGGCCCGAGCCCGCTTACGCGGACATTCCGAGCAGGGCCGCCGGATTGGCCTTGGTCATCTTCTCAAGCTCATCGTAGCTGGCACCGACGTCGAGCAGGGCCCTGATCAGCATGCGCATGCCCTCCGGGTGCGGCGGGGCGGATGGCTGGCCCAGGTCGGAGCTGAGGACGAGGCGATCGCCGCCGATCGTGTCGATCCACTCCGCCAGCTCGGTCGGGTTCTGCTCCCAGAACGTCGGCGAGCAGCACGAGACGGCGACGTACTCGAGGTAGGCCCCCTTGTCGATCAGCTCTCGCTGGACGTCGAGGTCCAGCTTGCAGAGCGCCCAGTTGGCGTGGGTGACGAGGAACTTCTTCACGCCGCGCTTGTTGGCCTCGTCGAGCAGCGCCCGGATCTCGGCGATGCTCAGGTGGCCCGTCGCGAGGCAGGCGTCCGCCTCGGCGACCATGTCAAGGACGAGCAGCGTCTCCTCGGTCAGCTGGTCGTGCTCGTCGAACACCGTGACCCCGGGCCCCGCCAGCTGCTTGCGCCTGCGCCCCAGCTGCGGGTAGTCCGGCATGTCGAAGTAGGTCGCGTGCCACTTCGAGTGGTTGCTCGGCATCCAGACGACCTTCGCGCCATAGTGCAGCGCGCCCTGCGCGACGTAGGGATTGATCCCGCCAACGGTGCGGTTCAGAACGATCGCGCCGAACGCCTCCGTCTCGTTGTAGATCTTGTTGACGTGGTGCGCGCGGCCGGTCGTCGAGCTGTCGTGATCCTTGAGCACGAACCCGCGCATCCCGTAGTCGAGCGCCTGCTTCGCCAGATCCGTGTCGTCGATCGGTCTGGAGAACAGGGCCGGGTGCGTGTGCGCGTGCATGTCGATCGCGTCGCGGAGAAGATCGAGGTCTGCTCTTGACATGTGGCTCCTTTGCTTGGTCACGGAACTGCGCCGAGGCGCGGGTCGCATCCGCCGCGCCGCCTGCCTGTCGCCCCCGGCGAGCGCCCGCCGTCTCCCCGGTCATCGTCGGCCGCGACGGCGCGCAGCCGCCGGCGGGCGCCGGGCGATCGCGGCCCCCTCGCTCACCACGACGCGCGTCCATGCCCGCTCACGCCCTTCGGCGCGTCCACGCGACGACCCGTGCCCACCACCGGCGGATGCGGCCGCCCAGGTCGTGCAGCGGGGAGGCCAGCGGACGGAATGGCTCGACCTGACCGCCCGCGCCCCGCGGGCCGGCCTGCCCGGCCGCGCGCTGGAAGCCGGGCTGACCGCCCGCGCCCTGGGGACCGGCCTCCGGGGCCGCGCCGCTGGAGCCGAACCGCCCGGCCTCTTCCGTGGACCCGACCCCCCCGGCCGCGCCCTCGGAGTCGGCCTCCCCGGCCGCGCCCTGGGCGCCGGCCTCGGGGACCGGGCCCTCGGTCGCCGGCGCGAGCGCCGCCAGGTTGCGGAGCGTCTCCACGATCAGCTTGCGGCTGACTCCCGACATGACGCGCGCTCCGACTCCGGCGACGCGCCCCTGCACGTCGAACCTTCCGACGTAGTTCACCGCGGTGCCGTCGGCGGTCATCACCAGCGAGAGCGTGCCGCGACCCTCGATCGAGCCGTGAGTTCCCTTCCCCTCGATCGCGATCGTGCAGCGCTCAGGCGGCTCCAGGTCCTCATAGAAGACGAATCCGTCGTAGGTGCCGCGCACCGCACCGACGGCTATGTCGAGCGTCGTGCGGAACCGGCCCTCGTCCTCGGCCGTCATGGTTCGGCAGCCCGGGATGGCCTCGGCGAGCATCGCGGGCTCGTTCAGCCGCTTCCAGACCTCCTCGACCGACAGCGCCAGATGCTCGCTGCCCTCAATCTGCGGCACCGGTCCGTCCCTCGATCGCGTCCGCGATCCGCTCGGAGGTGAACGGGGTTACGGTCATCGTGACGCCCGCGGCGTCGTGCAGCGCCGCGGCGATGGCCGGGATCGGCGGCCCGACCGGCGGCTCCCCGATGCCCCGCGCCCCGAAGGGTCCGAGACCCTCGCCGCTCTCCAGCACGATCGCCTCGACGTCGGGGATCTCCACCGCGGTGGGGATCAGGTACTGGGCAAAGGTGCCGGTCAGGTTCTGGCCCTCCTCGAAGACGACGCGCTCCGAGAGGGCCTGGCCGAGCCCCATCGCCACCGCGCCGACGATCTGCCCCCGCACCGACGCGGGGTTGATCGCGCGTCCGACGTCGTGCGCGGCGACGTAGCGCAGCACCCGCACGTGGCCGGTCTCTCGATCCAGCTCGATGTCGACGGCGTGGCAGCCATAGGTGAAGTCGGGGAGCACGCGCCCGCGCCAGCGCTCATCCGCCTTCCAGGCGGCGCCCTTCGGGCCGTTGAAGACCGACAGCCTCTGCCACGGGACGTCGCGACGGGCGCACTCCGCGATCAGCGCCGGGAAGCCGACCGTCCGATCGGGCTCGTCGCCGTCGTGAACGCCGTCGGGCGAGAAGACGACCCGGTCGGCCTCGACATCCAGCATGGCGGCCGCGACCTCGCTCAGGCCGTCGCGCAGCTCGGTCGCCGCCTTCAGGACCGCGTTGCCCGACATGTACAGCTGGCGCGTGGCTGTCGTCGTGCCGGTCAGGGGGTTCAGGGCCGAGTCGCCGATGTGGATCGTGATCCTTCCGGGGGCGACGCCGAGCACCTCCGACGCGATCTGCACCAGCGACGACGCCTGCCCGCAGCCGATGTCCGGGACCCCGATGCGGATGACCAGGCTGCCGTCCAG
Source organism: Actinomycetes bacterium (assembly GCA_021846845.1). GTDB lineage: Bacteria > Actinomycetota > Thermoleophilia > Solirubrobacterales > Solirubrobacteraceae > Palsa-465. Next base: position 20,196 of record JAJZWB010000011.1, on the reverse strand, counting down.
CTCGAACCCGATCCAGGCGCTGGACCAGTCGTCCAGCCAGACGCAGCGGCCATACGACTGAAGGTTGCAGGAGAAGCCCCGCCCGACGAGCTTGTCCGGGCCGGACGGCAGCGGCCGAGGGCCCATCCGGCTCTCCACCGCCTCGGTCAGCTCAGGCAGCGCGACGTGCGTCGGCAGCGGCTGCCCGATCGCGAGCGTGTCGCCCTTCTCGACGAAGTTGCGTCGCCGAAGCTCAAGCGGATCCATTCCCAGCCTGCGCGCTAGCTTGTCCATCTGGCCCTCGTAGCCGAGCGCGACCTGCATGCCGCCGAAGCCGCGCATCGCGCTGCACGGCGTGTGGTTGGTGTAGACGACCCGGCTGTGGATGCGCACGTTCGGGCAGCGGTAGGGACCCGGCGCGCACGTCGTCGAGTACAGCAGGACCAGCGCCGACAGGAAGGCATAGGCGCCACCGTCCGACAGGATCTCGATGTCCTGCGCAATCAGGTTGCCCTGCTCGTCCGCCGCGGTCCGGTAGCGCATGCGAACCGCGTGGCGATTCTGGCGCGCCTGGAGCGACTCCTGGCGCGACCAGACCATCCGCACCGGCTGACCGGTCCTGCTCACGGCCAGGCCCAGATAGGGCTCGACGGTCATGTCCTCCTTGCCGCCGAACCCCCCGCCGACGTAGGGCGCGATCACGCGAACACGGTTCTCGTCGACCCCGAGGATGTGGGCGACATCACGGAAGTGCTCGATCACCTGCGTCGAGGCCCTGATCACGATCACGCCGTCGGTGTCGAGCCAGGCGAGCCCAGACTCCGGCTCCAGGTACGCATGGTCGATGAACTGCGTCTGGTAGCTGTCCTCGACCACGACGGGCGCGTCGCGCAGGGCGGCGTCCACGTCGCCCTCCTCCAGAACCCACTCGGTCAGCAGGTTCCCGCTCTCGTGCACCTTCGGCGCGTCGTCGTCGAGCGCCCGTCCAGGATCGTCGACGACGGGCAGCCGCTCGTAGTCGATCTCGATCGCATCGACGGCAGCCAGCGCGGCGTCCTCGCTGCGCGCGATCACCAGCGCCACCGGCTCGCCGTGATAGCGCACGATGCCGTCGGCGAGGACGTTCTGGAAGGACTTCAGGGCGCCGACCTCAAGGGTCTGACCCGGCACGTCCACCCAGATGCGGTTGTTGGGCACGTCGTCGGCGAGCAGCACCGCCACCACGCCATCGATCGCCTTCGCCCGTTCGACGTCGATCGAGCGCAGGCGCGCATGGCAGACGTCCGAGCGCCTGAGCATCGCGTGCAGCATCCCCGGTAGTGCCGCGTCGGCGCTGTAGCTGGTTCGGCCGCACACCTTCTCCACAGCGTCGTGGCGGACGATCTCCTCCCCCACCACGCGGTGCTTGGCCTTCACATCGGCAATGCTCATGATGATGCTCGCTTCACCTGGTGAGTTGATACGCCTCGACGGCGTCGACGATGGTCGCGTAGCCGGTGCAGCGGCAGAGGTTGCCCGCGAGGCTGCGGCGGATCTCTTCTCGGCTGCCGGCGGCGCCGATCGTGGTCGCCTCCAGCGCGCCGAGCACCACTCCCGCCGTGCAGAAGCCGCACTGCACGGCGCCGCGCTCGACGAGCTCGCGCTGGAGCGGATGCAGCGCGTCCCCCTCAGCGAGGCTCGCGACCGTCCGAACGTCGGCGCCGTCGGCCTGCACGGCGAGCACCAGGCAGCCGTTGACCGCCACGCCGTCGAGCAGCACCGTGCACGCTCCGCACACGCCCTCGCCGCAGCCGTGCTTGACCTCGTGGTGCAGGAGCATGTCACGGAGCATCCGCAGCAGGGTCCAGTGCGGGGGCACGTCGACTTCCGCCGCGACCCCATTCACCTTCAGAGAGATGTTCACTGTCGCTCTCCTCTCGCGCGTTCAAAGGCGATCCTGAGCGCCCGCCCGGTGCAGGCCCGCGCGCATCGGACTCGATGGCGAGCCGAGACGAACGCGTCGTCCTCGGCCATCGCGACACGCTCCACGATGGCGGCGGCCGCGTCCAGCAGCGAGTCGGTGACCGCTTCGCCGACGCACAGCTCCTCGACCTCGGCCAGGCGCACCGGGAGCCCGTCGATGCCGATCACGACGACGCGCGCGGCAGCGCAGCGCTCGCGGCCCTCGTCGAGGGTGAGGATCACCGCGGCGCCGGCGGTGGCGAAGTCACCGTCGCGCTCGGCGATCTCCACGAACGCCGTGCCGCTGCCCGGCGAGGGAAGCGCGAGCTCCGCACCGGTGAGCAGCTCTCCCTGTCGCGCCGCCGTCTCGAAGTAGCCGATCAGGAAGTCCTCGATCTCGACGGACCGCTCGCCTTCGGGACCCTCCAGCGACACCCGGCCGCCATGCGCCAGCGCCACGGCGCAGAGCTCCGCCGTCGGGTCCGCGTGGCTGAGGCTCCCGCCGAAGGTGCCGCGGTTGCGCACGCGAGGGTTGCCGATGACCGCGGCCGCCTCGGCGGCGAGCGGCAGCACCGATCGCAGCTCGGCGCTGCGCTCCAGCTCACGGTGCCTGGTGAGCGCGCCGATCCGAACAAGGCCGCCGAGGACCTCGACGCCGTCGAGCTCCAGCCCGGTGATGTCCACCAGGCACGTCGGCGTAACCAGCCCGAGCGACATCATCGGCACGAGGCTCTGACCGCCGGCGATCACCTTTGCGCCATCGCTCTCGGCGAGGATCGCGCTCGCCTCGCCCGCGGAGCCGGCACGGACGAAATCAAATGGACGCGGCAGCATCGCTCAGACGTCCCAGCCGGCGTCGACCGGGATGTCGTGCCCGGTGATGTTGCGGGCGCGCTCGCTGGCCAGGAAGAGCACCGCCTCGGCGACGTCCACCTCATCGACGAAGCGTCCCAGCGCCGTCTGGGACTCGAAGTCGGCGCGCACCTGCTCCGGCGTCTTGCCCAGCGCCGCCGCCTTCGTCGCCACGATCCTGTCCATCCGGTCACCGTTGGTGACGTTCGGGCAGACGTCGTTGACGGTGATCCCATGGGGGCCGAGCTCGAGCGCCAGGGTTCGCGTGAAGCCGCGCACCGCCCACTTGGATGCCGAGTAACCGCTCCGGTTCACGTAGCCGCGCAGTCCGGACGTGCCCGCGATGTTGACGATCCGCCCGTATCCGCTGGCGATCATCGAGGGGATCACCGCCTTGCAGGGCAGGAAGGTCCCGATCACGTTGAGCTCCAGGATCTTCCGGAACTCGTCGGCCGAATAGTCGCGGCACGGTGTCTCGATCGGCCCGGTCCCGCCCGCCGTGTTGACCAGGACGTCGATCCTGCCGAACGCCTCGACCGCCCTCGCGGCCAGCCTCTGGGTCTGGGCCTCGTCGGTCACGTCGCAGGGCTGGCAGACGACCTCGCTGGACGGCTCGATCTCCCTCAGCCTGGCGGCGTGCGCCTCAAGCGCTCCCAGGTCGCGCCCGCCGAGCACGACCCGCGCGCCCTCACGCACGAACAGCTCGGTGACCAGCGCGCCGATCCCCTTCGCGGCACCGGTCACGATCGCCACCCGGCCGTGGAGCTCCAGCGCGCGCGGACGCATCGGCGCGGTCGTCTCAGCAGCCGGACTCGGGCCCGTCGGGTTCACTTGCGCCACCGTTTCCTCGCAATTTTCAGAGACTGAGATCTCATTCTCACTTTTGGTCCACCCTATCGGCGCAGCCGGCGGCTGTCAAGCGGCAGGGGTCGTCGGAGGCTCTCCGGCGCGGGACCGGGTAGGCGCCGGAGTCGGCCGGCTGGGAGGGCGCCCACGCTCCCGCGCACCGACCCGTCCGTCGCATCCGCGGGCGGCCGCCGTCGCCCGCGCCGAGGACGGGCGAACGCGGGCGGCAGGCGCCCATCTGCGGGTGCGCGTCAGAGGCGCCCGGCGACCTGGCTCCGCGGCCTGCGGCGCCCGGCCGACCGGCGGCGCGCGTCAGAGGCGCCCGGCGGCCCGCCCACCGGTGAACGGCCTCAGGACGGTCCGCCGCCCGTGAGCAGCCTGTGGTCGGCGTCCACCATCAGCCGGATCAGCTGCTCGAAGCTCGTGCTCGGACTCCACCCCAGCAGCCGCTCGGCCTTGGAGCGGTCGCCGATCAGCTGGTCGACCTCGGCCGGACGGCGCAGCGAGGGGTCGATCTCGACATGGTCGTCGATCTCCAGCCCCGCCTGGTCGAACGCGATCTCGAGGCACTCGCGCACCGAGTGCGCCACCCCGGTGGCGATCACGAAGTCCTCGGCCTCATCGCGCTGCAGCATCAGCCACATCGCCTCCACGTAGTCCTTCGCGTAGCCCCAGTCGCGCTCGGCGTCGAGGTTGCCGAGCCTGAGCCTGTCCACCAGTCCCAGCCGGATCGCGGCCGCGTGCCAGGTGATCTTGCGCGTCACGAACTCCAGCCCGCGGCGGGGGGACTCATGGTTGAAGAGGATCCCGCTGGTGGCGTGAAGGTCGTAGGACTCCCGGTAGTTGACGGTGATGAAGTGCCCGTAGGCCTTCGCCACGCCATACGGCGAACGCGGATAGAACGGCGTCTCCTCGCTCTGGGGAACCTCGCGGACCTTGCCGAACATCTCGCTCGACGAGGCCTGGTAGAAGCGCGCCTCGGGACACACCTCACGGACCGCCTCCAGCACGCGCGTGACGCCGACTCCGGTGAACTCCGCCGTCAGCGTCGGCTGGATCCACGAGACGGCGACGAACGACATCGCGGCCAGGTTGTAGATCTCGTCGGGCCGCGCGACCCGGAACGCGTCGACGAGCGAGCGCTGGTCCAGCAGGTCCGCCTGGTGCAGGGTGACCCGATCGCGGATGTGCTCGATCCTGTCGAAGCGCTCGGTCGAGGAGCGGCGCACCAGCCCGTGCACCTCGTAGCCCCGCTCCAGCAGGAGCTCGGCCAGGTAGGAGCCGTCCTGGCCGGTGATTCCGGTGATCAGCGCTGTGGGCAAGGCGCGATCGTATTACACGTGGTCGTCATCGACCGCGGCGGCGTCGGTCCCGCGGGCGGGCCTAGCGGTCCTTCAGGAACGACGGGATGTCGATCTCGTCATCGGAGATCGCCAGCGATGAGCGCTGACGCTCGTCCATGGTCACGTCTCGGTCGCGCCGCTCCCGCCGGGTGGTCTCCCGCGCCCTGGTCACCCCGCCCGGCCCGCGCCCGTGCTCGAAGCCGGTGGCGATCACGGTCACCCGCACCTCGTCGCCGAGGGCGTCGTCGATCACCGCGCCGAAGATGATGTTCGAGTTGGCGTCCGACGCGCTCTGGACGATCTCGGCCGCCTCGTTGACCTCGAAGAGGCCCAGGTCGTGACCGCCCGTGATGTTCAGCAGGATCCCGGTCGCCCCCTCGACGGACTCCTCCAGCAGCGGCGAGGAGATGGCGATCTTCGCGGCCTCCGCCGCGCGGTTCTCGCCCGAGGCGCTCCCGATCCCCATCAGGGCGCTGCCGGCGTCCTGCATGATCGTGCGCACGTCGGCGAAGTCGAGGTTGATCAGGCCGGGGATCGTGATCAGGTCCGTGATCCCCTGGACGCCCTGGCGCAGGACGTTGTCGGCCTCCCGGAACGCCTCCAGGATCGTCGTCCGCCGCTCGACGATCGCCAGCAGCTTCTCGTTGGGGATCACGATCAGCGTGTCCACGTTCTCCCGCAGCCGCTGGATGCCCTCCTGGGCCTGCTTGGCGCGCTGGGTGCCCTCGAACTGGAACGGCCGCGTCACCACCCCGACCGTGAGCGCGCCGATCTCGTTCTTGGCGATCTCGGCGATCACGGGCGCGGCGCCGGTCCCCGTGCCGCCCCCCTCGCCCGCGGTGACGAACACCATGTCGGCGCCCTTCAGCGCCTCCTTGATGGCGTCACGGGACTCGGCCGCGGCGCCGTGGCCGACCTCGGGATTGGCGCCGGCGCCGAGGCCCTTCGTCAGCTCGTGGCCGATGTTGAGCTTGATGTCCGCGTCGCACATCGCCAGCGACTGGGCGTCGGTGTTGCAGGCGACGAACTCCACCCCTCGCAGCCCCGCGTCGACCATCCGGTTGACGGCGTTGGTGCCGCCGCCGCCGACGCCGACGACCTTGATGACTGCCAGATAACTACCGCTTTCCATGGTTCTCGTCCGACCCTCTAGTTAGGGTTGAAGGCTTGGTTCAAATCTGCCTGCACGGCCAGTTTGGCACGTTAGGGGCTGGCGATGCGCGAAGTCAACTCTGCGCACGCAGTCGCAACGATCGTTGCAGATCGGCGAACTCTGGACGATAGCGAAGGGTTGTCTCCTTGGCTAGGGTAAAGCTCTACTCAAGGGTTAGCCTCACCCGGAAGCGTCCGGTCCGGACCCTGCGGCTGGCCGCTGCGGCACGGTCACGTCGACGTACTGTGCGCCCGCGGAGGTCGGCGAGGCGAGCACCGCCGCGGCGGCCGCCCACTTCGCCGCAAGCAGGCCGGCACCGCCGAAGTAGATCCGCGGCCCGCCGCGCAGCTGTGCCACCAGGCCGTGGACCGCGTCGATCCACACCTGCCCGACACGGGCCAGCAGCGGTCGGGGCGCGGCGGCCAGCAGCGCGACCTCGGTCATCGCCGACCCCGTCACGCGCGGCCCGCTCGGATCGGCCGCCAGCTCGATCACCGGCAACGACGGGTCGACCGCCTGATCGCGCAGCACGGTCCCGTCCTGCGACACCTCGACGCTGGTCCCGTCGGCGCTCAGGACCGCGACCGCGCGCCGTTCCCGGACGCTGATCCGCATCGTGTGCGGGAAGCTCGTCGTGACGCTCAGGCGCACGACGCTCGGGTAGGGCGAGACGGCCGCCCTCAGCACGGAGAGGCGCACGTCAAGCGTGGTCATGTTGCGCGCGGCCAGATCGAGCGCGCGGCGGATCTGCCTCCCCTGCGGTCCGCCGGCACCGACGATCACGACGCGGTCGATCGCGACCAGGGACGAGTCTCGCAGCCAGAGCCAGCCGCCGCCGGCGAGCGCCGCCAGCAGCGCGAGCGACGCGACCGCGCGCCAGGCCAGTCGTCGGACGCCCGTCGCCGAGCGCGCGAGCGAGCGAGCGCGGCGTTCGGGACCCACCGACGCGGGGCTTCGGGTGGCGGCCTGCCCGCGCACGCCGATCACGGACGGCCCCCGGGCGTCGCGCCGCGCGCGCGGCGGGCCGGGCCGCGGTGGGCCCGCGCACCGATCGGAGCTGCGTGACTTGGCTGGTTGTCTGGTTCTCTCACGACGAGTTCGCCGACGGCGTGCGCACCCTTCACCAGGTTCGACCCCGCGACCTGGACACCTACCTGGATGCCGGCTGCTCGGGCATGCGGCGGCCAGGGTAGATGCAGGGGCGGCCGGAACCCGACTCAGGCGGCGACCAGCGAGCGCGCCAGGGAGTCGATGTTCCCGGCGCCCATCATCAGGCACACGTCATCGCTCCCGAGGGTCGCGAGCAGGTGCGCGCGGGCATCTTCGAGGCTCGGCATCCAGGCCACCCGCCGGCCGGCGCCGGCGTCCGCCGCCGCCGCCGCCACGAGCCTCCCGCTGACCGCGGGAAAGTCCTGCGCCCGCTCCCGCGCCGCGTAGACGGGCAGGACGCAGACGGAATCGGCGGCAGCCAGAGCCGCGCCGAACTGGCGCCAGAGCGCGGCCGTGCGCGAGTACAGATGCGGCTGGAAGGCGGCGACCAGGCGCCTGGGCGCGAGCGTCCTCGCCGCGGCGATCGCCGCCGCGACCTCGGTCGGGTGGTGCGCGTAGTCGTCGTACACCCGCGCCCCCCGCGCGGTCCGGCCCAGCAGCTCCATGCGCCGGCGAGCCCCGCGGAAGTCGGCCAGCGCGGCGGCCGCCGCGGCCGGATCTGCCCCGGCGAGCGCGCAGGCTGTCAGCGCGCCGGCGGCGTTGACCGCGTTGTGAGCGCCCGGCACGCTCAGCGAGACGCGCAGGCCGCGCCAGGAGAACGTCGATCCCTCCGGACCGAGCACGACCTCACCGGTGTCGTAGCCGACCGCGCCGGGGCACAGCGAGCGCAGCCGCGGGCGGTCCCAGACGACCGCCTCCCGGGCGCCGGCCATGAACCGCGACAGGGTCCGCTCAAGGTCCAGACGCGACGCGTAGGTGGCGTGGTGATCCAGCTCGGCATTGGTCAGCACGGCGATCTCGGGCGCCAGCTTTAGCAGCGACCGGTCGGACTCGTCGGCCTCGACCACGATCCACTCGCCGTTTCCCCAGCCCGCGTTCGAGCCCGTTCCCCGCAGCTCGCCGCCGACCACGTAGGACGGGTCGAGACCCGCGCCGCGCAGCGCGTGGACGATCATCGCGGAGGTCGTCGTCTTGCCGTGCGTGCCGGTCACGGCCACGCAACGGCGCAGCGCCGCGATCTCGGCGAGCAGGTCTGCCCGGTGCAGCTGCCTGGCACCCGTCCGGCGCTCCGGGTTGTCGGCCGCAATGGCGCTCGAGTAGACGACCTCGGCGCCCTCGGGCACGTTCTCGGCGGCGTGTCCGATCGCCGGCTGCACGCCGCGCTCGCGCAGCCGGTCGCCGTATGGCGAGGGCGCCCGGTCAGAGCCTGTCACCGAGGCCCCCAGCGCGAGCGCGATGAGCGCCAGTCCGCTCATCCCGGCGCCGCCGATCCCCACGAGATGCAGGCGTCGACCGGTCCACGGTCTCGGCGACCCGGGGTCGGAATGCTGGGTTGCGGGCACGCGCCGAGGGTACCCGGGGCCCGGGATCGCTCGGCGTGCGGGGTGCCATCCGTCTGACCGGTGCTAGCCTCAGACTGCTCTGCGCGCCGCATCGAGAGGTCCAGAGGGGGCACCGAGAGGCCGGGCCACGTGGAGGCTGCGGCTCTCACTGGCGCTCGCGTCCACGCTCGCCGCGATGTCGCTGCTGGCGGTGGCGATCGCCCCCGCCGGCGCCGGCGCCCGCTCCGCCGGCAGCGCTCACGCGGCGCGGCTGCGCCAGCTCTGCCCCGATCCGTTCCCGGCGCGGCGCGAGGCGGCCAACCCGCTGGACCTGCCGACGCCCCCCGGCGCCGATCCGCTCACCGGGGCGCGGTTCTTCGTGCCCGGCCCCGCCCGGGGCGCGGCCGCGGGCGCGATCGCGCGGCTGCTCGGCCTGGACCCCGCGACGCTGCCGGTCAGCGAGTCCTGGGCCGGGTTCCGGGCGCAGCTGAGAACGGGTCGGTGGCGGTCCAGGCTGGCCGCGGATCCGGCGCTCGCGCACGAGGTGGCGATGCTGTCGATCATCGCCTCGCAGCCGGAGTCCCAGCGGCTCAGCATCTACTCCGAGGGTGGCGGGCCCGGCGCGCTCTTCGCCCAGACCGAGAAGATCCTCTGCTCCAACATGCAGGCCGACCCCGGAACGATCCCGATCTTCAACACCTACTTCCTGCACCCGGCGCTCGGCGGCTGCGCGACCACGGCCGAGATCCGCAGCTACATGCCGGTGTTCCGCAGGCGCGTCGACGAGGTCGCGGCGGCCGTCGCCCGCCGTCCGGCGGTTTTCCTGCTGGAGATCGACGGCCTCGGCTCGTCGGCGTGCATGGCCAGGATCGGCTCGCTGCACGCGTGGGAGATGGCCCTCCGCTACGAGGTCGACACGATCGGCTCGCTGCCGCACACCGTGGTCTACCTCGAGGCCGGCTACTCCGACGGCAACTCCGTCGGCTACACCGCCCGGGCCCTGAACGCGGTCGGGATCGGCCACATCCGCGGCTTCTTCACCAACGACACTCACGAGAACTGGACGATCAACGAGGTTCGATGGGCGACCGCGATCGCACGACGCACCCACGGCGCCCACTTCATCGTCGACACCGCCACCAACGGCCGCGGGCCGCTGCTCGAGCGCAACCGGGTCAGGAACGGCAACGAGGATCTCTGCAACCCGCCGGGACGCGGCCTGGGGCCGCTTGACAGCACCGACACCGGCTTCGCCTACGCTGACGCGTTCATGTGGACGCACCCGCCAGGGAACAGCTCCGGGTGCGGCGGCGGGCCGCCCGGGGGAGTGTTCTGGCCCGCATACGCGATCGGCCTCGCCGAGCGCGCGAACCAGCAGCTCGGCCCCGGCTACCCGAGCCGGCCATACTGACCGGCCGAGCGCCCGGCGGGCGACCCGCGGTCAGCGGCCGGCGGCCGCGAGCAGCTCGTCGGCGACCTCGCGCGCGGCCTGAGGCCGTGCCAGAGCCGCGGCCGCGCGACCCATGGCCGCCATCAGGCCCGGGTCGGCGAGCAGCCTGCCCACCTCCTGGGCGAGACGAGCGCCGTTCAGCTGCCGATCGTCGATCACGACCGCCGCGCCGCGGCGCTCGAAGATCTCCGCGTTGCGCTCCTGGTGCCCGGCCGCCGAGTGCGGGTAGGGAATCAGGACCATCGGGCGGCCGTGGGCGGCGATCTCCCAGACCGAGCCGCCGGAGCGCGCCACGACGACGTCGCAGGCCGCGATCGCGTCGCGCAGGTCCGGGATCCAGCCGCGCAGGTCGTAGTGGGGGCCCGGCGCTCGCAGCATCCCCAGATCACGCTCTCCGGCGGCGTGCAGGACGCGGAACCCGGCGCCCGTGAACGCCTCCAGCGCGGCCTCGTTGATCGACCGCGCCCCCTGCGATCCTCCGAAGACCAGCACGCAGCGATCGCCCTCAGGGATCGCGAACCGAGCCCGCGCCGCGCTGCGGTCGCCGGCCGGCTCCGGAATGGGGCGTCCCGTGACACGGTAGCGCCCACCGTCGCGCCCCGTGATCGGGACCGCCAGGCAGACGCGCCGTGCGAACGGAGCCAGCAGGCGGTTGGTGATGCCCAGGTGGCTGTCGGCCTCCATCAGCACGAGCGGCACCCGCGACAGCGCCGCCGCCAGGCCGACCGGACCGGCCGCGTAGCCACCGGCGCCGAGCGCCGCCGCCGGCCGCAGGCGGGCGATCAGGCCCCGGGCACCGGCGACCGCTCCCAGGTCGACCGCGACGGCGCGCGCGGCAGCGAGCGGGCGCCCGCGCGTCAGCGGGCGCACCGTCAGCGAGTGCAGCTCGTAGCCGGCCGCGGGCACCAGCTCGCGCTCGGAGCGCTCGCCGCCGATGAACACGACCTCCGCGCCGTCAGCCCGCAGCGCGTCGGCCACCGCCAGCGCGGGCACGATGTGACCGCCGGTCCCGCCGGCGCCGATCACGATCCGCGTCGGCGTCACCCGCGGGCGCCTCGACCACCCTCAGCCGGCGCGCACCGGGCCGCGAGATGTTCAGCAGCAGCCCGACCGAGGCGAGCATCACGCACAGGTTGGTCGGAGCGTAGGAGATGAACGGGAGCGGCACGCCCGTCAGCGGCGCCAGCCCGAGCACGACGAAGATGTTGAGGATTCCCTGGCAGAGGATCAGCGAGGTCAGGCCTGTCGCCAGCAGCTTCGCATACCGGGTCGCGGCACGGCGGGCGGTCCGGAGCCCGGCGTAGGCGATCATCCCGTAGAGGAAGATCACGCCGCAGATCCCGAGCACCCCCAGCTCCTCCCCCACCACCGCCAGGATGAAGTCGGTCTGGGCCTCCGGCAGCCAGTAGACCTTCTGCACCGACTTGCCGAGGCCCACTCCGAACAGCCCGCCCGACCCGAGCGCGATCTGCCCCTGGACCTCCTGGAAGCCGTTGCCCTGGGCGACGGCCCACGGGTGCAGGAACGACGACAGGCGCGCGCCCTCGTAGGGCCGCGCGAGCGCCAGCAGCAGCACCAGGCCGGCGCCGCCCGCGGCCAGCATGCCGAGCTGGCGCGGCGGCATCCCGGCCGCCAGCAGCAGCGCGCCGATCGTCACCGCGACCGCCAGCGCGGTGCCCATGTCGGGCTCGAGCACGATCATCAGGCAGGCGGGCGCGACGAAGACGGCGATCGGGGCGATCGCGCGGCGGAAGCCGTGAGCGAGCCACTTCGGGTGGTCGCCGAGATACCGCGCGGCGTAGAGCACCAGCGCCAGCTTGGCCAGCTCCGAGGGCTGGAACTGGATCGGGCCCGCGGCGAACCAGCGTCGCGCGCCGTTGACGTCGACCCCGAACCCGGGGACCAGGACGATCATCAGCAGGCCCAGCGCGGCGATCAGGATCAGCTTGATCAGCCTGTCGTCGAGCAGAGTCAGGCCCCGGCGCTCCAGGAACAGCATCGCGGCCAGGCCGATCGCCGCGAAGGCGAGGTAGCGCACGAACTCGCCCGTCCCGCTGCCACCGCCGAAGATCCCGATCGGAGAGGAGGCGCTGTAGACCATCACGCAGCCGAACGCCAGCAGGCACAGCGTCGCGGTCATCAGGATCCGGTGCTCGAGCGGCGGCGCGACGCGCGCGCTCGCCGGGCGACGGCGGCTGCGCGCGCCGATGATCCGGGCGCGGCGGCGCGGCTCCGCCGCGACCTCAGCCACGCTCCGCTCCGGTAGCCAGCGCGCGGAAACGCTCTCCGCGCTGTTCGAAGTCCCGGTACTGGTCGAAGCTCGTGCACGCGGGCGACAGCAGGACCGTGTCGCCCGGGCGCGCGGCCTCCGTCGCGGCCGACACCGCGCGCTCCAGATCGGCCAGCCGCCGCAGCGGCACCCGCGCCGGCTCGAGCGCGGCCTCGATCTGCGCGGCCGCCTCGCCGATCAGGTAGACGGCGGCGCAGCGCTCGGCGACGACGGGCGCGAGCGGGGCGAAGGACTCGCCCTTGGCGCGACCGCCGGCGATCAGGTGCACGCGAGACCTGAAGCTGCGCAGGCCGACGAGCGCGCTCGCGACGTTCGTCGCCTTGGAGTCGTTGACGTAGGACACCCCGTCGCGCACCGCCACGAGCTCCAGGCGGTGGGCCACGCCGCGGAATGTGCGCAGTCCGCGGGCGACAGCCTCACGGTCGACGCCCCGCACCAGGCAGGCCGCGGCGGCGGCCATCGCGTTGGCGCGGTTGTGGGCTCCGGGCAGGGCGATCTCGTCGATCGCCAGCAGCTCCGCGCCGTCCCAGAGCAGCCGGCCCGCGGCCTCCGTCGCCATCGCGTCCGGGCCGGTCCCGAACGCGATCCGTCTGGCGCGCGCCTGCGTGCCGCCCAGGCCGAGGTCGGCGGGGAAAACCGCCGCGTCGCCTTCATCCTGGTTGGCGAAGATGCGCAGCTTCGCGGCCACGTAGGCCTCGAAGCTGCCGTGACGATCCAGGTGGTCGGGCGCGAGGTTGAGCAGCACGGCCACCTCGGGCGAGAAGCTCAGCGTGTCCTCCAGCTGGAAGGAGGAGGCCTCGCAGACCACCGTCGTGTCCGGCGAGACATCGTCGACGAGCGTGCTGGCCGCCGTCCCGACGTTGCCGACGACGGCCACCGGGACACCGGCCTCACGGTGGATGTGGCCGATCCACTCGGTCGTGGTCGTCTTGCCGTTGGTGCCGGTCACTGCGATGAACTCGTTTCCGACCAGCCGCCATGCGAGCTCGAGCTCGCCGAGCACCGGAATCCCACGGGCGCGCGCCGCCGCCACGAGGGGGGCGTTCCAGGGCACGCCGGGGCTCTTGACGAGCGTCCTGGCGCGGGCGGCAAGGGCGTCGCCTGACGCATCGAGGTGGACTTCGACGCCGGCCCGGGAAAGCCTTCGCGCCGCATTCAGGAGCCGCTCCCCCGCCCCGCCCGCATCGCAGCCGATCACCTCCTCTCCGCGGGCACGGAGCGCCAGCGCGGCCGCCTCGCCCGAGCGGGCGAGGCCGACGACGAGGTAGGGACCCCCGGGAAGCGGCGGCCGGGGCTTCACGCGCGGAAGCTCCGGCCGAGCGGTTGGTGCAGGCGATCGCGCATCCGGCCCCTACCGTAGAGGCACGCGCCGACGGCTTGGCCTCAGGGGCGGATGCTGAGCTGATAGACGACGAACCCGGCCGCGCCGAGCGCGGCCGCCACGATCCAGAAGCGCAGGATGATCTTGGTCTCCGACCATGCGCGCAGCTCGAAGTGATGGTGGATCGGGGCCATCAGGAACACGCGCTTGCCGAACAGCCGGAACGACAGGACCTGGACGACGACCGACAGGACCTCCAGCACGAAGATCCCGCCCAGCAGGATCAGCAGGACCTCCGTGTTGGTCATGATCGCCATCCCCGCGATCGCGCCACCGAGCCCGAGCGCCCCGGTGTCGCCCATGAAGATGCTCGCCGGGAAGCTGTTGAACCACAGGAATCCGACGCACGCGCCGACCAGGCAGCCGGCGAGCAGCGCGAGGTCTCGCTGGCCGCTGATGAACGTGATCCCGATGTAGGCCAGCAGCACGATCGCGGCGCAGCCCGCCGCGAGGCCGTCGAGCCCATCGGTGAAGTTGACCGCGGTCGTGGTCCCGGCGACGACCAGGTAGATGAACACGGGGAACAGCGGTCCGAGATCGACCGTGATGTCGCCGAACCTGAAGTGCACCGTGGAGCTGATCCCCGCCTTGCGGGTGGCGACCCACCACAGCCCGAGCGAGATCGCGATCGTGACCACGAGCTTGGTGCGCGCGCGCAGGCCGAGCGAGCGCCGCTTGACGATCTTGGTGTAATCGTCGGCGAACCCGAGCAGGGCGCAGGCGACGGCCGCGCCGAACACGCCGATCGACGGCCAGTCTCGCCCGGACAGCAGCAGGTACGGGACCGCGATCGCGAGGAAGATCACGATCCCTCCCATCGTCGGCGTGCCGGCCTTCGTCTGGTGGCCCCTGGGCCCCTCCTCTCGGATGTTCTGGCCGAACTCCCGGTTGCGCAGGAAGGCGATGAACCGCGGGCTGAGGAACAGGCACATCAGCAGCGATGCGGTGCCCGCGATCAGGATCCGCCCATCCGCCGAACCGGTCACGGGGTGTCCTCCCGCGCCCCGAGCGCCCGGCAGACCCGCTCCAGCCCTACCCCGCGCGAGCCCTTGACCAGCACCACGTCACCGGGCGTGAGCAGCCCGGTCACCACCTCGGACGCCTGCTGGGCGTCGGAGAGCGCGTGGCACTCGCCCGCGAACCCCTCGGCCACGGCCGCCGCCAGCCGGCCGACCGCCACCAGCACGTCGACGCCCGCCGCGGCGGCCTGCTCACCCAGGCTGACGTGGTAGCGGCGCTCCTCGGGCCCGAGCTCCAGCATGTCCCCGAGCACGGCGACGCGGCGCGCTCCGACGGTGGCCATCAGGTCGTCGAGGGCGGCGCGCATCGAGATCGGGTTGGCGTTGTAGCAGTCGTCGATGACGGTGACGCCGCCCGCCAGCGTCCGCCGCCGGCCGCGGCCCTCGCCCGGCTGGTAGGCCACGTGCCCGGACGGGACGACGCCGACCGCCAGCGCCGCTGCGACCGCGGCCAGCAGGTCGCTGACGAGGTGCGCCTGCTGGAAGTCGACCTCCAGCTCGACCGGGCGCCCGGACGCATCGATCGCCAGCCGCCGACCGCGGCGCCCGACCAGGCGAACGTCACCTCGCTCGCCGAACGTGACGGTCGTGACGTCCGCGCGCAGATGAGGCGCCAGCAGCGGCTCGTCGGCCGGCACGATCGCCGTGCCGCCGGCGGGCAGTCCGGCGATCAGCTCGGCCTTGGCGGCGGCGATGTTCTGCACGGTGCCCAGCAGCTCCAGGTGAACCGGCCCGACGCTGACGATCACGCCCACCTCCGGCGCCGCGATTCGCGCCAGCTGCGCGATCTGGCCGCGCCCGCGCATGCCCATCTCCAGCACCAGGGCCTCGGTCGACTCCGGCGCGCCGATGATCTCGAGCGGCAGCCCGATCTCGGTGTTGAAGTTGGCGGCTGAGGCGACCGTGCGGGCGTGCGGCTCGAGCAGGGCCCTGAGCAACTCCTTCGTGGACGTCTTGCCGGTCGAGCCGGTGACGCCGACGACGCGCGCGCCGAGCCCGCGCCGCCATGCAGCGGCAAGCTCCTGGAGCGCGAGCAGGGGATCGTCGGCGATCATCACCGCGGCGCCCTCGGGGCGCGAGCGGGCTGCCTCGGCCGCCTCCGCCGCATGGGCGGGTGCGGTGAGCGCCCCCCACGCCCCGGCCCTGAGCGCGTCCGCGGCGAACGCGCCGCCATCGAGCGCCGAGCCGGGCAGGCCGACGAACAGCGCTCCGGCGCCGACCGTGCGCGAGTCGATCGTCGCGCGCGACGGCCCCCCCGCGGTCGCCGGCGCGCTCAGCAGGCGCGCGCCGGCGGCGCCGGCGACCCGCTCGGCCGTCCAGGCCCTCATCGCGGAGCGGCGGCTCGCGTCCGGAGGACCTCCCTCGCGACGGCCACGTCGTCGAACGGCAGCTTGAGGCCGCCGGCGAACTCCTGCCCCTGCTCGTGGCCCTTGCCGGCGATAACGACCACGTCGCCGGCGTCCGCGCCCTCGATTGCGCGCTCGATCGCCGCCCTCCGGTCCGCGTCGTGCTCGACGCCGGGCCCCGCGCCCTGCAGGATCTCGTCGATGATCTCCTCGGGCGACTCCGAGCGCGGGTTGTCGGAGGTCACGATCGCGCGGTCCGCCAGACGCCGGGCGATCTCGCCCATCAACGGGCGCTTGCCGCGATCACGATCGCCTCCGCAGCCGAACACGACGTGCAGTCGCGCGCCGGTCAGCTCCCGCGCGGCGCGCAGCACGTTCTCAAGCGAATCGGGGGTGTGCGCATAGTCGACCAGGACCGCGAACGGCTGACCCTCGTCGACCGTCTGGAACCGCCCGGGCACCTCGCACGCCGCGGCGATCGCGGCGAGGCAGCGGTCGGCCGGGATGCCCAGCGCCCGCGCGGTCGCGAGCGCCCCGAGGGCGTTGTAGACGTTGAACTCGCCGCGCAGCGGCGAGCTGCAGTCCAGCTCGCCGTCGGGTGCCAGCACCCGGAAGGTCGATCCGCGCAGGCCCGTCACCAGGTCCGTCGCTCGGTAGTCGGCGTCGGCTCGCAGCGCGAAGGTGACCGCGGACGGCAGCTCGGCCGCCAGCCGAGCCCCGTAGGGGTCGTCGACGTTGACGACGGACGCAGCGGGATCCAGGTCCACGAACAGCCGGCGCTTGGCGGCGAAGTAGCCCTCCATCGTGCCGTGGAAGTCAAGGTGGTCCTGGGTCAGGTTGGTGAACAGCGCCGCCGCGAAGTGGATCGAGTCGACGCGGTGCAGAGCCAGCGCGTGCGAGGAGACCTCCATCGCGCAGGCGCGATCGCCGAGCTCCAGCATGCGCTGGAAGGTGCGCTGCAGGTCGATCGCCTCCGGCGTGGTCCGGTGCACCTCCTGCTCGATCCCGCCGATCACGCTCTTGACGGTGCCGAGCAGGCCGACGGACCCGCCGCCCGCCGAGAGCAGCGCCCGAACCAGGAACGCGCTCGTGGTCTTGCCGTTGGTGCCGGTCACCCCGACCGTCCGCAGCTCGGCCGTGGGATCGCCGTAGAACGCCGCCGCGGCAGGTGCCATCGCCTCGCGGGCGTCGGTCACGATCACCTCCGGAACCCCCAGCCCGAGCGGTCGCTCCACCACCAGCGCGGCGGCGCCCCTGGCCACCGCGTCGGCGGCGAAGTCGTGCCCGTCGCGCGCGAAGCCGGGAACGCAGAAGAACAGCGAGCCGGGCTCGACGGCACGGTTGTCGTATGCGAGGCCGGCGATCTCGACTTCCCGCGCGCTTGGCGGCGCGCCGGGGATCAGCTTCCCGAGGTCCATCGCGGCCCAAGCGTAGCCGCCGGGGCGGCCGTCGGACCTCCGGAGAGCGGATCCGCCGAGCGCCGACCTGGCTCCGGGTCGAGGTGCACGGGCTCGACCGGGCCCGGTCAGCCGCCGGGGATGCTCGCCGAGGCGGTGGCCGGGTTGGTGTTCACGTTCGCCGGGTTGGGGTTGATGCCGAAGTAGGGGACGGCCCAGCCGACGATCCGCTTGAACGCCGGTGCCGCCACCTGGCCGCCGTAGATCGAACCCTGGGGCTCGTAGACCATCACCTCGACCACCAGCTTCGGAGCGGCCGCCGGCACCATCCCGATGAACGACGCGACGAACTCGGTGTTGGAGTACTGGCCGTTGATCGCGACGTTCGAGGTCCCCGTCTTGCCGGCCAGGTCGTAGCCCGGGATCGCCGCCCCGGAGGCGGTCCCGCCGTCGTCGAGCACGCCTCGCAGCATGTCGCGGAGGTCGGCGGCCGTCTGCGCGGAGATGATCCGGTGGGCGGGGGGCAGCGGCGTCGGCTTGCCGCCGATCGACGAGACGATGTGAGGCGATCGCAGCCAGCCGCCGTTGGCTATCGCCGAATAGGCGGTCATCATCTGGATCGGCGTGACCGACTCCCCCTGGCCGAACGGAAGGTTCGCCAGCGACACCCCCGAGTACTGGGAGGGCTCGGGGACGATCCCGGTCTGCTCGCCCGGAAGATCCACCCCGGTGGGCGCCCCGAAGCCGAACCTTCGCACCCAGTAGTTGAACCGGTTCGGGCCGAGCATCATCCCGATCTTGGCGGCGCCGATGTTGCTGGAGACCTTCAGGATGTGGGCGACGGTCATCATCTCGCCGGGGTGCCATTCGGCGTCGTGGATCTGGCGGTTGTAGACCTGGAGCACAGAGGGCACGTAGATCTGGGTGCTCGGGCTGATCAGCCCGTCCTGGATCGCGCCCGAGACCGTGATCGCCTTGAACGTGGAGCCGGGCTCGTAGCTGAAGCCGACCGCCTGGTCCATCCAGTCCTGCTCGTTGGGCAGGCCCGGCTGGTTGGCGTTGACCTGGGGCCAGTTGGCCAGCGCCAGGATCGAGCCGGTGTCCGGGTTCATCACCACCGCGGTGGCGCTCGTGGGCCGGTACTGCGCGCCCACGCCGGCCAGGACCTGCTCCACGTATGACTGCAGCGCGGCGTTCAGCGTCAGCTTGAGCGACTTGCCCTGTTTCATCGCGCGCGTGTCGGTGACCGACAGCGACTGCCCGAGCGCGTCCTGGACGATCCGACGCTCGCCCGCCCGCCCCGCGAGCACGTTGTTGTACTCGAGCTCCAGCCCGCCGTCCCCGACGCCGGCGGCGTTGACGCCGCCGATCACCTGGGCCGCCGTCCACGGCAGCGGGTACACGCGCTTGACGTCGGGATTCAGGGAGATGCCGTTGATCCCGAGCGCCATGATCGCGCGCGCCGTCGCCGTCGAGACCTCACGCTCCAGCACCACGTAGCCGGTGTTGGGCTTCGTGAGCCCGGCGAGCACGGCCGAGTCGCTCATTCCCAGCAGTGGCGCGAGCTCGCGGGCGCTGGTGGACGCATTGGCCCCCGACGTCAGGAACGGATCTGCGATCACATCGTCCGCTGCCTCCGACATCGCCAGCGTGATGCCGTCGGAGGACACGATCGAGCCGCGCAGCGCCGGCAGCGGCTGAACCACGACGTGCTCGCTGACCGCCTGCTGGCGCAGCGTGGATGCGTCCAGCACGCCCAGCTGCCCGGCTCGCAGCGCCGCCAGGCCGAGCAGCGCGAAGAAGCCGACCAGGAGCCAGGCGATCCGACGATCGATCGCGGCCATCGGCGGTCGGTCAGCCGCCCGGCGGGGCGGTCGCGGCGGCGGTCGCTGCGCCGCTCGCCACCGCCCCGCCCGCGGTCGCTCCGGTCGTGGTGATCGGGCTCGCCACGCCGCCGGGCGAGATGTCGGCCGCGGCGGCCGCGGCGGCCAGCTGCGCGACGCGCGCAGCGAAGCCGGTCGGGTCGGGCGCCTGGATGCTCGCGGCCGCCTGCCGGGCCACTCCGGCGCCGGCGTGGACGAATGTGACCTGCTGCGTGGCCGGCATCACCATCCCCTGGGCGGCCGCGAGGCGCTCGATCCGCTGCTCGCTTGAGAGCTCCGCGACGCTCGCCTGCAGCGACTGGTTCGCGGCCTGCAGGGCGGTCGCCTGCTCGAGCCCTCTACCGATGCCCGCGTTGAGCTTCAGCACCGCCACCTGCATCGCGACGATGCCGGCGAGCAGCGCCCCGAGCAGCGGGATCCACACGCGCCCGCGGATCAGGCGGTCCAGCAGCGGGTGGTCGGGCAGCGTCAGCACCGCCACGGCCGCGCGCCTTGGCAGGCTCGCGCCGCTCGGCTGCGTCCGCTTCCGGGCGCCACGCGCGGCGCTCCCTGCGCGAGCGCGGCCGTCGACCCTGGCGCCGCCCGCGGCGGCGGGCCTGTCGCGGCCTGCGACGTAGCCCCCGGCGCCCGCCGCGGCGACCGATCCCATGTCGCGGCCGGCCGCTCTCGCTCGCGGCGGCGCGGCATTCGCTCTGCCGGCCGCGCCCATCGCCTCGACAATGGCGTCAACCTGCTGTTGCGAGTAGCTCTGGAAAGACTGGAAAGCCTGCCAGGCAAGCTCCACC
>JAJZWB010000139.1 GCA_021846845.1 Actinomycetes bacterium | reverse complement strand
CGATCTAGACCATCCGCACGGCGGTCGGCCGCAGCATCACCGAAACGGCGGCGCCGCTGCGAAGCGGCATCATCGCGGTCGCGTCGATGTCGGCCAGGTGCCCGGTCGAAGAGGTCGGCAGCGTCACGCGCACGCGCTCGCCGGCCGCGTGCGCCGCGCCCAGCAGCCGGCCGCGCAGGGTCCCCGACAGCCCCGTGAAGCGCGCGACGAACGCGGTCGCCGGAGCGGCGTAGATCTCCTCCGGCGGGCCGATCTGGACCAGGCGGCCCCGCTCGAGCACGCCCACCCTGTCGGCGAGCGCGAACGCCTCGGCCTGATCGTGGGTGATGTACACCGTGGTCGCGCCGGCGGCGCGCACCAGCGACGAGATCTCGATCCGCAGCCGCTCGCGCAGGTCGGCATCCAGATTGGAGAGGGGCTCGTCGCAGAGCAGCAGGCCGGTCTCGCCGACGAGCGCGCGGGCGAGCGCGACGCGCTGCTGCTCGCCGCCGGAGAGCTGGTTGGGGTAGCGGTCGCCGAGCGAGCTGAGCCCAACCCGCGCCAGCATCGCCGCGGCCGCCGTGACGCGCTCGGCACGCCCCATGCCGCTGCGCCGCAGCGCGAACGCGACGTTGTCGCGGGCCACCAGGTGAGGCCAGAGCGCGTAGTCCTGGAAGACCATCGCGAGGTTCCGCTGCTCCGGCGGGTGGTGCGCTCTGCCGGCGGCCACCACGCGCTCGCCGATCCGGATCGACCCGCTGGTGATCCGCTCGATCCCTGCGAGGCAGCGCAGCAGCGTGGTCTTGCCGGAGCCTGAGGGGCCCAGCAGCACCACCAGCTCCCCCGGCTCGATCCTCAGCGACACGTCGGTCAGCGCCTGGTTGCCGCCCGGGTACAGCTTGTGGACGGCCTCGATCTCGATCCGCTCAGGCATGTGGAACTCCAGTCCGGTCGGGCATTGGTCGGTCCCCGCGCTCAGGCATTCGTCGATCCGACCCGCCGCCAGCCGCGTGGCGCCAGCAGCCGGTAGGCGCCGAGCACGCACAGCACGATGGCCAGGGCCAGGAGCACGGCGAACACCGACTGCGCCGTGCCGATCCCGAAGTGGTAGTTGCTGAGGTTGTCCTCGATCGCGACCGAGACCGGCGGCTGCGACGGCGCGTACAGCAGCTGCGAGATCGGGAGCTCCAGGAACACGGCCGTGAAGGTCAGGAGCCATGCGTACAGCAGCGGGCGGGAGATCAGCGGCGCCACCGCGCGCAGCCACGCCCGCACCGGACTGGCGCCGTGCACGCGGGCGGCGTCCGGCAGCGAGGGCTGCAGCTGCGACACGCTGCCGACCAGCACGCGCGCGTTGGTGGGCAGGCTGGACGCGGCGTAGGCGATGATCAGCAGGCCGACGGTCTGGTAGAGGTTGATCCCGATGCTTGAGAGGAACGGCAGGTTGTAGGCCATTATGTAGCCGGCCGCGAAGATCACGCTTGGGATCGCGACCGAGGCCAGCAGGAGGAAGTCCAGGAACCGTGTGGCGGCCGTCTTGGCACGGGTGAGAATGCGAGCGGCGACGTAGCCGAGCACGACGGTGATCGAGGCGGTGATCGCGCCGTACTGGAGCGATCGCGTGATCGGCGCGATCAGCGTCGAGGACTGCAGCAGCGCCGAGTAGTTGGCCGTGGTGAGCGTGAAGGAGCCTCCGTAGTCGCCCATCAGCGAGCCGCTGACGGCCCCGAACGCCGGCACGCCGAGCGCGACGAGATAGAAGAGCCCGATCCCCCCGAGCGCCAGCGCCTTGCCGCGGCCGGTCAGCCGCCGCCTGACGATCTGGCGGGAGCGGCCGGACAGCACCGCGTACGACCGCCCCCGCAGCGCCCTCGCCTGCAGCCCGAGCGGGATCCCGACCGACGCGACCAGCAGCCAGGCCATCGACGCCGCGGTCGGGAAGCTCGGCGGGAAGTTGTTGATCGCCGCGTAGAGCTGGTAGGTGCCAAGCGGGAAGTTGGCCGTGTAGGCGAGCGTCGCCGCGACGCCGAAGTCGCTGACGCTCTCGGCGAACCCGATCGCGATCGCGGACCAGATCGCCGGCGCGATGATCGGCGCCACCACGCGGAGCGTCTCCCAGCGGGAGGCGCCGTGGACGCGCGCCGCGTCCTCGAACTCCTGGCCGAGGCCGGCGAGCGCCGCCGTGATCGCAAGGAAGGCGAACGGCACGTTGCGCAACCCGAGCACCAGCACGACGCCGACGGGGCCGAGGATGGCGTGCGTCACGAACGGCATGTCCATTCCGATCCGGTACATCACCCCGTCGATCTGGACGAGCCTCACCCAGCCGAGCGAGGGCAGCCAGCTCGGGAGCAGCAGCACGAGCCACATCGAGGCCGTGATCAGACCGCGCAGCGGTACGTCCGTGCGCGCGGTGATCCACGCCAGCGGAAAGCCGATCGCGACGCCGATAATCGATGCCGCGGCGCTCACCCACAGCGAGTTGGCGATCGCGGAGGCCGTCTGGCCGGTGAAGACACCGCCGAGGTAGCTCAGCGTGAAGTAGGAGCCGCCCTGGGCGAACAGGCGCGGCGAGACCGCCAGCGCCAGGAACGCCACGCACGGCAGCAGGATGATCAGCACGAGGACCACCCAGAAGATCGCCGGCCCGAGCCGGCGCACGGAGGGCAGCACCGCCCGCGCGCCGGGGCGCGGTCCGCGAAGGACCGCGCCCCGGGCGCCCGACGGGGAGGGAGCGAGTGACATGTCAGGTACCGGTCGCCGCGATCGTCACCTGTACGTCTGCGCTCACTTGATGTTGCTGTCGAACCAGCTGTTGATCGCGGGCTCGCGCGCGCCCCAGACGTAGGGGTTGATCTTCTGGGCCTTGACCCCGGCGATCGACGGGAGCCCCTTCAGCGGCGCGACCCCGTTGATGACCGGGTAGTACAGCGAGTCGCCGGTCGGGTCGCCTGACTGCATGACCTTCTGACCGGCGGGTGAGAGCACGTACTCGATGAACTTCTCAGCCTCCAGCTGCACGGCCTTCGGCGCCTTGGCGTCAATGCCGATGCAGCCCGGCAGGAGGGTCGCCGGGTTCAGGTAGGTGACCTTGATCGACTTGTCGCTGAAGGTCGCCCCGGTCGCGGCCGAGCTCTGCACGAGCCCGAGGTCGATCTGACCGCTGCCGAGCGCCTGCAGCGTCGGTCCGTTCGTGGGGTTGACGAGCAGGCCGTTGGCCTTGAGCTTCTCGAAGTACCGCTCGCCCTGGGAGACCCCTCCGAGGTAGTTCATCACCCCGGCGATGAAGGGATAGGTGGGACCCGACTGCGAAGGGTCGTTCATCCCGACCTTGCCCTTCCACTGCGGCGCCAGCAGCTGCTGGTAGGTGGTCGGGGGGTTGGGCACCTTCTTGGAGTTGTACGCCAGCGCCCCCATGAACGTGAGGCCGGTCGGCGTGTAGCTCTTGTCGGCCGGGATGACCTCCTTGGCGAGCGGCGTCCAGCTCACGTTCGGCTCGAAGCCCCTCATCAGCAGGCCCTGCTGGTCAAGCCCGGCGAACGCAGTGTCGCCGTCGACCCAGAGAAGGCCCCAGTTCGGGTTGTTCTTGGACGCCTCGATCTGTGTCAGAAGCGGTCCGGTCGAGTTGTCGTCGAGCTTGGTCGGGATCCCCGTCGCCTTGGAGAAGGCGGACACGACCGCGTGGTCGTAGCCCTGCGCGGAGTAGACGACCAGCGTGGGCTTGCTCGCGCCGCTGCCGGACGTCGCCGCGCCGCTGGAGCTGGCCGACACCGTCGCCGCGGCTGCCGCGCTGGAGGCCGAGCTGGAGCTTGAGCTGGACTGCGACGAGGAGCTCGATGCGGAGCTCCCGCAAGCTGCTACCAGCAGCGAGCTCGCGATCAGGGCCGCTGCGCCGCGTAGGCGCAATGAGCCGTTTCGAGACATGGATGGTCCTCCTCCTGGCCTTGGGGCTGATGGCATGGTCAACGCCGTACCGCATGGGATGACGGCGGCGGGACGAGTATCCGATGAGCCGCGCGGTCAGATGTGACCCGGCTGTGGCGAGCATGTGAACGAGTCGTATACGGGCGCAGGGAACGCGCCCGCTGAGGCGTCGGAATATGCTCGTCGCGCCGTGGCCGCCCGCAGATCATCCAAGCCGCGAAAGCCCCGAGGCTCCGGCGGTCGTCCCCGCGCGGTCGCGTCCACCCGGCGCGAGCGGCGGGTGGAGCGCGAGCTTGCGCGCGAGCGCGAGCGGCGGCGCGCTCGGCGCCGGCTCGGGCAGGAGGGGGAGCGCCCTCCGGGCCCGTTCGCCGGCCTGCCGGTGTCCGAGCTTGCGATCCTCGCCGGCCTCGTGGCGGCGGTCGTCGGCTATCTAGATGCCGCCACGGTAACGCTCATCGCGGGACTTGCGATCTGCGCGCTGGGGGTGCTCGAGATCACGGCGCGCGAGCACTTCTCCGGCTACCGCTCGCACACCGCCCTGCTGGCGGCGATCCCGGCGATCGCCCTCGAGGCCGCCCTGGCCCTGACGGTCGCGCCCGCTCAGCGGCTCCTGCTGCTGATCGCCGTGGTGCCCGTGTTCGGGGCTCTGTTCTGGGTCCTGCGCCGCCGCTTCCGGGCCGCGCGCCAGGCACGGATCGCACGCCCGCGGCCGCCGGCCTGAGCGGCGCTGTCGGTCGCCGGCCTGAGCGGCGCCGTCTGTCGACTCTCTACCGCCGGGTCGCTCGGCCCAGAGGCCGGCCCGCAGCGGGGCGGCGAGGATTGGGCTGCGGGCGCGCGCCCCGACGGGCCGGAGTCGGTCTCACACGGCCCGCGCGGCCTCCGCCTCGCGCTCTGCGGTCATCGCCGGCTCAACGGCGAGCGGCAGCTTCAGAGTGAACACGGCGCCGCCGTCGGGCGCGTTGGTGACCGACGCTGCGCCCCCGTGCTGCTCGGTCACCTGGCGCACGATCGCAAGCCCGAGCCCGCTTCCCTGGCGCCCGCGGGAGTTGCGCCCGCGGTAGAAGCGGTCGAAGACGTACGGCTGGTCCTCGGGGTCGACGCCCGGGCCGTGGTCGCGGACGACCACGCCTCCGGGGCCCACCGTCAGCTCCACGATGCCGCCGGGTGGCGAGTGCCGGGTCGCGTTGTCCAGCAGGTTGTTGATTGCGCGAGAGAGCCGCTCCGGCACGCCCTCGATCGTGGCGGGCAGGATCTGGGCGCGGAAGTCGATCTGCGGCGCGTTGCGGCGCGCGCGGTCCAGCGACTCGGCCGCGATCCCGTCGAGGCGGACGTCCTCGGTCGCCGGTCCCGGCTGGTCGCCGCGCGCCAGCTCGATCAGGTCGGACACCAGCATCGTGAGCTCCTCGCTCTGCTCGACCACGTCGGCGAGCAGCCTGCGGCGATCCTGCGCGTCGAGGCGCTCGCTCTCCAGCAGCACCTCGACGTTGGTCCGCA
Organism: Actinomycetes bacterium; assembly: GCA_021846845.1. Classification (GTDB taxonomy): domain Bacteria; phylum Actinomycetota; class Thermoleophilia; order Solirubrobacterales; family Solirubrobacteraceae; genus Palsa-465. The sequence goes on along the minus strand of JAJZWB010000139.1, from coordinate 4,143 downwards.
GGCTGGTCACCGGCGTGCGCAGCTCGTGCGAGGCGTCGGCGACCAGCTGGCGCTGGGCGCGCACGGACTCGTCCAGCTGCGCACGCGAGGCCTCAAGCGTGTCCAGCATGTGGTTGAAGCGGGTCGCCAGCTGCCCGACCTCGTCCTCGGCGTCGTGCACCTGGAGGCGGCTGGAGAGGTCGTCGGTCTCGCCGATGTGCTGGACCGCCTGCGCCACCTCGCCCAGCGGCGCGAGCACCCTGCGGGAGGCGATCCGTCCGAGCGCGACCGCGAGGCCGACACCGCTGACGAGCAGCAGCAGGAGAACCAGCCGCAGGTGGGAGAGGATGCTGTCGACGCCGTTGAGCGGCCGCGCGAGCTCCACCGCGCCGGGAACCGGCTGTGCCCCCGGGAAGGCCTGGAAGGAGGCGCCGAAGCACAGCAGCCGCAGGTGGATGCTGCCGACGCGGATGTCGGTCATGAACGAGCCGCTGCCGGCTGCCGCGATGCTCCTGACGCGAGGCGTGACCGGCAGGGCGAGATTGCCCTCGCCGACCGTGCTGGTCTGACCGCTGGCGAGGACGATCTGCTGGTACTGGGCGGGCCCGCCGGCGCTGGCGGGGATGCCCGGGACCGACTGCGTCTGGAGGTGGTGAAGGGCCTCGGCGAGCTGCTGCTGGGCTACCAGCGCGCTGTCGATCTGCCCTCGCAGCTGGCTGCGCACGACCGTGTAGCAGACCACTGCGGCGAGCATGATCGCGAGCGCGACCGACGTCCCGGCGATCAGCGACAGGCGCCTGCGCAGCGACAACGGTCAGTCCCGCAGCACGTAGCCGATCCCGCGCACCGTGTGCAGCAGGCGCGTCTCGCCCGATGCCTCGGTCTTGCGGCGCAGGTAGCCCATGTACACCCCGAGCGCGTTGGAGGTGGGGCCGAAGTCGTAGCCCCAGACGTTCTCGAAGATCGTAGAGCGGGTGAGGACCTGGCGCGGATGGCGCATGAACAGCTCCAGCAGCAGGAACTCCGTCCTCGACAGCTCCACCAGACGGTCTCCGCGGTGGACCTCGTGGGCGACCGGGTCGAGCACCAGGTCCGCGAAGCGCAGCGGCTCGGACCCCTCCAGCCCGTCGCCCGAGCGGCGCAGCAGCGCTCGCAGGCGGGCCTGGAGCTCGCGAAGGGCGAACGGCTTGACGAGGTAGTCATCGGCGCCGACGTCGAGGCCCTCGACGCGGTCGTCGACCGCATCGCGCGCGGTCAGCATCAGCACCGGCGTCCGGTCGCCGCCCTTGCGCAGCCGCCTGCAGACCTCCAGGCCGTCGAGCTTGGGCATCATGATGTCGAGGATCACCGCGTCGGTGGAGCCCTTCGCGAGCACGTCGAGCGCCTCCTCGCCGTCGGCGGCCAGCGTCACGTCGTGGTTCTCGAGTCGCAGCGCCCGCTCCAGAGCGCGCTGCACCGCGGGCTCGTCGTCGACAACCAGCACTCTTGCCACCGTCCAATCATCGCGCGCGGGCGTAAATGTTGGCGAAGAGCGCGAGCTCTTCGCCCGCGGCACCCAGGAGGCGCTCTGGAGGCGAGCGCCGGTCCGGAGATCCCTGCAGAGCGGCACCCCGCGGAGTTGCTCTGGCGGCGATCGCCGATCCGGCGATCGCCGCAGGCTCGCCGCCCCGCGCGGCGCCGAGTGGATTCGGACGCGGTCCGGCGGGTAGGGGTCAGAGGTCCAGCTCGACCAGCAGGGGCGCGTGGTCCGAGGGCTTGGGCCCCTTGCGGTAGTCGCGCGCGATACCGCAGGCGCGCAGCCGTCCCGCCAGGCCGTCGTCGACCAGCGCAAGGTCGATCCGCAGCCCCAGGCCCTTGTGGAAGTGCCCCGCGCGATAGTCCCACCACGTGTACTGCGCCGCCTCTGGGTGCAGTACACGGTATGCGTCGCGCAGCCCGGCGCGCGCCATGATCGCCCGCAGCCGCGACCGCTCCGCGTCGGTGACGTGCGTGCCGCCGACGAACGCGCCGGGGTCATAGACATCCGCGTCGTCCGGTGCGATGTTGAAGTCGCCGGCGACTATCAGCGGCCCATCGCCCAGCTGTTCCAGCCGGTTGCAGGCAGCGTCCAGGAACGCCAGCTTGCGCGGGTACTCGGGGCTGTCGAGCGCGCGCCCGTTGGGCACGTAGACGCTGACGAGGCGAAGCCCCCCGGCCGTCGCCTCGCACCATCTTGCCTCCTCGGGGGCCGGATCCCCCGCAAGCCCGCGCGCGGACTCCTCCAGCCCCAGCCCCGCTCGCGCCAGCACCGCCACGCCGGCCCACCGGCCGCCCGACTCGTGCACGGCCTCGTACCCGGCGTCCAGCAGCTCCGCTGCCGGGAACGCGTCGGGCGCGCACTTGGTCTCCTGCAGGCATACGACGTCTGGCCGGTGCTCGGCGAGCAGCTCCAGCACGCGCGGCAGCCGAGCCCGAAGCGAGTTGACGTTCCAGGTCACGATCAGCACGACCGGGACCCTACCCTGAGTCGATCGGCCCGGCTCGTCCGGCCGGGCCCGACCTCAGATGACACCGGACCGTCTCACCAGGTACCGCGCCAGGCGCGACTTCGCCGCGACACCCGAGCCGAGGGGTGCGTCGGCGGCGGAGCCCTCCGCGCCGCGGTCCGAGCCCTCGGCGCCCGTGGCGCCGTCCGAGCGGCGTCTGCCCGTGGCGGCGTCAGGCGGGGGGCGGTTCGTCGTCCAGGAGCACAGCGCGACCCGCCTGCACTGGGACCTGCGCCTCGAGCACGATGGCGCGCTCGCGTCATGGGCGATCCCGAACGGCATCCCGCCCGAGCCGAGGGACAGCCGGCTGGCCGTGCGCACCGAGGACCATCCGCTGGAATACCTGGAGTTCGAGGGGGAGATCCCGGCCGGTCAGTACGGCGCCGGAGGGATGGCCATCTGGGACCGGGGGGTGTTCGAGACGCACGAGTGGAACGAGGACAAGGTCGAGGTCACGTTCCGCGGCGAGCGGCTGCGCGGTCGCTACGGGCTGTTTCCGATCGGCCCGCGGCCCGGCGGGGAGGACTGGATGATCCACCGGCTCGATCCGCCGTCGGACCCGGAGCGCGGGCCGATGCCGGAGCGGATCCTGCCGATGCTCGCGGTCGCCGGCGAGCTTCCCGAGGATCAGGCACGCTGGTCGTTCGAGGTCAAGTGGGACGGCGTGCGCGCGATCGCCTACGCGCGCCCCGGACGCCTGCGCCTGGAGAGCCGCAACCTGAACGAGATCACGGCCGCATACCCAGAGGTGCGCGGGCTGCTGCGAGACCTGGGGATGCGAGAGGCCGTGCTCGACGGCGAGATCGTCGCCTTCGACGAGGATGGCCGGCCGAGCTTCGAGCGCCTGGCTCGGCGGATGCACGTCACCTCGGAGGCGACCGTCCGCCGTCTGGCGTCCAGCACGCCGGTGATGTACGCCATCTTCGACCTCCTCCACCTCGACGGCCGCTCGCTGATGAGGCTGCCGTACGAGCGCCGGCGGGAGGCGCTGGAGGGACTTTCGCTGAGCGGCCCTGCCTGGCGTGTACCCGCAGCGCATCCGGGCTCCGGCGAAGGCGGCAGCAGGCTGCTGGCAGCCACTGCGGAGCGCGGTCTGGAGGGGATCGTCGCCAAGCGCCTCGACTCCCGCTACGAGCCCGGCCGGCGCACCGGCGCCTGGGTGAAGACCAAGCACACCCACCGCCAGGAGCTCGTGATCGCGGGTTGGCTGCCCGGCGAGGGGAGCCACTCGCGGCGGATCGGGTCGCTGCTCATGGGCCACTGGAGCCAGCAGCCGGAATCGTCCGGCCGGCCGGACGAGCTTCGCTACGCGGGCCGGGTCGGCACTGGCTTCACCGAGCGGGCGCTCGCCGACCTCCGGCGCCGGCTCGAGCCCCTCCGGCGTGATGCCTGCCCGTTCACCCCGGCGCCGCGGCTGCCGCCTGAGGCCGTGTTCGTGGAGCCCGAGCTGGTCGCCGAGGTCCAGTTCGGCGGTTGGACCGCCGACGGCCTGATGCGCGCCCCGTCGTTCAAGGGACTGAGGGAGGACAAGCCGGCGCTGGACGTGGTCCGGGAGCGGGGGCCCGGCGGAGTCCGCGGGCCGGGGGTCGAGGCGGTGCGGGAGGGGGTCGAGGCGGTGCGCGGGCCGGGGGTCGAGGCG
>JAJZWB010000010.1 GCA_021846845.1 Actinomycetes bacterium | reverse complement strand
GCTGCACGTGCGCCAGGTGCACTTCCAGACCACGCCGTGCTCCAGCACCTGCCCCTACGGGGATCTGACCGCCTCGCCGCAGCAGATCCAGGCCAGCGTTCACAAGTTCCTGTTCGGACGCGATACGACCCCGAACCAGCAGGTCGCGGCCATCGGCCGCAGGATCCACCGCCGCAACGGACTCGTAAGCCTGCCGTTGACGGCCACGCTCGCGGCCAACGTGGCCGGCGAGCGAGCCGCGGCGGCGAGACTGCGGTTCACGGCCGAGTTCCCGAAGGTCCAGGACCTGGCCGGCACCGTGTTCCCCGTCGCGCCGCAGTGCACGGATGTCGTGCAGGCCTGCGTGCGCGACTACCTGATCCACGCCCCCGGCGGCCGCAGCTACCCGATCTACGTCGAGGTCTTCTCCAACGGCCAGCTGGGCCAGTTCTACGACGTCCAGGGAACGACCTGGACCGGTGCGCCGCTGCTAGCCGACCCCAACCAGACGATCCACGTCGGCGGCCGCACCTACGAGCTCTACTACGACGGCAGCCACCTGCAGACGATCGCCTGGCGGCAATACGGGGCCGTGTACTGGGTCCACAACTCGCTCAGCGACGCCGTCGGCAACGGCGAGCTGCTGGCGATCGCGGAGCAGACGGTGCCGATCGGCCCGGTGCGCAGCGGGCCAGCGAGCCGGACGCGCACGCGCGTGGTCCTGAGGGCATCGTCGGTCCCCACCTATCGCGCCCCGGCTGTCAGGACGCCGCTGATCGAGTCCGTCGGCAGAGTCGGCAGCCTGGTCACGCTCGCGCTGGTCCCACTCGGTCTCCTGGTGGCGCTGCTGCAACGGGGGCGGCTGCGATCCCTGCGCGACCAGATGGACGCCGCGGCCAGGACGGCCGCGGTCCTGGAGGCCCACGTCGCAGCCGCCACGTCGGGGCGCCCGCCGACGTTCGCTCACGGCGCCGCCGGGTACGCGGCCGCACCTCCGGCCGGGGAGCCGCTCTCGGACTCTGTGCGCGTCAGCTTCAAGCGTCACCGGGCTCGCCGACCGCTGGTCGGCGTCGGCGTCGCGCTCGCGCTGGTGTTCGCGGCGGCGGCCGTCGGCCTCGGGCTCAACAGCGCGCTGGGGCACAACCGGACGCGGCCGCTGACCCCGACCGCGGCCGTCGCGGTTCTGGACGCCGGACGCGGAACCGCGGCCGCGCACCGGCTCGCGGTCCGGTTGGCGCGCCGGCACGTCGACGTCGTGGCGGTCGGAAGCCTGAGATCCGCCAGACCAGCCTCCTACGAGATCCTCTACAGACGAGGAGACGCCGGGCAGGCGCAGCTGCTGACCGGAATCCTCGGGGTTCGGCGACCGCTCGTCGAGCCGATCGATCCGATCACGGCGAAGGAGATCGGGTCGGCGCCGAGGCTGGTCGTCGTGATCCCCTGATCGAGCCGGCGCACCGGCTCTCAGACGGGCGCTACGCGGTGTCGGCGAGCCCGGCCCTCGACGCCGCCCGCCAGACGATGTCCACCAGCTCCTCGTCGTCGATCTCGTCGGGCGGGTTCAGACCGGCCCGCATGCCGCCGCGGTCGGACAGCCTGGCCAGCAGGTCGTCGGTCGCGCCGGACCACAGCTCGTCCCGCAGTGCCCGCGCCAGGCGCTGAGCCTCCTCGAAGGTCACGGGTTGAAGGTTACGGCTCGCGACCTGCCTTACCCGCACGCGCCCGGGGTCACGATCCCGGCGGGGTCACGGGTTGAAGGCCCACGACTCGCGACCCGCCTTACCCGCACGCACCCGGGGTCACGTGCCCGCGATCACAGCGCGCCCGGAAGCCGATCCGGCAGGTCGGCCCGATCGGGCGCCTCAGCCGGAGCGGCGGCGTCGCCTGGACGGGCGAACAGGGCGAGGCCGACGACCATCGACGTGACCGCGAGCCCAAGCAGCGCAACCGCCAATCCGTGACCGGCGGCGGCGCGGCCGACCCGTGCGACACCAGCCCCGGATACCCCGACGGCCGTGGTGTAGAGCAGGCTGGCAACCGCGACGCCCATGGCCGTGCCCAGGCCGCGCGTCATGTTCAGCAGCCCGCTGACGAGCCCCGCCCGGCCCTGTGGAGCGGCGGCCATGATCGTCGCATTGTTGGCGGGCGTGAACGCGCCGAGCCCAAGGCCGGCGATCGCGAGCCCTACGAGCAGGCCGGACTCTCCCTGCCAGGCGATCAACGCCAGCCCGAGGCTCGCGAGCACGAGCCCACCAGCTGTGAACAGCCGCTCCCCGGCTCGTCCGACATAGCGGCCGGCGAACGGCGCCGCCACCCCGATCGCGGCGGGCAGCACCGCCAGGCGCAGCCCGGCCGAGGCCGGGCCGACGCCGAGCGCCGACAGGTAGTACGGGACCACGAACAGCGCTCCGAAGAGCACCATGAACGACACCAGTCCGCTGCTCAGCCCGATCGACAGCGCCGGCTTCCGAAGGAGCGAGAGATCGACCATCGGAGCCCTGTGACGGAGCTCGTGGCCGACGAACAGGACGATTCCCGCCAGCCCGCCGACGAGCGCGACCAGCAGCACTGCGCTGAGATAGCCGACGCTCCTCCCCAGCGAGAGGTAGAGCAGCAGCCCGCCCGTGGCGACCGCGAGCATCATCGGCCCGAGGCGGTCGCGGGCGTCGGCCCGGTGGTGGGTCCGGCTGCGTGGCAGGAGCAGCCAGCCGAGCACCAGCCCGACGGCGCCGGCCGGCAGGTTCACCAGGAAGATCAGCCGCCAGCCGCCGAGCGCCAGCAGGGCGCCGCCGACCGCCGGGCCGAGGCCGAGCCCGAGCGCCTGGAAGGTGCCCTGGACGCCGATCGCCCGGCCGAGCAGCGGGCGCGGCATCGCCTCGGTGATCAGCGCAACGCTGTTCGCCTGCAGCATCGCAGCGCCGATCGCCTGGAAGGCCCGGGCGACGAGCAGCACCGGCAGGCTCGGGGCCAGCCCGCAGAGCAGCGAGCCCAGCGTGAACACGCCGAACCCGTACGTGTAGAGCAGCTTGCGACCGATCCGGTCGGAGAGATGCCCGACGGTCGTGACGCTCGCGACGAGCACCAGCAGGTAGGCGAGCGCAACCCACTCGACCGCGCCGACACCGGCGTGCAGATCGCTGCCAAGGCGCGGCAGCGCCAGCGTCACGATGCTCGCGTCAAGCTGGCCCATGAACGCCCCGATGCACACCGTGCCGACCACGTACCAGTGCGCTCGGGGGCTGCTGCGCACCCTCTCCGGCCGCGGCGGCTCGACCAGGAGGCGGCGCAGGAGCCCGTTTCGATGCAGCGCGGAATCGATCCCGTCAGCGGCCATGGAGGCGATTGCACCACCCGCATAATCAGAGGTCAAAGATTCTTTCTGGATAGAGTCAATTCAGATCGACTATGGATGAACGCAAGCTGCGCTACTTCCTGGCGGTCGTCGAGGAGGGCGGCGCCACCCGCGCGGCGGTGCGGCTGCACGTCGCCCAGCCGACTCTCTCGCAGGCGATCCGCGCGTTGGAGACCGAGGTCGGAGCGCAGCTGTTTCACCGGGTGGGGCGCAGAATGCGCCTGTCAGCGGCCGGCGAGGCGCTGGTCGGACCCGCCCGCCAGGCGCTGCGCGCGATCGAGGAGGCGCGCGGCGCCGTCGGCGGGGTCAACGAGCTGCATGCCGGCCGAATCGAGGTCGCCGCGCTGGCCACCCTCGCGGTGGACCCGATGGCGCGCCTGATCGGCCGCTTCCGTGAGCTGTATCCGGACGTCGAGGTCCACGTGCTCGAGCCCGACAGCGCGGAGGGGGTGAGCGCGATGGTGCGCAACGGCGCATGCGAGATCGGCGCCGCCCACCTGCTGATCCCGGCGGAGCGGCTGACCGCCCATCCGCTGGGCGATCAGGAGCTCCTGTTCGTGCTGCCGCCGCAGGCCACGCCCGGTCACGGGCGACCGCTGCGGGCAGACGAGCTGGCGCAGATCCCGCTCGTCGTCACACCGCCGGGCACCTCCACCCGGATGCTGCTCGAGCAGGCCCTGGCGGCGGTCGGGGTCACGCCCCGGATCGCCGTGCAGACGGCTGCGCGCGAGGCGGTCGTGCCGCTCGTCCTGGCGGGAGCCGGCGGGGCGCTGCTCCCGGCTCCGCTCGCGCACGAGGCCGAGCGACGCGGTGCGGTGGTCCGCGCCCTGCGCCCGGCGATCACCCGCCCGATCGGCCTCGTGCACCGCGACGGACAGCTCTCGCCCGCGGCCCGGGCGTTCCTGGCGATCGCGACCGCCGTCGACCGAGGATCATCCGCGCCGGCGGCGCCGCCTCATCGGTAGATCATCCTCAGCCCGAGCAGCTGGGCGACGTTGACGAATCGGTATCCGCGACTGCGCAATGCCGTGATGATCGTCGGCAGCGCGGCGTAGGTCTCGTAGCGCGGGCCCCCGCCGAAGTGCATCAGGACGATGGCTCCGTTGCTCGCGTTCGACAGCGCCGTCCGCTCGATCGAGGCCACGCCGGGCAGCGACCAGTCGCGGGTATCGACGTTCCAGTAGATCGTCAGGAATCCGAGACCCCGCGCCAGCGAGTCCAGCCGCGGGCTGATGGCGCCGTAGGGCGGGCGCCACAGGCAGGGCGTGAAGCCCGTCGCGCGGCGGATCGCGTCCGCGGTCAACCTGAGCTGCGCGGTCTGCGCGGCCGGCGGGAGCGTGAGCATGTCCGGATGCGTCCAGGTGTGGTCGCCGATCATGTCGCCGTCGGCGAGCATCCGGCGCTCGATCGCGCCGGTCGGGTCATACCGGCTGATCTGGCTGCCGATCTCGAAGAACGTCGCCGGCACGTGGTAACGCGCGAGCAGATTGACGAAGTCGATCGACGGAGGGGTTCCCCAGGGCCCGTCATCGAACGTCAGCGCGATCTCGTGCCGGTGCTGCGAGCCCCCGAAGACGAGTGATCGGCCGCTCGCCACGCACCCCACCAGAACGGGGGTGTGCAACCGGGCGAGCGCTGGGCGCGCCGGGAAGGCGATCGAGCACGGGGCGACCGCGGCGACGGCCGGGGCCGCGCACGCGCCTCCTGCGACGGTGCTGCGAACCTGCCATCGCAGCGCTCGGTAGCCGGGATCGAAGTCGGTCGGGATCAGGGATGCGGTCAGCTCGTCGCGGCCGCCGCGTGTGATCGTGGCCGCGACGACCCGCGCCCGGCCGGGGCCGCGCGCGGTCACCCGCGCGAACGTCAGGCGCAGCGTCCGGCCACGACGAGCCGGCGGTAGGACACACAGGCGGCCCGTCATCGCGCCCGGAGAACGGCGCTCGAGCCACAGGCAGAGCGTCCGCCGCCCGCGCCGGAAGGCCCCGCCTGAGAAGTCGTGGTCGAGCGTCACGGTCCAGCTCAGTCGCCGCCCGTCCTGAGACAGCGACGCGGCCAGCACGCCGAACGCGGCCGGCGGGGTCGGCCCGGCCGCCGCTGCGACGCGTTCGCCGAAGACGGCCGTGCAGACCGCGACGGCTGCGAGCGCGCCGGCCGTCCACCTGCGCACCAAGCCCGGCGTAGACAGCATCGCATCCTCCGTCCGTGTCGTCACCGGCACCGTCCGAACGGACGGTCGCACACCGGGCCCGGAGGGATAGCGTAACCACACGGATGGCCCCGCCTCGCCGCCCGCGGCCGGCACGGTCCCGGCCGCAGCCCGAGCGCACGGTCCCGGCCGCAGCCCGAGGGCGACCGCTCACGCGGTGCCGGTGAGCACCTGCAGCGTGATGCTGGTGGCGGTGACCACCGCCCAGACGAGCGCGCCCAGCAGCAGCGGGCGACCGCCGGTGCGCCGCATCTCGCCGAAGTCGGCTCCGAGCCCGACGGCGGCCAGCGCGAGCGCGGTCAGGGCGAGCCCCGCGTGCGAGAGCGCACCACGGGCCGAGGGTCCTACCAGCCCGAGCGAGTCGATCGCGCAGGCCGCCGCGAACCACACCAGGAACCACGGCACGACCGACCGCAGCGGACGAACGCCGGCATCTCCCGGCTGCGCCCCCAGACGTCCGCGGCGCGCGGCGAGCGCGAGCGCAAAGGAGATCGGCACGATCGCGGTGGTGCGCGTCAGCTTGACGATCAGCGCGTGTGCCCCGGCGACGTGGCCGTAGGCGAAGGCGGCCGCGACCACCGATGAGGTGTCGTTGACGGCGGTCCCGGCCCAGAGGCCGAACGAGCCCTGGCTGAGCCCGAGCAGGTGCCCGAGCGGCGGGAACAGGAGCACGGCGACGAGGTTGAACGCGAAGATCGTCGAGATCGCATACCGGACGTCACGCTCGTGCGCGCCGATCACGCCGGACACCGCGGCGATCGCGGACGCGCCGCAGATGCCGGTCCCAACGCCGACGAGCGCCCGGAGCCGCTCTGGAACGCGCAGCCTGGGGCCCAGCAGCGCGGCGGTCAGCAGCGCGGCACCGAGCGAGCCGAGCATCACGGGCAGCGACGAGGAGCCGACGGCGAGCACCTGACCGGCGCTGATCGTCGCTCCCAGCGCCACGATCGCGACCTGGAGGGAGCGCCGGGAGACCGTTCCCAGCCCGGTCCGCAGACCGCCGAGCGGCCTGACCGCGGCGACGGCCATCCCGAGGACGAGCGCCACGATCGGCGCGCCCAGGATCGGGACGGCGCCGCCCAGCGGGAACGCGACGGCGGTCACCGCGCCGGCGACGGCAAGACTGCGAACGGCGGTGCCCGAGCTCTTGAGGGCGCGGGTGGAGAGACCTCTAGAACGATCGGCAAGTGCGGACATGGGCGACATGGTTGCCGCGCTGGACCTCATAAACAAAGCCGATATTGCGTCATTACATAAGCCTTGCTTATCATAAGACCGATGGACGAGCACCGCCTTGAGGTCTTCCGCGCCGTTGCCCAGCGCCTCAGCTTCACGGCCGCGGCCCTCGATCTGCATCTCTCCCAGTCGGCTGTCAGCCAGCAGATCGCCGCGCTGGAGCGTGAGCTCGGAGGTCCGCTGCTGGACCGCAGCAGCCGGCGGCGGGTCCGCCTGACCGCCGCCGGCGCCGCGCTCCTCAGCAGGGTCGACGCGGCGCTCGCCGGTCTCGACGACGCTCGGCGCGCGGTCGCGGCTGCACGCGGCGCGGTCCAGGGCGACCTGCGCGTCAGCGCTTCGAGGACCGTCGGCTCCTACATCCTGCCGGCGCCGCTCGCCCTGCTCGGGCGCCGTCATCCGGCGCTCCGGCTGCACGTCTCGATCGACAACAGCCAGCGGGTGGTGCGCGCGCTCCTGGCCGGCGCCGCGGACGTCGGCTACATCGAGGACGAGATCGCCGATCCGCGCATCGCCATCGAGCCGCTGCTGGAGGACGAGCTGCTGGTCGTCGCAGCCCCGGCGCACAGGTTCGCGGCGCTGGCCGAGGTGGCGGCAGACGAGCTCGCCGCGGAGGCCCTGGTGGTGCGAGAGCCGGGCTCCGGGACCAGGAGGGTCGCCGAGCAGCGGCTCGCCAGGGCCGGGCTGCGCCCCGAGCAGCTGCGAGTCGCGGCCGAGCTGACCGGCATCGAGGCGATCAAGGGGGCGGTCGAGGCCGGCCTGGGGGTGTCGATCCTCTCTCGCGCCTCGCTGAGCAGGGAGCTGGCGCTGGGCACCCTGGTGGCGCGGCCGCTTGGGGGCGCACCGATCCACCGGCCGATCGCGGCCGCCACGGTCGCAGGCGCCACGAGGCTGCCCGCGGCGGTGGAGCTGACCCGGCTCGTGTCGGAGCTCGCGGGCTGACGCCCGCCGCGCGGGGACTCGCGCGCCGACCGCGACTCAGACGGTGGCGGCGGCCGGCTCGGCGTCCGCCCCGGATGGCTCGAACAGGCGCGGGTCGGCCGTCGCGACCCCGTGGATCCCGAGCGCCCGCAGCGCCGCGATGGAACGCCGGTCGTTGACCGTCCACGCGTAGAGGCGCCCGTCGCGCGCGGCCACCTGCTCGAGCAGCTCGCCGTCCACCAGGCGGTGCTGCGCCATCAGCGCATGCCAGCGCTCGGAGGCCAGCCCGGCGAGGACGTGCGCGCGCCAGTCGACCCACCGCCGGCTCAGGCGGGCGAGACGCCCACCGACCGAGATCCCGAGGCGGGCACGCGGCTCCCGGTGACGAATCCGGTCGATCACCTCCGGCACCTGCGACGAGAGCAGCGCGCGGTTCAGGAGCCCGTGGCGCCGCAGCCCGTCCAGGAGCACGGCCTCGCAGCCGGCGTGCTTGACATCGACGTTGACGGCTACGCCGTCGAACCGCGGTCCCGCGAGGTGGGCGAGCGCGGCCTCCAGGACGAGCGCCTGCGCACCGCAGGCGTGCAGAACCGTGTGAGCCAGTACCAGACGCCCGCGCCATGCGCGCACGTCGAACTCGATCATGTCGATCCCGAGCGACAGCGCCGCGTCGAATGACTCAAGCGTGTTGCCGGGCACCAGCGCGCTGGCTCCCCCGTGGCCGATGCGTTGGAACAACTCACGGCGAGGATGCCATGACCGGCGGCGCGCGCCGCCGTCGGCCCGCGCCCTTCACAGAACCATAAATCGCATAAAAGCCAAGCGGGATATATTTGTTTCCATCTTGAGCTCCCTGTTCGCATTCCCAAACCCGGTCAACGAGAAGGCGGCCAGAACCGTGGCCACGGTCGTGCTGACCACCGTCGTGCTCGTCCTGGCGACGGGCTGGTTCTGGTTGCTGGTGCCGCTTGCCTACGGCTTCTGGGCGCGGGTGGCCACCGGTCCCACCCTGAGCCCGCTCGGGTGGGCGGCGCAGAACGTCATCGCCCCTCGCCTCGGCGCACGGCGACCGGTCCCCGGGCCGCCCAAGCGCTTCGCGCAGCTGCTCGGCGCGATCATGTCGACCACCGCGCTGGTGCTTGCGCTCGTCGCCGGAGATCACCGAGCGGCCGAGATCGTGCTGGTTCTGTTCCTGCCCGCGGCCGGGCTGGAGTCGGTGTTCGGCTACTGCCTCGGCTGCAAGGCGTTCGGCCTGCTGATCCGCGCCGGCCTGGTGCCTGAGACGATGTGCGCGGAGTGCGCCGACATCAGCCTGCGGCTGCGGTCGACCGCCTCCCGGTGACGGCGGCGCGGTCGGTCGCAGGCGCGGTGGCCTGACGGGCACGAGTCCCGGTTGCGGGACCGCCGACGGCCACACGGGGGCGATGGCCCGACGGCGGCGATGCCCCGAAGCTCGGGGCGCCTCGACGGCATCGGGACGACGATCCTCGTTGCGTCCCGAGCGGGTGCCACCGTTCCGGCAGACTGTAGAAGTGCTCTTCGAGGCCCTGCACGATCCCGCGGTCGAGGACCGCGTCGCGATCGCGTTCCCCGCGCGCTCGCTCACCTACGGTCAGCTGCGTGGCGCCGCCGGCAGGCTGGGTCACGCGCTGGACGGGTGCGCGCGGGTCGCGGTGGTGGCCGAGTCGCGGATCGAGACCTGCGTGGCGATGGTCGCGGCGGCGGAGGCGGGGATCGCGGCGGTGCCGGTCAACCCGCGTTCCGGCGAGACCGAGCTAGGGCACATCGTCGCCGACGCGGACCCGGACGCGGTGCTCGCGGCGGACGGGCAGGAGCTGCCCGCGGCGCTGGCCGGACGCCGGCGGGTTCCGGTGACGCTGGACGGAGGCCCGGACCGGAACTTCGGCCCAGGGCACCTGGATGACGAGCTGCCGGCGCTGATCGTCTACACGTCCGGCACCACCGGGCCGCCGAAGGGCGCCGTGCTGCCGCGGCGCGCGATCGCGTCCAACCTCGACGCGCTCGCGCAGGCGTGGGCCTGGACCGAGCGCGACGTGGTCGCTCACGCGCTGCCGCTGTTCCACGTGCACGGGCTCGTGGTCGGGATCCTCGGGCCGCTGAGACGCGGCGGCACCGCGATGCACCTCGGCCGCTTCTCGCCCGAAGCGGTCGGCGAGGCGCTGAACGGGGCCGCGACGATGCTCTTCGGGGTGCCCACGATGTACCGGCGGCTCGCCGAGGCGTGCGAGCGCTCCCCCGATCTCGCGTCCGCGCTGGGACGGGCGCGGCTGCTGGTGTCTGGCTCGGCGGCGCTGCCGGCGATCGAGCACGAGCGCCTGCTGCGGCTGTGCGGCCGGCGCGTGGTCGAGCGCTACGGGATGACCGAGACGCTGATGAACACCGCGATCAGGGCCGACGGCGAGCCGGCCCCGGGCACGGTCGGGCCGCCGCTGGCCGGGATCGATGTGAGGATCGTCGACGAGGACGGTCGCACGATCGAGGTCTCCGACGACGAGACGATCGGGGAGCTGCACGTCCGCGGCCCCAACCTGTTCCTCGGCTATCTGAACCGGCCCGAGGCGACCGCCGCCGCGGTGCGAGACGGCTGGTTCGCGACCGGCGACATCGTCACCAGGACGCCCGCCGGCGCCATCCGGATCGTCGGGCGACGCGCGACCGACCTGATCAAGAGCGGTGGCTACAAGATCGGGGCCGGCGAGATCGAGGTGTGCCTGCGCGAGCACCCGGCGGTGGAGGACGCGGCCGTGACCGGGGAGCCCGACGACGATCTCGGCGAGCGGGTCGTGGCATGGGTCGTGCGGCGCGGCGACGACGTCACGGCGCAGGACCTGATCGATCACGTCGCGTCGATGCTTGCCCCGCACAAGCGCCCGCGAGAGGTGCGCTTCCTGGCGGAGCTGCCGCGCAACGAGCTGGGCAAGGTGCAGAAGCGCCGGCTGGTCGCCGGCTGACCCCGGGCTCCGCGCGCCGGCCTCTCTGCGCGCTTGGCGCGCCCGCCTCGGCACCCGCTTGCGGGCCGGCCCCTCTGCTCGCCCCGGCCGTGTCGCAGATCCGCCCGGTCTCAGCTCCGTGCGACCGCGAACATCTCGCGCAGCGCGGTCTTCTTGAACTTGCCGGTGGCCGTCCGCGGGATCTGATCCACGAACTCGAACCGGTCAGGCAGCTGCCACCGAGCAAAACCGGTGGCCAGGTGCTCGCACAGCTGGTCAGCACCGGCCGTCCGCCCCTCCCGCAGGACCACCACGGCCAGCGGCCGCTCCGACCAGCGGTCGTCGGGGACGGCGATCACGGCCGCCTCGGCGACCGCCTCGTGGGCCATCAGGAGGTTCTCCATGTCGACAGACGAGATCCACTCGCCGCCTGACTTGACCAGGTCCTTGGAGCGATCGCAGATCCGCAGGCTGCCGCCGGGATCGATGCGCACCACATCACCGGTCTTGAACCACCCGTCGTCGGTGAAGCGGTCCGCGCCGCGGCCGCGGTGGTAGCTTCGCGCCACCCACGGGCCGCGCACCTCCAGCTCGCCCATCGCCTCATCGTCCCAGGGGATCAGCTCGCCGTCCTCGCCCCGCGCCCTGATCTCGATCAGCGGCGCCGGCCTGCCCTGCCGCGCGCGGTACGAGTAGCGCTCGGCATCGGTGGCGCCGTCGAGCTCCGGCGGCAGCCGACAGGCGCTCGCCAGCGGCGAGGTCTCGGTCATCCCCCAGGCCTGCACGATCGTCAGCCCGTGCCGATCGAAGCCGGCGAGCAGGCTCTCGGGCACGGCCGAGCCGCCGACCATCAGCCTCTCCAGCGCGCTCAGGTCCCAGCGGCCGGGCTCTGCGTCAAGCGCCGCCAGAACCGCCATCCAGACCGTCGGCACCCCGGCGGTGACCGTGACGCGCTCGTCGGCGAGCAGATCGAGCAGGTTGACGGCATCCAGCAGCGGTCCCGGCAGGACGAGGCCCGCTCCGACCAGCGCGGCCGTGTAGACCATGCCCCACGCATTGACGTGGAACATCGGCACCACGGGCAGCAGCGTGTCCCGCGCTCCGACGTCGATGGCGTCCGGCAGCGCCGCCGCCAGCGAGTGCAGCACCAGCGCCCGGTGCGAGTAGAGGACGCCCTTCGGGCGGCCCGTCGTGCCGGACGTGTAGCACATGGCAGCGGCCGACCGCTCCGGCGCCACCGACCACGCGAGCGGCTCGCCCGCGGACACCAGCTGCTCGTAGTCCAGGCAGCCGTCCGGCAGCGAAGCCTCACGGCGCACGACGATCACGTGCTCAAGCTCGTGCGCGGAGCGAAACGAGTCGAGCACCGGCAGCAGGGTCTCGTCGACGACGATCACCCGGTCCTCGGCGTCCGCCGCGATGTAGCCGAGCTCATCCGCCGCCAGGCGCGGGTTGAGCGTGTGGATGACGGCGCCCATCGAGGGGACCGCAAAGTACAGCTCCAGGTGCTCGGCCTGGTTCCAAAGCAGCGTGCCGACGGCATCGCCGGGTCCGATCCCGAGCTCGCGCAGCGCGCCGGCCAGGCGGCGAGCACGCCGGGCGCAGTCGCCCATGGTCGTGCGCCCGACAGACCCGTCGGGCCGCCTGAAGACGACCGCTCGGTCGGGCGAGAGCGTCTCGGCACGCTCGACGACGGCCGTCAGAGACAGCTGGTGGTCATCCATCATCAGGCCTTCGCGCATGCTCCCTCCCGAGATGCCCGTCGTGGATTGATCGGAGCCTACCGCGCGACCGCGGCGCCGCGGGCGCGCCATCATGTTCCCGTGGCCGACATCGACAGGTACGTCTCGCAGCTGGCGCAGCTCGCGGTCCGGCAGGGCGCGAACGTGCAGCCCGGCCAGATCGTGTCGCTCGCCGGCGAGCCCGGGAAGGAGGCGCTCTGGCGCGCGATCGGCGAGGCCGCGTACGCTGCCGGCGCCCGGTTCGTCGACCTGAGCGTGTTCGACGTCCACCTCAAGCGCGCGCGGGCGCTGCACGCCGACCGGGACACGCTCCCGTACGTTCCACCGTGGATCGGCGAGCGGGTGCTCGCGCTCGGCGATCAGCGCGCCGCGCGGATCTCGCTCTCCGGACCGGTGGCGCCGCATCTGCTCGACGATGTCGACCCCGAGCTGCTCAGCCTCGACAGGCTCCCGCGCGTGCCGGAGTCGATGAGGGTAGTCAACGACCAGACCACGAACTGGACGATCGTCCCCTGCCCGACCCCGGCCTGGGCGACCCTCGTGCATCCACGGCTCGAGCCGCCGGCGGCGCTCGAACTGCTGTGGGAGCAGATCGCGCACGTCTGCCGGCTGGACGAGCCGGATCCCGTCGCCGCCTGGGACGCTCGGCTGACCGAGCTGGTGAGGGTCAGCTGCGCGCTCACCGATCTGCGGCTGGACAGCGTTCGCTTCCATGGACCCGGGACCGATCTGACGATCGGCCTGCTGCCCTCGAGCAGGTGGATCGCCGCCAGGTTCGCAACCGTCGACGGCATCGTGCACCAGCCCAACGTGCCGACCGAGGAGGTCTTCACGACCCCCGATCCCGAGCGCGTCGACGGGGAGGTGCGCTCGACCAAGCCGCTGTTCACTTCCGGCACCGCGGTTACCGGGCTGCGGGTCAGATTCGAGCGGGGGCGGGCCGTTCAGGTCGACGCCGACCAGGGAGCCGAGGTCGTGCGCGGACTGGTGGCGACCGACGACGGGGCGGCACGACTCGGAGAGGTCGCGCTGGTCGACCGGGAGGGGCGGATCGGCCCGCTTGAGACCGTGTTCTTCGACACGCTGCTGGACGAGAACGCCGCCAGCCATATCGCGCTCGGCGGCGGCTACCACCTGGGCGTCGGGGATCCGGCGGACGTCGAGCGCATCAACGAGAGCGCGATCCACACCGACTTCATGATCGGCGGCGACGAGGTATCGGTCGACGGCGTGCGCACCGGCGGCGAGACGGTCGCGCTGCTGCGCGGCGGTCGCTGGCAGATCTGACCGCGCGCCGATCCGCGAAGCGCCCTGGGCCGCCCCGGCACAGGATCCGAGCGCGCGCCGATCCGCGAAGCGCCCGGGGCCGGCGCCCGGGGCCGGCGCCCGGGGCCGGCGCCCGGCACAGGATCCGAGCGCGCGCCGACCGCGGCCGGTGGCCGAGCCATGGGACAGGGATCACGCGCGCCGCGTGTACTAGGCTCTCCACGTCCCGGAGAGGTGCCGGAGCGGCTGAACGGGCGCGACTGGAAATCGCGTAACGGGGGTCAACCTCGTTCGGGGGTTCGAATCCCCCCCTCTCCGTCCACTTCCCCGCCCGTCGTCGCACCGGCGGCTCGACCCCGCCGTACGGCCATGCCGCCGGCGTCCGAGGGTTCGCGGCGGTGGTCACGGCCCCGCGGGTCCGTGTGCCGGCGTTCGGCCGTCCGAAGCTCCGCGGCGGTCCGTTGCGGCCCCGCCCCCCGGCCCGTATCGTGGTGGCGGGATCTCGGGACCGGGCGCCCGGCACCGAGCCGGCGGCCAAGTGCGGCGGACCCGCCAACCCAGGTCGGGAGCGAGGTCCCGTGGACGAGAGACAGAGGCTCTCTGGATTGCGCCGGCATCCGAGGCTGCGCGCCTACCTGGCGGCCCTGGTCCTCGTCTCAATCCTGGCCAGCGTTGGCGGCGCCGTCTATGTCCACGGGCGCAGCGTCGACGACGCGCGCGCTCAGGCGCTGTCGCAGGCCGCCACGGCGGCTCGCAGCGCGGCCAGGCTGCTGGGCGACGAGCTGGCGAGCGTGCGGCCGGCGCTCGCCGGGCTGGCGTCCAGCCCCTCGATCGCGTCCCGCGCCCGTGGCGGACCGGCGGGATGCACGCTCTCGTTCACGATCGGCGAGGCCGGGTCCGGCCACCTCGACCTCCTGCGTCCGAACGGATCGGTGGCCTGCTCGTCGCTGTCCAGCCGCCTCGCGGTCGGCTATCGCGGCCAGCCGTGGCTGGCACGGGCCATGTCGGGCCAGCTCACCCTGGCACCGGTCGCGGATCCGCGCACCGGAGCGCCGGCGGCGGTCCTGACCGAACCGCTGCGCGGAGGCATCGCGGCCGCCTTCGTCGACCTGCGGTCGCTGGGACCGGCGCTGGCCTCGGAGCTGGCCGTGCCGAGGTTCGTCTCATACGTGGTGACCACGGCCGACGGCCGCGAGCTGCTGGCGCGGTCTGGCCCGGCGGGCGCCCGACTCGGCGGATCGATCGCGCGCACGGCGTTCTACCGCGACCGGGGCGCGCCCGAGCGCCCAGGGCCCAGCGGCACGCGACGCCTGTTCGCGCGCAGCACGGTCGCCGGGCTGCACTGGGTCGTCTACGCCGGCATCGACAGCTCGGTCGCGCTCGCCGCGGCCTCCCGCCTCTACCACGACTACCTGCTCGTGATCGCCGGCGCGCTGCTCCTGATGCTGGTGGCGACGGCGGTGGTCGAACGGCTCATCGCCGCTCCGATCGTCGCACTCGGCGCCGCGATGCGGCGCGGGCCGGCCGGCGCCGCATCGCTGAGCGAGCGCGGGCCGCTGGAGATCGCCGCGCTGTCGCGCAGCTTCAGGGGCCTGTCCGCTGACATCGAACGGCGGCTGGACGAGCTGGGAGAGGCGCGCGAGGCGGCGCGCGAGGCCGAGCGTGAGGCGAGCGAGACCGCCGCGGCGTACCGGATGCTGTTCGAGGAGAACCCGCAGCCGCTGTGGATCTACGACGAGCGGACGCTGGAGATCTTCGAGGTCAACCTCGCGGCCGTCGAGGCCTACGGCTACTCACGTGACGAGTTCCTGTCGATGACGCTCGTCGACCTGCGCCCGGCCGAGGAGGAGCAGGCCCTGCGCAGGCAGCTCGCCGCCGCCGACCGCGGGCGCGATCGGTCCGGTCCCTGGAGGCATCTGAAGCGCGACGGCACCCCGATCGCGGTCGAGATCGTCTCTCATCCGGTCGACTTCCGCGGCCGCCGGGGACGGCTGGTGATGGCTACCGACGTCACCGAGCGTGAACGGCTCCAGCGCCGGCTCGCCCAGGTGCAGCGGCTGGAGAGCCTCGGACAGCTCGCGGGCGGGGTGGCGCACGACTTCAACAACCTCCTCTCGGTGATCGTCAACTACGCGGCGTTCGTGGAGGAGCGGCTGGCGGAGGCGGCGACGGTCGACGACCGCTGGTCGCCGGTGCGCGACGACGTGGTCCAGGTCGTGGAGGCCGCCGGACGCGCGGGCCGGCTCACGCGCCAGCTGCTGGCGTTCGCCCGCCGGGAGGTGATGGTGCCGGAGGTCGTCGACGTCAACGCGATCGTGCGCCGCAGCGAGGAGCTGCTGCGGCGCACGCTCGGCGAGCACATCCGCCTGACGCTGCTTCTGGGGGAGGACGTGCCGGCGGTGATGGCGGACCCGGGGAAGCTTGAGCAGGTGCTGCTGAACCTCGCCGTCAACGCGCGTGACGCGATGCCTGACGGCGGCACGCTCGTGATCGAGACCGCGAACGTCGAGGTCGACGAGAGCGCGGATCCCACCGACACGTCGCCGGGGCCCCACGCGCGCCTGCGGGTGAGCGACACCGGCGAGGGGATGGACCGCGAGACGATCGAGCGGGCGTTCGAACCGTTCTTCACCACCAAGGCGGAGGGCGCGGGCACGGGGCTGGGGCTGGCGACCGTTTACGGGGTCGTGACCCAGGTCGGCGGCAGCGTCCGGCTCTACTCCGAGCCGGGGATCGGGACGACCTGCACCGTGATGCTGCCGTCCACCGATCACGGTCCGTCGGCGCCGCCGCCCGAGGAGGACGTGGCGACGGTCGGCGCGGGCGCGACCGTCCTGATCGTCGAGGACGAGGACGGGATCCGAGAGGTGGCGCGGAGGATCCTCAGCCGCCACGGCTTCAACGTGCTGGTGTGCGCGGACGGTGCGGCCGCGCTCGATCTCGCCCGCGCGCACGACGGGCCGATCGACCTCCTGATCGCCGACGTGATCATGCCCGAGATGATGGGCAGGGAGGTGGCCGAGCGGTTCCGGAGCATCCGCCCCGGAGCGCGGGTGGTCTTCATGTCCGGCTACGCCGCGCCTGTCCTGGGATCGAGGCGAACGCTGCCGGCCGACACGATCCTGCTCGGCAAGCCGTTCACCGAGCGTGAGCTGCTCGCGAAGGTTGGGGCCGCCATGGCCGGACACGCTCCTGCGACGATCGCTGAGAGATCGACCGAACGCTGAAGGATCCTTGCGGACCGCCGATCTGTTTCATAGACTGGTCCGCCATCGCGGGGGGTCGACGGGATCGGCGTCCGGCAGAGGCGATCGAGCCAGCAGATGATCCAACGACCGGCACTCAGACTCATCGACGGTGGTGGAGACGCACCGGTCGCGTGGCGCTGGTTCTGCGGCCACTGCGCGGCACCGGCGCCCGGCGGCGCGACGCCCGTCCCCACCGCCCGGGTCTGCCGCTCATGCGGCTTCGGCCTGCTGCTTGAGGCGCGCGAGGACGCGGTGCCCTCGCCGCACGACGCGTTCCTGGTGGTCGACTCGGCGCTGCTCGTGCAGGCGATGTCACGCGAGGCGCAGCTGCTGCTCGGCATCGGCGAGGAGCTGGCGATCGATCGTCCCGTCGGCGAGCTGCTGGCGCCGGCGGACGCGGAGAGCCAGGGATCGACCGGCTTCGCCGCCAGGATCGCGCACGCGGCGAGCGGCGATGACGCGGGCACGGCGCGAAGCTTCGTTCGCCCATGGAACACGTTCGGCGTGCGGTTGCGCGCGCGGATCGCGACCTGCGGGCCGCCACGCGCCGCGCTGGTGGTGCTCGAGAGCGGTCGCCCGCCGGCTCTCCGGCCGCTTCGACCGGTCCGCTAGACGGCACGCCCGGGCGCGCCCCGTCCCGCGCCGATCCGCCGGGCGGGAGCTCTCCCGCGTCAGCCAGCCAGGCCCGGCGCGGGGGCCAGCGACTCCGGGGCCCCGCACTGCACAAGCGCGGCCGGCAGCACGATCGAGCCGTCCGGTCGCTGACCGTTCTCGATCAGCGCGATGATCGTCCGCCCGACGGCGACCGCGGTGCCGTTGAGGGTCGCCACGTGGACCGGTCGACCCTCGGCGGGCCGGTAGCGGATGTCCAGGCGCCTGGCCTGGAAGTCGGTCGTGTTCGAAGTGGAGGTAAGCTCGCGGTAGCGCCGCTGGCCGGGCAGCCACCCCTCGATGTCGAACTTGGAGGCCGCCGAGGCTCCGAGGTCGTCGACGGCGATCGCCACGACCCGGTAGGGGATTCCGAGGTCGTGCATGATCGACTCCTCGATCGCGAGCAGGCGCCGGTGCTCCTCCCGCGCGGTCTCAGGCATCACGAAGCTGAACATCTCGACCTTGTCGAACTGGTGCACGCGGAAGATGCCGCGGGTGTCCTTGCCGGCCGCCCCGGCCTCACGTCGAAAGCAGGTCGAGAAGCCGGCGTAGCGCAGAGGCAGCTGATCGGCGGCGAGGATCTCATCCTGGTGCAGCGACGCGAGCGGAACCTCGGAGGTGCCGACCAGATACAGGTCGTCGTCGGCCAGACGGTAGATCTGCTGCTCGGTGTCGGGCCACATGCCGGTCCCGTAGAGCGCGCGCTCGCGGACCAGCACCGGGGGGATCACCGGCTCGAACCCCTCGGCGACCAGCTTCTGCATCGCGTAGCGCACGAGCGCCAGCTCCAGCAGCACCAGCTCGCCGCGCAGGTAGGCGAAACGCGAGCCCGACAGCCGGGCCCCTCGCTCCATGTCGATCCGCGGACCCGCCAGCTCCAGGTGATCGCGACCCTCCGCAAGGCGATCTCCGACCTCACGCAGCACCGTGTCCTGGGCAGGAGCTTCGGGGTCTGGCAGGTTCGGAAGCGAGCCGAGCGCCGCGTCGCGCTGGGACCGCAGCGACGTCTCCTCGTCGGAGAGCGCCCGACCGCGCGCCGCGAGCGCCGCCAGCGCCTCTCGCTGCTCGGGGGTCGGCGCCCCCTTGAGCGCGCGACCGGCCGCGTTCTGCTCGGCGCGCAGCGTCTCGAGCTCGGCGGTCAGGGCACGCCACCGAGCATCCAGCTCCAGCACGCGGTCCACCGCTGCGGCCACCTCGTCGCCACGGCGAGCGAGCGCGGCTCGCACGAGGTCGGGCTCCTGCCGGATCAGCCTGATGTCGAGCACCGGCGCTGGCCTCCGGCTCGGACCGTCAGGAGCTGCCCGAGCTGCCGCTCTTCTGGGACACCGACGCGGAGGCCGATGCCGAGCCTGCGTTGACCGTGCCGGACCCCGGGGGCAGCGTTCCGATCGGCCTGTCCTGGCAGGGCTGCACCCCGACCTGCCTGGGGATCTCCCTGCCGGCGTAGGTGGCGACGAACTTGGCCACGTCGACCGCGTCCTGGCCGACGACCACGTTCTGGGGCATGTAGGCGCCGGAGAAGCCGCCGTTCTCGATCGCGTACAGCACGCGATCGATCGGGCGCTCGCAGCGCTGGTTGAAGTCAGGCCCGCTGATGTTCATCGAGTCGCGGATGTTCTTCGGCGACCCGTGCGTCCCGGCGGCGGCCAGCGTGTGGCATCCGGCGCACCGCTCGGAGAAGATCACAGCGCCGTGGTAGAGCGCGGCGTCCGATTGCGGCACGCTGATGTTCTGAGTGCCGCACGCGGCGGTCGCCGCGGCGACGGAGGTGGCGGCCATTCCGAGCGCCAGGATCCTTGCCAGCCGTCTCATGGGAGCCAGATCATAATGACGTCCACGTGATCACGACGC
Source organism: Actinomycetes bacterium (assembly GCA_021846845.1). Taxonomy (GTDB): domain Bacteria; phylum Actinomycetota; class Thermoleophilia; order Solirubrobacterales; family Solirubrobacteraceae; genus Palsa-465. The sequence continues at coordinate 25,420 of JAJZWB010000010.1, read as the reverse complement.
GCCCACGTGGACCGGGCCCCGCCAGGCGGCTCCCACGGTGGGCGCAGGACGCTCAGGCGGCCCCCGTGGCGCGCCGGGGCGCAGCCTCCATTCCGGTGCCCGCGGAGGGATCGGCGACCGCCTCTACGGCGCGGCCCCGGAGCAGACTCGCCCCGAGCGCGATCGCCCTCACGCTTGCGGCCGCGACGCTCGCCGGGTGCGGCCACGCGACGTTCGTGCCCGGGAACGGCACGCTGCGCGTGGCGCTCACCGAGTACCGCGTGATCCCCCGGGACGTCCAAACGGCCGCGGGGGTCCTGACGCTGGTGGTCCACAACTACGGGCGCCTCACGCACGACCTCGTGATCTCGCTGCAGGGCCGGCCGGAGATCTCCACCGGCCCGATAGCGCCGGGCCGGACCGTGGTGCTCGACGCGGCGCTGATCGCCGGCCGCTACGTGATGGCCTCCTCGATCCTCTCCGACCAGTCGCTGGGCGCTTACGGCAGGCTCGACGTGACCCGCTGATCGGCCGCGCGCGGCCGCGGATCCGGGCCGCGCGGAAGGAGCCCGCGGTTCCATGGCGAATCCATGCTCACCCCGGACGCCGGCGAAGACGCTCGCAGGCTGCACAGCGCGACCGTCCCCCCTACGGCGGCAACCACAGGTGCCGGCGCCGGGGTCCCAGCCCCGCCGGGAGCCCCCCCGCGGACCGGCGCCGACCCGCCGGGCTTGCTCGGGACCGCCCTCGACCGCCCCGCTCGGCCAGCCGCTGAGCTCCCTCGGGACCGCCCTCGACGGCCCCGCTCGACCCGACGCTATACATGTGTCCGCATGCGGACCCAGCCAGACCCGGAGCTGTTCAGAGAGGTCTTCGGACGGTTCGCGACCGGGGTCGCCGTGATCACGAGCGCGGGACCGGACGGCACCGGGGGGATGACGGCCAACGCGCTCTGCTCGCTCTCGCTGGACCCGCTGCTCGCGCTGGTCTGCTTCGAGAACCGGGCCAGGACGCTGCCGCTCGTGCGTGAGTCCGGCCGCTTCGCGGTCAGCCTGCTGGCCGCGGACCAGGAGGGGCTGGCGGGGGTGTTCGCCTCCAAGCTGCCCGAGGCCGAGAAGCTGGCCGCCGTCGAGCACCGATTCTCCAACGGCATGCCGGTGATCGAGGGCTCGATCGCGTGGGCGGTCTGCGAGCTGCGGGAGCTGATCGCGGGCGGCGACCACACGATCGCGATCGGCGAGGTGATCGACCTGGGGCTGGGCGAGGGCGCGCCGCTGCTGTGGTATGCGGGGCGCTACCACTCGCTGCCCCGCGCGAACCGGACCGCTCCCGCCGCCGAGCGGTAGCCGCCCCGCCGCCGAGCCCGCTCAGGACGTTGTGGCCGCGCGGAAGAGCAGCACCAGGATCACGAGCACGGCAAGCACCATCACTCCCATCTCGCGCTGCATGATGCTGATCACGATCGCGCGCTGCTCGACCTCGGGCAGCTCGCCGACGGCGGCGGCGGACTCGATCCCACGGCCGTCGAGGATCGTCTGCGCAGCGGCGATCCGCAGCTGCTCGGCGACGAACGACACGAGGATCGGCAGCAGGCCGTAGACGAGGTGCAGGGTGTTGCCGCGACGCCCCGTGGCGACCATCAGGCCGCCGAGCGCCGCCTCGAGCACGACCGCCGCCTGCCCGGCGCGCAGAAGGCGCCAGAAGAGCGCGCTGTGGCGGACCTTGTGCCAGCACCAGGCGCCCCACACGCCCGCGCCGGCGAACAGCGCACCGCACAGAACGCCCAGAACGACGTGCACGGCCCTCAAGGGAGCCCTCCGTTGTCAGAAACCGTACCGCCGGATGCGCCGAACCGGGGCGGGTGTCGAAGCGTCAGGTGGCCCCCGCGTGACATCCTGCCGAATTGTCGATAGCCGCATTTCGCACTAAGTGACACTGTGTTACAAGGTTTCCGCATTGGTGGTATAAGGGGTTGGCGATGTTGCGCTCGTACCTTCCCGCGATCGTATTCATGGTCCTCGGGGCCGCGGTCGGCGGCCTGTTCGGGTTCCTGAACCTGATCACCGGCGTCAGGGGGACCCACCGCACCAAATCCAAGACGACCCCGTACGAGTGCGGGCTGCCGTCCGAGGTGCAGCGGGGCTTCCGCTTCGGGATCAGCTTCTACCTGATCGCGATGCTTTTCATCCTGTTCGACATCGAGGTCATCTTCCTGTATCCGATCGCGGTCCAGCTGCGGGCGTTCGGAACCTTCGCGATGTCCGAGACGATCGTGTTCGTGGCGCTGCTGATGGTCGCGTTCGTGTACGTGTGGAGACGGGGGGCCCTGGAATGGAAATGAGACGCGAGCGCCTGGGCGCGTCCGACGACTTCCGCGCTCGCCAGCTGCTGGCGCGCGACATGCTGCGCGGCGACCTCGAGGGCGAGGCCCTCGAGCGCTACGTGGAGCAGAGCGTCCTCACGACGACGGTGCAGAAGGCGGTCGCGTGGTCGCAGGGGAACTCGATCTACCCGATGACCTTCGGGCTCGCCTGCTGCGCGATCGAGATGATGTCGATCGTCGGGGCCAGGGTCGACGTCGCGCGGTTCGGCTGGGGGGCTTTCAGTGCCTCGCCGCGACAGGCCGACCTGCTGATCCTCTCGGGCCGCGTGTCGGTGAAGATGGCGCCCGTGGTCCGGAGGATCTACGACCAGATGCTCGAGCCTCGCTGGGCGATCTCGATGGGCGCCTGCTGCTCGTCGATGGGCGTGTTCAACAACTACGCGCTGGTCCCGTCCGACAAGTTCCTGCCGATCGACGTGCACGTCCCCGGCTGCCCGCCGCGACCCGAGGCGCTGATGCACGGGATCCTGCGGCTGCGCGACAAGATCCAGGGGCACTCCCCCGACGGCTGGCGCGAGCGCTACGACGCCGTCGGAACCGAGGAGATCCTCCCGCCGGCCGCCGACGGCGGGTCGCCGGAACAGGAAGCCTCCGGTGCCTGACGCCACCGGCCTGGAGCTGACCGCGCACGAGATCCGAGAGCGCGACTCGGATTCGATCCTCGCAACCGAGTTCTCCCACGGCCGCGCGGTCCTGGTCGCCGCCGCCGGCAGCGTCATCGACGTGCTGGGCGCGCTGCGCGAGCGCGGCTACACCTTCCTGGCCAGCCTGCACGGGGTCGACTACTACCCGCAGCAGCCGCGTCTCGGCGTCCTGTACGAGCTGCTGGACATGAGCGAGGTCGACCGGATCACCGTCAAGATCAGGGTCGATACCGACGATCCGCGAGTGCCCACGGCGACCGGCCTGTTCCCGGGGGCCGAGTTCCCCGAGCGTGAGGTCTACGACATGTTCGGTGTCGTCTTCGAGGGTCACCCGGACCTGCGACGGATCCTGATGCCCGAGGACTTCGAGGGCTTCCCGCAGCGGCGCGACTTCCCCGTCGGCGGCGAGCCCGTGCTGTTCACCCACAACGAGCGCGACGGCTACGGAAGGTGGCAGTGAGCTCGCTCGACACGTCCAGCTATCGACGCCGCGAGGAGTCGATCACCTACTCGGCCGAGTCGGCCGGGATGGGCGAGACCCATGAGCTGCTGACGCTCAACATCGGCCCGCACCACCCGGCGACCCATGGGGTGCTGCGCCTGCTGGCGACGCTTGAGGGCGAGGTCGTGCGCGACATCAAGCCGATCATCGGCTACGTGCACACCGGGATCGAGAAGACCGCCGAGCAGAAGGCCTACTGGAAGGTCGTCCCGGTCATCGAGCGGATGGACTACCTGGCCTACTACTTCAACTCGATGGCCTACTGCGGCGCGGTCGAGACTCTGCTGGAGCTTGAGGTGCCCGAGCGCGCCCAGTACCTGCGGGTGATCCACCTGGAGCTCAACCGCATCATGTCCCACCTGGTGTGGCTGGGGACAAGCGCCCTGGACCTCGGCGCGATCTCGATGTTCTGGTACTGCTTCCGCGAGCGTGAGTCGATCCTCGACATGTTCGAGATGTCATCCGGCCAGCGGATGCACACCCGTTACTTCCAGGTCGGCGGCGTGATGGAGGACATCCCGCCCGGCTTCGCAGCCAAGCTGCGCAGGTTCTGCGCCGAGATGCCGACCCGTGCCGACCAGTACGCGGACCTGCTGGAGAAGAACCAGATCGTGCTCGAGCGGCTCCGCGGGACCTGCGCCCTGGACCAGGAGACGCTGCTGAAGATCGGCGTCACCGGCCCGCTGCTGCGCGCGGCCGGCAACCCGTGGGACCTGCGCAAGGCCCACCCGTACTCCTGCTACGACCGATTCGACTTCAAGATCCCGGTCGGGACCGTCGGCGACAACTACGACCGCTACCGGGTCCGCCACGCAGAGATCTACGAGTCGGTCAAGATCATCCAGCAGGCGCTCGACGGGCTGCCCGACGGCCCCCACATCACGCCCAACCGCAAGGTCTCGCTGCCGCCCAGGCACGAGCTGGCGACCAGCATGGAGGCGCTCATCCATCACTTCAAGCTGGTCACCGAGGGCTTCCGGGTGCCGGCGGGCGAGGCCTACTACCCGATCGAGGGCCCGCGCGGCGAGCTCGGGTGCTTCGTTCGCGCCGACGGGTCGAGCAAGCCGGCCCGGGTCCACATGCGCGACCCCAGCTTCGTCAACCTCCAGGCGCTCGCGCCGATGGTGCGCGGCAGCTACATCGCCGACCTGATCGCGACCCTGGCGATGCTGGACCCGGTCCTGGGGGGGATCGACCGATGAGCGTCGGCCCGACGCCGCCCGTGCGCCGCTTCGCGCACGGCTCGCGGGTACCCGGCTGGGACGACGCCGTCGACCTGACCAAGGACCCCGCGGTCGTCCCGGACCCGGCGACCACGCCGGTGCCAGACGAGCTGCGAGCCGAGATCGAGGCCCTGATGGAGCGCTACCCGGATCGCCGGTCGGCCGCGATCCCCGCGCTGCACGCGGCGCAGCGGCTGCATGGATGGTGCTCGCCCCTGGCCCGGACACAGGTCGCCTGCGTGATGCGCCTGACCCCCGCCTACCTGACCTCGGTGGCGAGCTTCTACGACATGTTCGAGCTTGAGCCGCGCCCCCTGCACGACGACGTCTACGTGTGCACGAACATCTCCTGCTCGCTGCGGGGCGCAGACGAGGTGCTCGACGCGCTGACGGCCGCCGCGGCCGGCGACGAGACCGTGCACGTGCGATCGTTCGAGTGCCTGGGAGCGTGCGACATCGCGCCGATGGCGTCGGTCAACGGCGAGTTCGTCGGACCGCTTGAGCCGTCCGACGCGCAGCGCATCGTTGATGACCTGCGCGCCGGCCGGTCGGTCCTGCCCGAAAAGCAGCTGCGCAGCCGCGCATGCGTCGATCCCGGCGCCCACCCGGGCGGCGGCGCCCCGCACCCCGACGACCCGAGAGCGAGCTGAGGAACCGTCGTGAGCCGCAAGATCCTGTTTGAGGACATCGATGAGCCGGGGCTGAACACGCTTTCCGTCTACGAGCGGCGAGGTGGCTACCAGTCGCTGCGCAAGGCGCTTGGCATGTCGCGCGCGGAGGTGCTCGACCAGATCAAGCAGTCCGGCATCCGCGGCCGTGGCGGCGCGGGCTTCAGGATGGGGCTCAAGGTCTCCTTCCTGCCCGAGGGAACGATGGCCAAGTACCTGGTCTGCAACGCGGACGAGTCCGAGCCCGGCACCTTCAAGGACCGCGAGCTGATGCAGAAGTCGCCGCACATGCTGATAGAGGGGATCGCGATCTCCGCCTACGCGGGCGGGATCGATCGCGCCTTCATCTTCATCCGCGGCGAGTACCAGCACCAGGCCGAGATCCTGGACGCGGCGATCGCGGAGGCCAGGGCGGCCGGATACATCGGCGAGCGGATCCTCGGCTCGGACTTCTCGTTCTCGCTGGTCCTGCACCGCGGCGCCGGCGCCTACATCTGCGGCGAGGAGACCGGCCTGCTCGACGCGCTGGAGGGCAAGCGCGGCAACCCGCGCCTGAAGCCGCCCTTCCCGGCGATCGAGGGGCTCTACGCCGGCCCGACGCTGATCAACAACGTCGAGACGCTGTCGACGGTGCCCCACATCATCCGGATGGGCGCCGCCGAGTACGCCTCGATCGGGACCGAGACCTCCACCGGGACCAAGCTGATCTCGATCTCCGGCGACGTCAAGCGGCCCGGCAACTACGAGATCGAGCTGGGGATCCCATCCCGTGAGATCATCTACGGGCTCGCCGGCGGACCACCGAGCGGGCTCCCGGTCAAGTTCTGGTTCCCCGGCGGCTCCAGCTCGCCGGTCCTGACCGGCGAGGACCTGGACCTTGCCTACGACTTCGACACGCTCGCGAAGGCCGGCTCGATGCTCGGCTCCGGCGCGATCATCGTCGCCGACGAGTCGCGCCGGGTGCTCGACACGATGCTCAAGCTCGTCAAGTTCTACGCGCACGAGTCGTGCGGCAAGTGCGTGCCCTGCCGCGAGGGCACCAACTGGACCCACAAGATGGTGCAGCGGATCTTCGCCGGCGAGGCGACGCCGATGGACCTCGACATCATGGGCTCGGTCCAGGAGCAGATCATGGGCAACTGCCTCTGCGTGCTCGGCGACGCGATGGCGATGCCCGTCTCGTCGATGATCCGCAAGTTCCGGCCCGAGCTGGAGGCCGACATCGAGGCCGCACGCGAGCGCGCCGCGGCGCGGGACCTGGCGGCCGCCGCCGAGCTGCGACCGCTCGCCGAGACCGAATCGCTCGCAGTCCACTAGAACACCGTTCCGCATGCCACGTCCAGAGCGCAAGACCATCCAGCTGACGATCGACGGCCGCGAGGTGCAGGCCATCGAGGGCACGATGCTGGTCGACGCGGCCAAGCAGGCGGACGTCGAGATCCCCTACTTCTGCTACGAGCCCAAGCTCGGCAACCCGGTCGGAGCCTGCCGGATGTGCCTGGTCGAGATCGAGGGGATCCCGAAGCTGCAGACTTCCTGCTCGACGCCCGTCAAGGACGGGATGGTGGTCCACACCCGGACCGAGCGCGTGCGCCACGCCCAGAACGCGGTGGTCGAGTTCCTGCTCGTCAACCACCCGCTCGACTGCCCGGTCTGCGACAAGGGCGGCGAGTGCCCGCTGCAGGACATCACCTTCGGCTGGGGCCTGGGCCACAGCCGCGTGATCGAGCCCAAGCGCCATTTCGTCAAGCCGCTCGCGCTCTCGCCGCTCGTGGCGATCGACCGTGAGCGGTGCATCCTCTGCTATCGCTGCGTCCGCTTCTCGCAGGAGATCTCCGAGGACTACCAGCTGATCTTCACCGAGCGCGGCTCGCACGCGTTCGTCGCCACCCACGACGGCCACCCGTACGTAGCGCCGTTCAGCGGCAACATCGTGGAGCTGTGCCCTGTCGGCGCGCTCACCGCCCAGCCCTACCGGTTCCGGGCGCGGCCGTGGGACATCGAGGGCGGCGCCGGGGTCTGCACGCTGTGCCCGTCGCAGTGCAACGTCACGTTCACCGTGCGTGACGAGAAGGTGATGCGGGTCCTCGCGCGCGACAACGAGGGCGTCGACGACGGCTGGCTGTGCGACAAGGGCCGCTTCGCCTACCAGGCGATCCACGTCGACGAGCGGATCACCCGGCCGCTGGTCCGCGATGCCGGGGTCCTGCGACCCACCTCGTGGGAGCGCGCGCTGGAGGCCGCGGCCGGCCTGGCCAGGCACCGCGGGCGGGTCGGCACGATCGTCGGCGGACAGGCATCCAACGAGGAGGGCCTCCTCCTGGCCAGGCTGAGCCGCGAGGCGCTCGGCTCGTCCGACATCGACTCACGCGGGATGGCCGGGTCGGGGGAGGCGGGGGCGCCGATCCCGGCCGACCTGGCCCGGGTGCTCGCGGCGCCCGCGCTGCAGGCCTCGGTGCCCGACATCGAGTTCGCCCACACCGTGCTGCTGCTCGGCTGCGATCCGCGTGATGACGCGCCGATCCTGGACCTGCGGATCCGCAAGGGCGTGCGCCGCCACGGGGTCAGGCTCGCGATCGCGACCGCCCGTCCGACCGCGCTGGAGGCCAACGCCAAGCTCGGCGTCCGCTGCGAACCGGGCGGCGAGGGCCGTCTCGCGGCCGCCCTGGCCCAAGCGATCGACGGGACCGTCGACGCCGGCGCGCCGGCGGAGATCGCCGAGCTGGCGCAGCTGCTGCGCGACGGCGGCGAGGATGTCGTGATCCTCTACGGCGAGCGGATCGGCGCCGAGGGCGCGGCCGCCCTGGTGCGGATCGCGCGCGCCCTGAGACTGGCCGAGCGCGATGGCGCGGGGCTGATCTGCCTACCCGCGGGCGCCAACGGGCGCGGGCTGCGCGAGGCCGGCGCGGTCCCCGACGCGGGACCCGGCCATGGGGAGCTCGACGGCCCGGCCGGTCGCGGCTGTGCGGAGATCGCCGAGGCCGCCGCCACCGGCGAGATCACCGCCCTGCACCTGTTCGGGACCGACCCGGTCCGCGAGCTTCCCGACCGCGCGCTGTGGAGGCGGGCGATGCGCTCCGCGGCGCTGGTCGTCGCGCACGCCTCGGTGCTGACCGAGGGCCTCGCCGAGCATGCGACCGTGGTCTTCCCGGCCGAGTCGCACGCCGAGAAGGACGGCACGGTGGTGCATCCCGACGGGCGGCTGCAGCGGCTGCGGATCGCGATCGCGCACCCGGGCGAGGTCCGCCCCGGCTGGGCGGTGCTGGCAGAGCTGGCGCGTCGCTGCGGCCTGGAGACCGGAGTGCGGCACGCCGTCGACGCGTTCGAGCAGCTGGTCGCGGCGGTGCCGGTGTACGAGGGGCTGACGCTCGAGGAGATCGGCGGGGGCGGGGTGCGCTGGCCGGAGCGGCCACAGGCATCGGCTCTCGCCCCGGGCGAGCCGACCACCACCGGCGGCGAGGCTCCATCCGGCGACGGGCGCGCCCCCGACGCCGCCGCGGCATCGAACGGCGCCCTGCGCCTTGGCACCTACCGGCCGCTGTGGGCCGCGCCCGAATGCGAGATCTCGCCGTCGCTGAAGTTCCTGGTCCCGCGCCAGCGTCTCGAGCTCTCTCCGGCCGACGCGAGGCGCCTCGGGATCGACGACGGCGCCGAGGTCGTCGTCGCGCAGAACGGCACGCGTCTGAACGCGACGGCCGTGGTGCGCACCGGGGTGCAGGAGGGGAGCGCCTTCCTGGCCCAGGGACTGGCCGCCGACTCCGCCAACGAGCTGACCGAGCCGACGATCGAGGTGAGCGCACGATGAGGGCCTTCGGCCTGGTCTACTTCTTCGAGCCCTGGTGGGTGCAGATCGTCAAGGCGCTCGTCATCTTCGGCGTCATCTTCGCCGTCCTGCCGATCCTGATCATCTACGAGCGCAAGCTGCTCGGGCGCTTCCAGGGCCGCTACGGGCCCAACCGAGTCGGTCCCTACGGGCTGCTGCAGCCGATGGCCGAGATCGTCAAGTTCGCGCTCAAGGAGCCGTTCCGCCCCGCGACCGCGGTCGAGTCGCTGTTCCGGATCGCGCCGATGATCGCGATCGTCACCGCGGTCTCGGCGCTCGCGCTGGTGCCGTTCGGCAACGTGCAGAAGATCTTCGGCCAGCCGGTCGGCCTGTACGGGATCGACGTCTCGATCGGACCGCTGTACGTGTTCGCGCTCGGCGGGATCTCGTTCTACGGGATCATGCTCGGCGGCTGGGCATCGGGATCCAAGTACTCGTTCCTCGGCGCTATGCGCGGCGCCGCGCAGCTGATCTCATATGAGGTCTCGCAGGGGCTGGCGCTGGTCGGCGTGCTGATCACGGCGGGCACCCTGTCGCTGACCGGGATCGTCCGCGCGCAGGCCGGCATGTGGTACTTCATCCCGCAGATCGTCGGCTTCCTGATCTTCATGACCGCGTCGTTCGCGGAGACCAACAGGGCCCCGTTCGACCTCGTCGAGGCAGACGCCGAGCTGGTCGGCGGCTACTTCACCGAGTACGGGGGCACGGCGTTCGTCGCATATCTGTTCGCCGAGTACACGAACATGATCGTCGTCTCGGGTATCGCGGTGACGCTGTTCCTCGGCGGCTGGCTGCTGCCGTTCGGGATCCACCCGCCCGGCTGGGTGGACCCGTTCGTGGTCCTAGCCAAGATGCTGATCGTGATCACGCTCTTCATCTGGGTGCGGGCGACGCTCCCGAGGCTGCGCTACGACCAGCTGATGTCCTTCGGATGGAAGATCCTGCTGCCGCTGGCGACGTTGAACCTGCTCGTGACGGCGATTGTCGTGGCGGCATGAGGAAAGGCGGCCGACGATGAGCCCGTACGACCCAGGCAGCGTCGTCAAGGTGATCCGCGCGCCGGCCCCCGGCGCGGTGCGCGGCGCCTACCGGGTGTTCGGCGAGACGCTGCGCGGCCTCAAGACGACCTTCATGAGGGTCGTCGAGGGCCCGATCACGATCCAGTACCCGGAGGAGAAGACACCGGTCTACCCGCGCTTCCGCGGTCGTCACAAGCTGCACCGCTTCGAGACATCCGATCCCGCCAACCCCGGGCTCGAGAAGTGCGTCGGCTGCTCGCTGTGCGCCGCCGCCTGCCCGGCCGACTGCATCCGCGTCGTCGCCGCCGAGAACACCCCGGATAACCGGGTCTCGGCGGGCGAGCGCTACGCCGCCGTGTACGAGATCAACCTCAGCCGCTGCATCTTCTGCGGCTACTGCGAGATCGCGTGCCCGTTCGACGCGATCACCATGGGCCACGACTACGAGATGTCCGACTACACGCGCTCGGACCTGATCTTCACCAAGGAGATGCTCCTGGCGGAGCCGATCGAGCGCACGCCGCTGCGACGGGAGGGCGAATGACCGTCCCGGAGCGGGCGAGCGGAGCGCAGCCGCGGAGGCGCCGGCGATGAGCGCGGTCCTGTTCTTCATCGCAGCGATCGTCGCGATCGCGGGCGCGTTCGGCGTGGTGATGCTGCGCAACCCGTTCTACAACGTGCTCTCGCTCGTCTGCCACCTGGTCGCGCTGGCCGCGCTGTTCCTGCTGCTGCGCGCCGAGTTCGTCGCCGCGGCCCAGGTGGTCGTGTACGCCGGCGCGGTGATGGTTCTGTACGTGTTCGTGGTCGCCTACGTGGGCGGTGCCGACGAGTCCGTGACCCACTTCACCGGCGGCGCCGACCGCCCCGGCGCGCTGCGCGTGCTCGGGCCGCTGTTCGGCGTGGCGGTCGCGGTCGAGCTCTGCATCGCCCTGCTCGGGACCGCGCTGAAGGGGATATCCGGCAAGGGCGCGCCCTACGTGCTGGGCTTCGGCACCCCGAAGCAGATCGGAACCGAGTTCCTCACCACGTACCTGTTCCCGTTCGAGGTCGCCTCGCTGCTGCTGCTGGTGGCGGCGATCGGCGCGGTCGTGCTCGCACGCCGGCGCCGCGGCCTCGAGCCCGACGAGAGCCTCGATGCGCGGCTGCGCCCGGCGCGGCCGGCCTACACCGGCACGATGGCCGAGGTCGCGGGGCTGGTGGCCCACGGGGACGGGGAGGCGGGTCGCTGATGGCCATCGGCTGGTACCTGGTCGTCTCGGCGATCATCTTCTGCATCGGCGCGGTCGGCGTCCTGGTGCGCCCCAACCCGCTGGTGATCCTCCTCTGCCTTGAGCTGATGCTCAACGCCGCCAACCTGGCGCTGGTCGCCTTCAGCCGCATGTGGGGTGGTTCCGACGGTCAGGTCTTCGCCCTGATCGTGATGGTGATCGCCGCCTGCGAGGTCACGGTCGGGCTCGGCCTGATCGTCGCGATCTACCGACGCCGGCTGGCCATCGACGTCGACGAGCTCAACGAGTTGCGCGGATGAGGCCGGCACCGCGATCCGGAACGGGGGCTCGCTCGTGAGCACCACCACCTTCGGCTGGCTGATCCTGCTGTTCCCGCTGCTGGGGACGGTGGTGATCGGGCTCGGCTGGCGAGTCTGGCGCGGCACGACGGCCGGCTGGCTCGGGTCGCTCGCGATCGCGCTCGCGTTCGCCTCGGCGGTCGGGGCGCTGATCTCGCTGCTCGGGCACAGCCCCGACCACCGCCAGCTCACCTCGTCGCTGTGGAGGTACGACTTCACCGCCGGCGTCGACGCGAACCTCTCGATCCTGATCGATCCGCTGTCGGTGTTCATGGCGCTGGTGGTCTCGGGGGTCTCGACCCTGATCCACGTCTACTCCGTCTCCTACCTGGACTCCGACCGCGGCCTGAACCGGTACTTCGCGTACCTGAACTACTTCGTGTTCTCGATGCTGCTGCTGATCCTGGCGGCCAACTTCGTGCTGCTGATCGTCGGGTGGGCGTTCGTCGGGGCCGCCTCCTACCTGCTGATCTCGTTCTGGTATCGGCGCACGACCGCCACCAGCGCCGGCATCAAGGCGTTCGTGATCAACGTGCTCGGCGACGTCGGGCTCGTGCTCGGGACGTTCTTCATCCTCCGTCACACCCACACGGTCGACTTCCTCAAGACCTTCGCGGTCGCTCCGCACGTCTTCCCCCACAACTCCACCGACCTTGTCGCCGGCTGCCTGCTGCTGCTCGTGGGCGCCTTCGCGAAGTCGGCCCAAGTGCCCCTGCACACCTGGCTCCCGGACGCGATGGAGGGTCCGACGCCGGTCTCGGCTCTGATCCACGCGGCGACGATGGTGACCGCCGGTGTCTACCTGATCGTGCGCATGCACCCGCTGTTCGAGATCGCGACCACCGCGGCCGACGTGGGCGCGATCGTGGGCTGCCTGACGCTGCTGATCGCGGCAACGATCGCGCTCGTGCAGACCGACATCAAGCGGGTGATCGCCTACTCGACCATGTCGCAGATCGGCTACATGGTGATGGGCGCGTCGATCGGCGCCTACTCGGCGAGCCTGTTCCACCTCATGACGCACGCCTTCTTCAAGGCCCTGCTGTTCATGTCGGCCGGCTCGATCATCGGCGCGATGGCCGGCGAGCAGTCGCTGGACCGGATGAGCGGCTTCAGGAGGTCGCTGCCGTTCACGTTCGCCTGCTTCCTGATCGGCGGCCTGGCGCTGTCAGGCGTACCGCCTTTCTCCGGCTGGCTGTCGAAGGACGACATCATCGGCTACCTCGACAACCGCGGCGGCGGCTTCCTGGCGCTCGGGATCGCCGGCTACGTAGGCGCGCTGATGACCGGCCTCTACACGTTCCGGATGATCTTCCGCGCCTTCTTCGGCGAGCCCTGCGAGGAGGCGCGGGAGCTGGAGGGCGGCCACCTCGCGCACCACGAGGCCCCCTACAACCCGGCCAACGGGGAGCTGGAGGACACCGATGTCGGCTTCCCCGGCCCGTCCCACCACATCGCCGAGCGCGACTGGCGGATGCGCCTCCCGATGGCGACGCTGGCGCTGCTGGCGCTGGTCGGCGGCCTGATCCAGATCCCGGGCGTCGACAACGTGATCTCCAAGTTCCTGGCGCCGACGTTCGCCGGCTCGCGCCTTTACGGGCTGCGCGCCGGCACCGGCACCGACTGGCTCGGCCTGATCGTCGGCGCGGCGATCGGCCTGATCGGCATCACGATCGCGTTCCGGATCTGGGTCGCGCAGCCCGGCACGGCGACCAGGATGCAGCAGCGCCTCCCTGCGCTGCACCGGTTCCTGCTGCGCAAGTGGTACTTCGACGAGCTGATCGACGCGCTGGTCGTGCGGCCGGCCCAGTGGCTCGGGCGCTTCACCGGATCGGTCCTGGAGCAGGGCGCGATCGCCGGCGGCATCACCGGCGGCACAACCGCCGCAGTGCGGGCCGCGTCCGCGGCCGTGCGCCGAGCGCAGACCGGCTTCCTGCGCTGGTACGCCGCACTGATGCTGATCGGCATCTCCGGGATGGCCCTCTACTTCCTGATCTCGGCCGCATGAGCCCGGCGGTCCCAACCCTCGAACACCCGGTGGCCCGCGCATGACGCTCTCGATCCTGATCTGGGTCCCGCTCGCGCTCGCGCTCGCGTCCGCGCTGCTGCCCGGCCGCCTCGCCGGCCGCGCCGCGGTCGTGTGGAGCGCGGTCGCGCTGGCGATCGCGATCTCCTTCCTGGCACGCTTCTCGAGCGGGGTCGCGGGCCTGCAGTTCGTCACCGACGACGTCTGGATCGCCTCGCTCGGAATCCACTACAAGCTGGGTCTCGACGGCCTCAACGTGGCTCTGGTGGTGCTCACGACGGTGATCTTCCTCGCCGCGACCGTGTGGTCCGCGTTCCGGCAGTGGGAGCGACCGCGGACCTTCTACCTGCACCTCGGCCTGGCAGAGAGCGCGGTGCTGGGCGCCTTCTGCGCCCAGGACCTCGCCCTGTTCGTCGCGTTCTTCGACCTGATGCTGATCCCGTTCTACTTCCTGACCGGCATGTGGGGCGGCGAGCAGCGGGTTCGGGCGACCACCAAGCTCGTGATCTACACGCTGGTCGGGTCGCTGTTCATGCTGGTCGGAGCCGTCGCGACCGGCGTGCTCGCCTCCGGCCAGCACCACACGCACCTGACCTTCGTGCTCAGCGCGCTGCACGCGCTGCCCCTGTCGCACAGCTCGCAGGTGTGGATCTTCCTCTGCTTCGCGGTCGCGTTCCTGGTCAAGATGCCGCTCGTGCCGTTCCACGGCTGGCTCCCCGACGGCTACAAGGCGATGCCGATCCCGGCGATCGCGGTCTTCTCGGCGATCCTCTCGAAGGTCGCCGCGTACGGCTTCCTGCGCGTCGTGCTGCCGCTGTTCCCGTATGCGACCGTTCACTTCCAGACGCTGATGCTGATCATCGCCCTGGTCTCGATCCTCTGGGGGACCGTGGTCGCGATGACCACCCCCGACGCGCGGATGGTGGTCGCCTACTCAAGCGTCGCCCAGCTCGGCTTCATCGTGCTCGGGATCTTCTCGCTGCGCACTCAGGGCGCTCAGGGCGCGCTCCTGCAGATGGTCAACCACGCGCTCGTGACCGCACCGCTGTTCTTCATCATCGCGGCGCTCGCGGCGCGAGCGGGCGGCTCCGAGAAGCTCGCCGACATGGGAGGGATCGCCTTCCGCGCGCCGGTTCTGGCGACGCTGTTCCTGATCGTCACGCTCGCGACCCTGGCGATGCCCGGCTCGTCGAACTTCATCGGCGAGTTCATGATCCTGCTAGGGGTGTTCAACTCCAAGCTGGCGATCGCCATGGTCGCCTCGGTCGGCGTGGTCGGCGCGGCCGCATACGCGCTGCGCCTCTACATCCGCTCGATGCACAACCGCGTCGGCCCGAGCGTGAGCTCGTTCGAGATCCGTCCGGGCGAGCTGCTGCCGCTCGCCGGCGTGGCCGTCGTGATCCTGGTGCTCGCGTTCTACCCCCAGTTCGGGCTGCAGCGCTCCGATGCGACGGTCACCGCCGAGATCGGCGCGGTCAGGCTTCACTCGCAGAGCGTGTACGCGCAGCGCGGCCCGACCTCAAACCCCCCGCTGACCGCGAGCGCCCCGCAGGCGGCGATCGGCGGGACCAACTCCGGGAGCAACACCCCATGATGCTCGTCGCGCTCAAGCTCGCATCCGGGAGCGCCGTCCGATGAGGATCGCCGCGCTCGCCGCCCTCCACGGGCCCTACATCGACTACGCGTCGCTGATGCCGTTCATGATCCTCGCCGGCGGCGCGCTGCTGGTGCTGCTCGTCGGGCTGCTCGGGAGCCTCATCCGCGAGCGGGTCGTGCCGGTGCTCACGCTTGCGACGCTGGCGGCCGCGATCGTCGACGAGGCCACGCGCCTGAACCACCCCGCTTCGATCCTCTCCGGCGCGCTCGCGGTCGACGGGCTGGCGCTGGTGCTGGACCTGGTCTTCGCGGCGGCGGCGATCGCAGCGGTCCTGATCTCGCTGCGGGAGGTCGCGCCCCGGGCGGCCGGCCACGGCGAGTACCACTCGCTGCTGCTGTTCAGCGTGCTGGGGATGGCGATCCTCGTGTCGGCGCAGAGCACGGTCACGCTGTTCGTCGGCTTCGAGCTGCTGTCCATCCCGCTCTACGTCCTGTGCGCGGCGGAGTTCAGACGTGAGGGATCGCTCGAGTCGGGCCTGAAGTACCTCGTGATCGGCTCGGTCGGATCCGCGACTCTGGTCTACGGCCTGGCGATGATCTACGGCGCGACCGGCTACACGCAGTTCCAGGGGATCGCGGCGACGATCCTCGGCCACGGCCACCACGCCATGGCGGGCGGTCTGCTCGGGGACCCGCTGCTGCTGACCGGCCTGGGGCTGGCGCTCGTAGGGTTCGCCTTCAAGGCGTCGGTGGCGCCGTTCCACCAGTGGACCCCAGATGTCTACGAGGGCGCCCCGACCCCGGTCACCGCGTTCATGGCCACCGCGACGAAGGCCGCCGCGCTCGGCGTGATGCTGCGGTTCTTCGACGTGGCGGTGGCAGGCGCCAGCGCCACCTGGGCTCCGGCGCTGGCGACGATCGCCGCGATCACGATCGTCGTCGGCAACGTCGGGGCGCTGCAGCAGACGGAGATCAAGCGGATGCTCGGCTACTCGGGCGTCGCGCAGGCCGGCTACATGCTGGCCGGCGTCGTGGTCGCCACCAGGCTCGGGGTCAACGCGACCGTGCTGTACCTCGCCTTCTACCTGATGATGAACATCGCGGCCTTCAGCGTGATCGTGGCGCTGCAGCAGGCTCGTGCCGACGGCGACGAGATCTCCGGCCTGTCGGGTCTCGGGCGCCGGGATCCCTGGCTGGCGTGGTCGATGACGATCGCCATGCTGGCGCTCGCCGGGATCCCCGGCACGGTCGGCTTCATCGGCAAGTTCCAGCTGATCCGGGCGCTCGTCGACGGCGGATACACGTGGCTGGCGATCGTGCTGGTGATCGGCTCGATGATCTCGCTCGGCTACTACCTGCGGGTCGCCGCGGCGATCTGGATGCGCAGCGAGGTGCCGGCGCCAGGGGCGGGGCTGGCCTCCGCGGCGGTCGCCGGCGTCGGGCCCGGCGGGCTGGCGCCGATCGCGGGCGGCTCACCGGAGGCGGATGCGGCGCTCGACGGCGCGCGCAGCGGCCCACGGTTCACCGAGGTCACCCTGGTGGCCGCCGCCTTCGCAGCGGCGTGCGTCGGCTTCGGGGTCTTCCCCACGCCGCTGTTCAACCTGGCCGCGCACGCCGGCCGGGCGCTGTTCGGGCTGCTCTAGCGCCGCGCCGGCAGGTCGGCGCGGTCGGCGCGGTCGGCGCGGTCGGCGCGGTCGGCGCGGTCGGCGCGGTCGGCGCGGTCGGCGCGGTCGGCGCGGTCGGCGCGGTGAAAGCGGATCACGCCGTCGTCCACCCTGCCGAATCGGAAGTCCAGCGCGTCGAGGAGCGGGCTCTGGCGGGTCAGCCACGGGCGCCGAGCCCCCTGGCTGGGAAGCTCGTGCGCCGAACGGCGCACGTAGCCGGACGTCAGGTCGATCAACGGTCGCCTGGCCGGGTCCACCTCGGACATCGTCGGCACGCAGTGCGTGTGCCCGTGCGCGCGCATGTGGTTCAGCAGCCGGCAGACGTGCCGCGCGATCAGGTCGGACTTCAGCGTCCACGAGGCGTTCGTGTAGCCGATCTCCATCGCCAGGTTGGGCACCCCCGAGAGCATCATCCCCCGGTAGACGAAGCGCTCCGGCGCAAAGACGGGATCGCCGTCCACCGCCAGCTCGATGCCGCCCATCACGAGCAGGTCGAGCCCCGTCGCCGTGACCACCACGTCGGCCTCGACCTCACGGCCGCCGCCGAGGAGCAGGCCGCGCTCGGTGAAGCGGCGCACCGTGTCGGTCACGACCGACGCTCGGCCCGAGGAGATCGCGTCGAAGAGGTCGCCGTCGGGGACGAAGCACATGCGCTGGTCCCACGGTTGGTAGCCGGGGTTGAAGTGAAGCTCGACCGGGTAGCCTGCCGGCAGCCTGCGGCGCGCGTCGCGGCGCAGAAGCCGGGAGACCAGACGCGGCATGCGGCGGCTCAGCCGGAACAGGAGCGCCATCACGGCGATGCTCCTGACCCGCAGCAGGCGGTCAGCCGAGCGCCCGGGCAACCACCTGGGCAGCAGGCCGGCGAGCGGATCGCGCGCGGGCACGGCCATCACCCACGTCGGAGAGCGCTGCACCATCGTCACGTGCTCGGCGCTCCGGGCCAGCGCCGGCACCAGCGTCACGGCGGTCGCGCCGGATCCGATCACGGCAACCCGGCGGCCACCCCAGTCCAGGTCGGCCGGCCACCGCTGGGGATGCACGACGGTCCCGGAGAAGCTCTCGACCCCCGGGAGGGCGGGCTCGTGCCCGTGGTCGTAGCGGTAGTAGCCCGTGCAGCCGACCAGGAACCTGCAGGTCATCGCCAGAGACCCGGCCGGCCCGCGCACGTCCACCGTCCAGAGCGCGGAATCGCTGGACCATGAGGCGCGCACGACGCGATGCCCGGTCCGGATCCGGCCCGTCACGCCGTGGCGCTCGGCCGTCTGCCGCAGGTAGGAGAGGATCTCCTCGCCCCGGCCGAGGGGCTCGGCGCCCCGCCAGGGCTCGAACGGATAGCCGAGCGTGTACATGTCGGAGTCCGAGCGCACGCCCGGGTAGCGGAACAGGTCCCAGGTGCCGCCGATCCTCCCGCGCGCCTCAAGGATCGTGAAGCTGGCCCAGGGGCAGCGCTCAAGCAGACGACAGGCAGTGCCGATCCCCGACAGCCCGGCGCCGACGACGATCACGTCCACGTGCTCGACGTCGGGCTGGGCGGCGGGTCCTGCCATTGGCTCGGGCTAGCCTACCGGCGCCCGCACGGGTCTCGGAACGGCCCGCTCCACGGCGGCGCCGGCCGGTCGCGCCGCTACGATCGGCCGCCCGTGCGCTACCCGGTCGAGAGCTTCACAGACTCCGAGCGGGCGCTGCTGCGCGCCCACTGCACGAACCTCGACCGTCCCGTCTTCGCGCTAGTCGACCTGCCAGAGACCCTCAAGGGGGCGCTGTTCGCGCGCTACTCCCGCTACCCGGGGACGCTGCGGCGGCTGCTGCTCGACGAGTTCGCGGACGACCTGTGCCGGCCGGCTCCCGGCGAGGGCCACCGCGCCGAAGGCGGCCGCGCCGAGCGGTTCTACGAGCGCGTCCTCCTAGGCTACGGCGACGACTCGGTGGCCCAGCTGGGCGGCGCCCATGTCGCCTGCGAGTGGGTCTCCAACGTGCTCACCAAGGTGCTCCAGCGCCCGCGGCTGGCGGCGTACCTGGAGCAGTCGACGCGCTACATCGCCTACGACGGGCCGATGCCCGACCCGCCGGGCGGCCACCGGTACTACAGGGACGCCGAGCTGGGACCCGAGTACGAGCGCGCGATGGATGAGCTGTTCTCGCTCTACGCGGCGCTGCTGCCGCGCGTCGGCGCGTGGGCACGAGACGCGTTCCCGCTCGCCGAAGGCGAGGCCCCGGCCGCTCACGAGCGCGCCGTTCGCGCCAAGTCCCTTGACCTGCTGCGCGGGCTGCTGCCCGCCTCGTCGCTTTCCCACATGGGTATCTACGCCAGCGGCCAGAGCTTCGAGCAGCTAATCCTGCACCTGCTCGCACACCCGCTGCCGGAGGCGCGCGACTACGGCGAGATGCTCCTCTCGGAGTGCCGGCGGGTGATCCCGAGCTTCGTCGCGCGCGTGCAGCGGCCCGACCGCGGGGGGCGCTGGATCGAGTACCTGCAGTCGCGCGCTCGCGCGGGCGAGCGCTGGGCGCAGCGGATGGGGCTCGGCCACGATCGCGACGAGGCCGCCGCCGGCGGGCCCTCGGTGCGGCTCGCGCGCGTCGACGGAGACGAGGACGACCTCCTGGCAGCGCTGCTCTTCGAGTCGGCGGCGAGCGGCGAGCGGACGATCCGCGCGTCGCTCGCGGCGCTGAGCGCCGACGAGCGCGCGGCGCTGCTGCGGGACCTGCTCGGCGGCCGGGACAACCGCCGCCACCGCCCCGGGCGGGGTCTGGAGGCGCTGCGCTACCGGTTCGAGATCGTGGCCGACTACGGCGCCTTCCGCGACCTGCAGCGCCACCGGATGCTGACCGTGCAGTGGCAGGCTCTGAGCCCCGACCTGGGTGCCGAGGTGCCCGAGCAGGTGAAGCTCGCCGGCGGGGGCGAGGACTACCGGCGCGGGCTGGAGACCTCACGCGCGGCCTACGAGCGGCTGGCCGACCGCGGTCTGCGCGCCGCCGCACCGTACGCGCTGTGCCTCGGCTACCGCATCCGCTTCGTGCTGGACCTCAACGCGCGTGAGGCGATGGCGCTGATAGAGCTGCGCTCAGGGCGCGAGGGTCATCCGAGCTATCGCGCGGTCGCGCACGAGATGCACCGTCAGATCGCGACCGTGCATCCCGCGGTCGCCGCGGCCATGACCCACGTCGACACCGAAACCGAGCCGCGGCTTGAGCGGATCCTGGCCGAGCTGCGCGCTCACTCGCGCGGCGGCTCCTGAGCGGGCGCGCGGTCATACGCCCCGTGACGGTGCGCGACCTGTTAGGTTGCGCCTGTGGGGAGGGAGGGCATCAGGCGCCGTGAGCTGATCGCGGGCGGCATGGCCGTCGTCGCGGGCGGAGCGCTCACCGGCGCGGATGGGACGCTCGCCGCGGAGGGACCGCGCTCGCGCCGCTCGGCCGGCGGTCGGCTCTACGACGTGGCCGTCGTCGGCGCCGGGCTGGCGGGTCTGAACGCGGCTCGGGTGGTGCGCGACGCCGGCCGCTCGGTGATCGTGCTCGAGGCGCGCCAGCGCGTCGGCGGGCGCAACCTCGATCACGAGATCGCTCCAGGCAAGGTGGTCGAACTGGGAGGCGAGTGGGCGGGTCCGGGGCAGGACAGGGTCCTCGGTCTCGCCAGAGACCTGGGGGTCAGGACGTTCGCGACGTACTCCAGGGGCGATAGCGTCTATTTCCGCGCCGGCGGCGAGTTGCAGGCCTATAGCGGCGGCATCCCGCCGGTGGACCCCGTGTCCCTCGGCGAGCTCGCCACCACGATCGCCGAGCTGAACCGCATGGCCACGTCGGTGCCGGTCGACGCGCCGTGGACGGCCCCGAGCGCGTTCACCTGGGACCGGCAGACCTGCCAGACCTGGATCTCCGAGAACATCAGCAGCCCAGTCGCGCGGAACCTGACCGAGCTCGCGATCCGAAGCGTCTACGGCGAGGAGCCCAAGCAGATCTCGCTGCTTGACCTGCTTCAGGCGATCGGCAGCGTCGGCGGCGATCTGAACACGCTGATCGGGTCCTCCCAGAGCATCCGCTTCGTGGGCGGCCCCCAGCAGCTCTCGAAGATCCTGGCGCGCCGGCTCGGAGACGCCGTTCGAATGGGGGTCGCGATCACCGCTATCTCGCAGGGGACGGACGTGACCCTGCACTCGACCGCCGGGAACAGCTATCGAGCTCGGCGAGCGATCGTGACCGTGCCCAAGACGCTGGCCGGACGGATCACCTTCGACCCGCCGCTGCCCCCCGCCCTCGATCAGTTCCTCCAACGCCAGCCCAACGGCTCGGTGGTCAAGGTCAACGCGATCTACCGCACCCCGTTCTGGCGTGAAAAGGGGCTCAACGGCTCCGCCACCTCCGAGGTGGGGCCGATCCGCGTCACCTACGACAACTCGCCCCCCGACGGCTTCCCGGGCGTGCTCGTCGGGTTCATGGAAGGCGACGACAGCCGCGCGTTCTACGGCGTCGGCCGCGCAGCCCGGCGCCGCGCGGCGCTCGCGAGCTTCGCGCGCTATTTCGGTCCGGAGGCGCTGCGCCCGATCGCCTACGTGGATCTCGACTGGGCGCGGGAGCCGTTCACGCGCGGCGCCTACGGGAGCATCAACCCGCCCGGAGTCCTGACCTCGCTGCACGACCCGACCGCGGAGGCCTTCGGAGCGCTCCACTACGCGAGCTCGGACAGCTCGGCGCTGTGGTCCGGCTACATGGACGGCGCGATCCGATCCGGCGAGCAAGCGGCGGCGGCGGCTCTGGCGAGCCTGTAGCGCCGCGCCGGCGCCGCACCGGCGCCGGAGGGGCTAGCTCCCCGGCGCCCGGTCCCGCTGGCGCAGCTCGACGCGTCGGATCTTGCCCGTGAGTGTCTTGGGCAGATCCGGCACGAACTCGATCAGCCGCGGGTAGGCGTATGCGGACAGGTGGTCGCGCACGTGGGCCTTGATCTCCTCGGCCAGCGCGTCCGAGGGCTCGTGGCCCGCGGCCAGCACGACGAACGCCTTGACCACGTTGCCGCGCCGCTCGTCGGGGTGCGCGACCGCCGCCGCCTCAGCCACCGCGGGATGCTCCAGGCAGGCCGACTCGACCTCGAACGGGCCGATCCGGTAGCCGGCGGAGATGATGACGTCGTCGGCGCGCCCCTCGTACCAGTAGAAGCCGTCCGCGTCGGTCCTGGCAGCGTCGCGAGTGTGGAACCAGTCGCCGCCGAAGACCTCCTGCGAGTCCTCCGACGGCCGGTTCCAGTAGCCGAGCGGGTAGTGCGGGTTGGACCGCGCCCGCAGGCAGATCTCGCCCCGCTCTCCCGGCGCGACCGGGTTCTCGTCCTCGTCGAGGATCGCCACCTCCCAGCCCGGTAGCGGCTTGCCCATCGAGCCCTCGCGCACCTCCATGAACGGGAAGTTGCCGCACAGCGGGTAGGACTCCGTGAGGCCGTAGAAGTCGAGCACCGTTACGCCGTACTGGTCCCGGACCCAGCGGATCGCCTCCGGGTTCAGCGGCTCGCCGGCCGAGCAGACGACGCGGAAGCGCTGCGGGTAGCGGGTGCCGGCATCGGCGATCGACATCATGGAGCGGATCGCGGTCGGCGTCCCGAACACGTTCGTGACCTCGTGGCGGGATAGGAACGCGAGCTGCCTGTGAGGGTCGAAGCCGCCCTCTCGCTGGTAGACGCACTGCACCGCCCCGTAGCGCCACGGTCCCAGCAGCGGCACCACCCCTGCCGCCCAGGCCCATTCGCCCATGCCGTGGAACAGCTCGCCGTCGCGCACGTCGTGGCAGTAGACGAACTCCTCGTGGGCGAGCAGGTATCGGTGGGCGTGCAGGATGCCCTTCGCCAGCCCGGTCGTGCCCGACGAGTAGTACAGCTGGGCCGGGTCGTCGGCGGCGGTGTCGACGGTCTCGAACGAGGGTGAGACCCCGGCGAGCAGGTCGTCATCGAGCACCAGCACGCGCTCCACGAGCCCGGGCTCGATGCGCCCGGCGTTGGCGGCATCGGTGACGAGCACCTTCGCCCCTGAGTCGGTCAGCCGGTGGCGGATGCCCTCATCGCCGTAGAGCACCGACATCGACAGCAGGATCGCGCCGATCTTCCAGGTGCCGAAGAAGGCGGCCGCCGTCTCCGGCGTCGGCGGCAGCAGCATCGCCACCCGATCCTCACGCCCGACCCCGGCCTCCGAGAGGACGTTGGCGAACGCGCCGGCCATGTCCTGCAGCTCGCCCCACGTCAGCCGCCGCACGTTGCCGCTGAAGTCCTCGTGGATCATCGCCGGCTTGTCGCGCGGATGGCGGTCGCACACGTCGGCGGCGATGTTGTAGCGCTCTGGAACGTTCCAGCGATGCACGGCGCATGCCTGCTCGTATGAGGTGATCTCGGACATCGACGAATGATCGCCGATCGGTTCGGTCATGCCGCCGATGCAGACGCGATCGCGGCCGCGAGGGTGTCGTTGAGCACGGCCAGCACCGCCTCCAGCGGCACCGCGGTGGTCCGGGCATCGTCGAGCATGCTCTCGAAGAACATCAGGTAGCCCCGGATCGCCAGTCTGACGATCAGCGGCGGGCTGGTCGTCGAGAGGTGGTTGCTGGCGATGCTCTCGATCACGACCTCGACGAAGCGCTCCACCGACTCGCGGATCTCCTGCTCCGGAGCCGCGCGCGCGAGTCGGTAGATCCGCCATGGCGGGCTCGGCTCCATCGCGTGCTCCACGATCCGCCCTACGTTCGCCGCCAGCCGCTGCTGGACGTCCATGGGACCGCCGACGATCCACTCGTCGGTCAGCTGGTGGCCCGCACGCTCGGCCACGGCGAGCACCAGGTCGGCGCGTCCGCTCGGGAAGTAGTGGTAGAGCAGCTTGCGCGTCACCCCCGCACGGGCCGTCACCTCGTCCAGTGAGAACTCCGCGAAGCCCTGCTCCGCGACTATCTCCATCGCGACCGCGGTCAGCTGCTCGTGGCGGACCTCCCGCGGAAGCCGCCGCGGCCCCGGGTCGCGCCCGCCGGCCCTCGGAGGCGAATCCCGCCGCATCGGCCGATCGTACTGCATTGCCATCCGGTCAAATTGACTTGATGGCAATAAGACGTTAGGGGTGCGGGCCCAGTCGAGCCGGCCGATGAGGCCGTAGATGCAGCGCCAGATGCGGAGAGAGTCCGGCGGGCCCGTCCGTGCGGCGATCCGCCGGGCGCGACCCCTCCCACGCCGGGCGCGACCGCTCGGACGCCGGCTCGCCGTGGCTGTGATCTGCGCGAGCGCGCTGCTGACCGCGGGCGCGACCCCGGTCGGCGCGGTCACCGACTACCTGCCGCCCAGGCTGGCCCGGCTGACGAACGTCCTCTACGACCACAACTGCTTCTGGGGCGGTCCGAAGGGCATCGACTACGAGAACCTGCCCGGCGCGCGGCCGATCCAGAAGCCGAACCTGTACCCGGACGTGGGCTCCACGTACTTCGTCGCCCAGTACATCCTGCCGGCCGGAGCGAGCCTCACGTTCCACGCGCGCTACCCGCACGAGCGCTACTTCTCATGGACGATCTTCAAGTCGCTGACCGCCGGGCAGATAGGCCACGGCGATCACCTGCGCGACGCGCAGATCGCCCCCGATCCCGGTTCGGTCAACCCGTTCATACCGGGTCACCCGCGCAACGCCGCGAACCGGAGCTACACGCTGCACATCGTCTCCGGCCCGATCCCGCGCGTGCGGGCACGCAACACGCTCTACACCGACTCGACGGATCCCTCCGCGAGGGTGGGGATGAGCATCCGCAACTACCTCCCCGAATCGGGGACGCGACGGCACCGGCGGCGTGGGCCTCCCGCGCCTCACGCTGAACCTCGCCGACGGTCGCCAAATCCAGGGCGCCGCGGCCTGCGGGATCCTGCAGCCGTCCAAGGCGCCCAGCACCTCCACCTTCCCGGCCTCGGTTTGGGAGCAGCTGGTCGCTACCTCGTCGGATCCGACCAACGCCCCCGCCACCAGGCGGATCGAGTGGCAGAAGTTCTGGAATGCCGGCTACAGCGTCGCCGGAGCCTTCATCCGCAACCAGGCGCTGCGGGCCAAGCCATACCCGCCGACCGACACGGGCGGGTTTCAGTCCAACCCTGACACGCGTTACCTGACCGCACCGATCAGCCTCCGGTACGGGCCGGTGGTGACCGTCACCGGCAAGCTGCCGACGTTCCCGGAGACGCTGCCGGCGGCGAGGACCTGGTACCCGTATCCGTTCCAGGTCCGCTACTGGTCCCTGTGCACCGGATCGTCACCCGTCTCCGGGCTCGGCTACGCATGCGTGTATGACCAGCAGGTGCCGCTCGCTCGAGGCCGGCGCTACACGATCGCGA
>JAJZWB010000009.1 GCA_021846845.1 Actinomycetes bacterium | reverse complement strand
GATCCGCGCAGCGTCGGCCCGGCGGCTAACGCCAGGATCCGCGCAGGGGCAGCTCCGCCCAGACGCGCGCGGACCCCGGGTCGGTGCCCCAGCAAAGCGACAGCCGCTCGACGATCCACAGTCCCCAGCCGCCCGTCCCGCCGTCCACGGCTGCCCGGACGCCGATCCAGCTGGGGCTGCCCTCGTCCGCGACCTCGATCCGCAGCCGCTCCGCGACGACGGCCACCCGGAGCGAGATCGCTCCCCGGCCATGGACGTAGGCGTTGTCGACCAGCTCGGAGGCGATCAGCGCGGCCTCGCCCGCCGCAGGCGGGTCCATCAGGGCCCGGCAGTGGTTGTGCACCTGGCGGCGTGCGAGCTCGGCGCAGCCCTGGACCCGGGGCAGGCGCACGTCGACCAGAGGGCCGTCGGGCTCGCCCGGCGTCGGGGCGCCGCGCGCGAGCGCTCGCTCCACCTCGTTCAGCGCCGCCACGAGACGGGCACGGGACTGCTCGTGCGCGGCGATCTGGTCACGGAGCAGGACGGCCTGACGTCCGAGCCGCTGCGCGAGCTCCGCGGGCAGTTCCGTGGGCGCGCGGCCGCCCGCGCTCGCCCGCCCGACGCCGTGCGCGACGCTCGCCCGACCGACGCCGTGCGCGACGCTCGTCGCCTGCCGGATCGCATGCGCGACGCGCTCCAGCAGCGCCTCGTCGGGTGCGGGCGACGGCGCTGCCGTCGTCGTGCCGCACGTCGCACACGGCGCGTCAGGCTCGCGCTCGGCGCCGCATCGTGGGCAGGTGGGCGGCATCGGCGGCGAGAGTACTCCCGTGGGCGGTCGCGGGAGTGTGCCTACGATCCCCTGCATGGCGATCGCGCGCGGTGGCACGGAGACCGAGACGACGGTCGCCGTCGGGCCGGCCCCCGGCGCGGGCGGTGCGTTGGCGCGCGTGCCGTCGCCAGCACTCGTGATGGTCGCCATCACATCGGTCCAGCTGGGCGGCGCGCTGTCGGTGCACCTGTTCGGATCGGTCGGCCCGGGGGGCGCCGTGCTGCTCCGCCTGGCGTTCGCGAGCCTGGTCCTGATCGTCGTCTCGAGGCCTCGGCCGGGAGACCTGGATCGCCGGCGGCTGGCGCTGGCCGCCCTGTTCGGGGCGGTGCTCGCCGGGATGAACCTGTGCTTCTACAGCTCCATCGACCGGATCCCGCTCGGGGTCGCGGTGTCGCTTGAGTTCATCGGTCCGCTGGCGGTGGCGGTGATCGGCTCCAGACGGCGCGTCGACCTCGTCTGGGTCGGGCTCGCGCTCGCCGGGATCCTGGCGCTGACGCGCGGGGGAGGCAGCATCGACGGGCTCGGGATCGCGTTCGCGCTCGTGGCCGGAGCCCTGTGGGGCTGCTACATCGTCGTCAGCGCGCGCGTGGGCCGCGCGTTCGAGACCGGGGCCGGGCTGTCGGTCGCGATCTGCCTGGGGGCGGCCATGGTGCTGCCGGTCGGTCTCGCCTCAGGTGGGACGCAGCTCCTGGCGCCGCGCGCGCTGGCGATCGGGGCCGCCGTCGGCGTGCTGTCCTCGGCGATCCCGTACTCGTTGGAGCTCGAGGCGCTGCGCCGGATCAGACCGGCGGTGTTCGGCGTGCTGATGAGCCTCGAGCCGGCCGTTGCCGCGCTGATGGGTCTGATCGTGCTCGGCCAGGGGCTGAGCGCCCGCGCGGCGGCCGGCATGGTGCTGGTGATGGCAGCGTCGGGCGGCGCCTCGCGCCGCGCGAGCGGGACGCCGCCCGAAGTGTGAAGCCTGCGCCCGGCTGCCTCAGACGGGCTCGCCGGCGAAGATCTGCGGACGGCCCTCGACCTCGCGCCAGCGGGAGCGGATCGTGACCGTCCGGCCCGCGCCCGTGTAGCTGATCTCCGCCACGGCCTCGTCCGCTCCGACCTCGAGGCTGCGCACCTCGGCGGCGCTGACCGGATCGGGCAGCGTCCTGGCGATCTCCGGCACGGCCGCGCGCATCTCCTCGACGAAGTCGCTCACGACATGATCGATGTCGCCGCTGACAACCGCGTCAGCATGAGCCTGCACCGCCAGCCTGGTCTGCTGCTCGTCCACTTGGCTCTCCTCACGCTCGGATGGCTTGCGATCGCGATGGTGCCAGAACCGCCCGTGCGCCGACCGGCGCCAGGGCGCCCCGTGCGCGCAGTAGGCTCGGACGGTGGTCTCCGGTTATCGCAACGTGCTGGCGGCCCCCGGCTGCGCGCGCATGTTCGCGACCGCGCTGCTCGCGCGCCTGCCCCAGGGGATGTCGTCGCTGGCGATCCTGCTGCTGGTCCACTCCAGGACCGGGTCCTATGCCGCCGCCGGGATCGCGGTGGGCGCGAACGCGTTCGCAAGCGCCGCCGCGGCGCCGGTGCTCGGCCGGCTGGTGGACGCGCTTGGGCGCCGTCGCGTGCTGCTGCCGGCGGTGGCGCTTCAGGCCGTCGCGCTGGTCGCCCTGGTGCTGGCCGCCGACGCCCATGCGCCGGCCGTCGCACTGGTGCCGCTGTCGGCGGCGGCCGGGGCCCTGATGCCGCCGGTGGCGCCGACCGTCCGGGCCCTGATGCGTGAGATCCTGCACGACCCTGGCCTGCGCGAGACCGCCTACTCGCTGGACTCCGTCGTCCAGGAGCTGATCTGGATGACCGGACCGCTGCTGGTCGCGGTCGTGGTCACCGTCACCTCGCCGGCGGTCGCGGTTCTGCTGTGTGCCGTCGTGTGGCTGATCGGGACGATGCTGTTCGTGGCCTCGCCGCTGCTCGCCGGACCGGGCACGCGGCCGCCCGGAGCGCAGCGAACGCCGGCGCTCGGGATCCCGGAGCTGAGGGCGCTGCTGGGGCCGATCGCGCTCACCGGGGTGGGCCTGGGCGCGATCGAGGTGGGGCTGCCGTCGCTGGCGCTGCACGCCGGCTCGCGCCCGGACGCCGGCCTGCTGCTGGCACTGTGGAGCGCCGGCTCGCTGACCGGAGGGCTCTGGTACGGCTCGCGGGCATGGCGCGCGCCGCTCGCGCATCGCTACCGGGGGCTGCTGATCGCCGGGGTGCTGTGCGCGGCGCCGCTGATCTTCGCTCGCACGATCCCCGAGGGGCTCGTCTGCAGCCTGCTCGCCGGACTCACATGCGCGCCCATCTTCTCCTGCCAGTACGCGCTGATCGGACGCGCGGTGACCCCGGGGGTGGAGACGGAGGCGTTCACGTGGGTCGCCGCCGCGCTCGTCTCCGGGCTGGCGGCCGGGTCGGCGGTCGGCGGCGCGGCGATCGGCTCGCTGGGCGAGAGCGCGCCGTTCATCCTCTCGTGCGCCGCCACCGCGCTGGCGGCGGTGGCGGCGGTGCGAATGGTCGCGCGCGCCGGCGCGCCCAGGCTCGCCTGATCGCCGACGGGTCGGGCCGCCTGTCCGGTCCGGGGGGGGGCGATGCCGGGCGCTTCGGAGGCGCATGGACCGGGTTGGCTGACACGCGCATACCCCCGGAGGGTTGACACGCGCATGCCCCCGGAGGGTTGACACAACTGATCTGTCTCTGATATATCAGTGTTGTGATGACAGAGACAGAAATCCAGACCACCCGCCGGCTGCCCGCGCGCCAGCGAATCGTGATCATCGGCGCGGGAATCGTCGGCAACTCGGTCGCTTACCACCTCAGCCGTCTGGGGGAGACCGAGATCACCCTCCTCGACAAGGGTCCGCTGCCCAATCCGGGCGGCTCCACCGGCCACGCCTCGAACTTCATCTTCCCCGTCGACCACGCCAAGGAGATCACTTCGCTGACGCTCGAGAGCATGCGCCAGTACAAGGATCTCGGCGTCTACCTGGAGTGCGGCGGGATCGAGGTCGCCCGGACGGAGGCGCGCATGCAGGAGCTCCAGCGGCGCATGGCGTCGGCTCGGAGCTGGGGGATCGAGCCGACGTCGCTGCTGACCCCCGCCGAGATCAAGGAGCTCGTCCCGTTCGTGAACGAGCAGATCCTGCTCGGCGGCTTCTACACGCCGGGCGCCGGCGTCGTCGACTCGCTGCGTGCGGCGACGATCATGCGCGAGCGGGCGATCGAGGCCGGGATGACGGTCGCGGCCAACACCGAGGTCGTCGGGCTCGACGTCGAGCACGGCCGCGTCGTGAGGGTGCGCACCGACCGCGGTGACATCGAGGCCGACCGCGTGGTGATCGCCTGCGGCTGCTGGAGCCCGAGGATCGCGGCGATGGCGGGCGCACGGATCCCGCTCAGCCCGGCGGTGCACCAGATGATCGACGTCGGGCCGGTGGCGATGTTCGCCGACGCGCGCACGCTCGTGGACTATCCGATCGTCCGCGACATGGACACGAACATGTACGAGCGCCAGGACGGCGGGGGGCTCGAGATCGGCTCCTATGCCCACCGGCCGATCATGCTCGATGCCGACGAGATCCCGTCGATCGAGGAGTCGGCGCTGAGCCCGACCGAGCTGCCGTTCACCCAGGCCGACTTCGAGCTGCAGATGGAGCACGCGCTGGAGCTGGTGCCCGAGATCGTCGGCGACGAGTCGGTCGGCGTCCGCTACGCGATCAACGGGCTGCTGTCGGTGACGTTCGACGGCCTGCCC
This sequence comes from Actinomycetes bacterium, assembly GCA_021846845.1. Lineage (GTDB taxonomy): Bacteria > Actinomycetota > Thermoleophilia > Solirubrobacterales > Solirubrobacteraceae > Palsa-465. The sequence continues at coordinate 40,392 of JAJZWB010000009.1, read as the reverse complement.
CTGCTCGGCGAGACGCCGGAGGTCAGGGGCCTGTGGTCGGCCGCCGCGATCTGGATCAAGGAGGGTCCCGGCGCCGGCAAGACAGTCGCCGAGCTGATGGTCCACGGCGAGTCCGAGATAGACGTCTTCGAGTCCAACATCGCCCGCGCCTACCCGCACCAGAAGACCAGGACCCACATCCGCGCCCGGGTCGCCGAGGGCTTCAACAAGATGTACGGGATCGTCCACCCTGCCGAGCAGTGGGAAACGGACCGCAGGGTCAAGCTCTCGCCCCACTACGAGCGCGAGCTGGCTCTCGGCGCGGTCTTCTACGAGGCCGCCGGCTGGGAGCGCCCGCATTGGTACGAGTCCAACTCCGGCCTGCTGGAGGAGTACGGGGATCGCATCGTCCGGCGTGAGGCCGAGTGGGAGTCGCGCTGGTGGTCGCCGATCATCAACGCCGAGCACCTGGCGATGCGCGACCGCGCCGGCTACATCGACCTGACGGCGTTCGCGATCTTCGACGTCACCGGGCCGGGCGCGCTCGACGCGGTGCAGCGTGTCGCCATGCGCCAGATGGACGTGCCCGTCGGGCGCGTCGTCTACACCCCGGTGCTGACGCCGTCGGGCGGCTTCAAGGCCGACCTGACGATCATGCGGATGGCCGACGACGCGTTCCGCGTGGTGACGGGCGGCGCCTTCGGGATGTCGGACCTCAAGTGGTTTGGGGACAACCTGCCCGCGGACGGATCGGCGCAGGCGCACGACCTGACCAGCTCCTGGACCACTCTCGGGCTCTGGGGGCCGCGCGCGCGCGACATCCTCTCAAGCGTGACCTCGGCCGACGTCTCCAACGAGGGCTTCCCGTTCGCAAGCTGGAGGGAGATCGAGGTTGGGCCGCTGTCGGTGATCGCGAGCCGGATCTCCTACGTCGGAGAGCTCGGCTGGGAGCTGTACGTCCCGATCGAGCAGGGCGCGAGGCTGTGGGACATCGTCGCCGAGGCCGGCGCGCCGCACGGCGCGGTCCCGATCGGGGCCGGCGTCTACGGGACCACCGGGCGGCTGGAGAAGTGCTATCGCGCCTACGGCGCCGAGCTGGAGGGCGACTACAACGTCGTCGAGGCGGGGATGGCCTGGGGGTCGGTGAAGGAGCAGGAGTTCATCGGCAGGGAGGCGCACGTCCGCCACCGTGAGGAGCCGCAGGCGGCGACGATGTGCGCGCTGACCGTCGACGACCACACCTCAAGCTCGGGCGTCAAGCGCTACATGCTCGGCCGCGAGCCGGTCCTGACCGCCGACGGCGAGGCGATCGTCGACGCCAGGGGCCGCCGCTCCTACGTGACCAGCGCGGGAGCGGGGCCGTCGATCGGCCGTCACATCCTGATGAGCTACCTGCCGCCCGAGCACGCGCGGGTCGGCGCCGAGCTGAGGGTCGAGTACATGGGCGAGCTGTACCCGGCGACCGTTGCGACGGTCGACTCGACGCCCCTGCTTGACCCGGGCAACGAGCGGGTCCGCTCGTGACCGCCCCCCGGACGATGAGGTCGCCGCGATGAACATCCTGGTCTGCGTCAAGCGCGTCCCGCTGACCGGCGGGCGGATGACCCTCACCGAGGACGGTCGTGCGATTCAGACGCGTCATCTCGGCTTCACGGTCTCGCCGCACGAGGAGTGTGCCGCCGAGGAGGCGATCCGCCTGGTCGAGGAGCACGGCGGCTCCACGACGGTGCTCACGCTCGGCCCCGCCGAGGCCGAGGAGCAGCTGCGCGACATGCTCGCGATCGGCGCCGACCGGGCGATACACCTGGTCAGCGACGGCGAGGAGTGGGACCCGCAGGCGACCGCCGCGGCGATCGTCGAAGCCGTGCGGGCGCTACCCGAGCCGTTCGATCTGCTCCTGTTCGGCAACGAGTCTGCCGACGGAGGCAACTACCAGGTGCCGATCCGCGTCGCGCACTCGCTGGGCCTGCCGTGCGTCACGGGCATCAAGGCGCTCTCCGCGCAGGACGGCCTGCTCCGCTGCGAGCAGGAGGTCGCGGGCGGCCGCGATGTCTACGAGCTGCGGCTGCCGGCAGTGGTGACCGTCAGGGAGGGGATCAACCTGCCGCGCTACCCGTCGGTTCCCGGCCGGATGCGGGCCAAGCGCAAGCCGGTTGCCGCCTCGACCCCGCAGCGCCCGGCGGCGCGCCTGCGGATGGAGCGCCTCGTCGTCCCGGAGGGGCCCGGCAAGCAGGCGGAGATCCTCGGCCACGGTCCCGAGGCGGCGCCGAGAGTGGTGGAGATCCTGGCCGAGATCGGAGTCATATGAACATCGTCTGGGTTGACGGCGCGGGCGACGAGCTCTCGCAGCAGGCGGTCGCGTTCGCACGGGGACTCGGCGGCGACGTGGCCGCGGTCCGCTTCGCCGCGGGCGAGGCCTACTCGCCGGCGGCGTGGGCGCAGACGCTCGTCGAGCTAGCGGCGGAGCGCGGTGCGAGCGCCGTGCTGGCGCCGGCCACCGATCGCGGCAACGAGCTGCTCGCGCACGTGGCGGCCAAGCTCGGTCAGCCGGTCGCGGCCAACTGCACATCGCTGACGCCCGGCTCGCCGGCTCGCGTCGTCCGCCTGCGCTGGGGCGGTTCCCTGCTGGAGGAGGCGGCGCTCGACGGCTCGCCTCTGCTGGCGACCGTCGCGCCGCACTCGGTCGCGGCCGAGCCGTTCGGCGAGCCGGAGACGCTGGCGGTGACCCCCGCCGCCTCCGAGCTGGACCTGGCCGTACGCGTGAGCGGGCGGATCGAGGCCGCGGGCGCCGGGGTGTCGCTCGCGGACGCCGAGGTGGTCGTGTCCGGCGGTCGCGGCGTCGGCTCGGCCGAGGGGTTCGGCGTGATCGAGGAGCTGGCGGGGCTGCTCGGGGGAGCCGTCGGCTGCAGCCGCGCGGTCACGAGCGCCGGCTGGCGCCCGCACTCCGACCAGGTCGGCCAGACAGGGACCAAGGTCTCGCCCGAGATCTACATCGCCTGCGGTATCAGCGGCGCCACCCAGCACATGGCCGGCTGCAAGGGCGCCAAGCGGCTGCTCGCGATCAACCCCGACGGCGAGGCGTCGATCTTCGCCTCCGCGGACTACGCGGTGATCGGGGACCTGCATGAGGTCGTTCCGGCGATCAGCGCCGAGATCAGGAAGGTGAGGGGAACATAGGCGTCCTGGTCTCCGCGCTGGTGCTCGCGGCGCTGCTGGCCGCGAGCATCGGCGCGTTCACGGTCCGCATCCGCTTCCTCGCGGCGCTGCTGCGCGCCGGCGCCCCGGTCTCGCGCACCGGCGACGCGGGGGCGCGTGCCCGCAACGAGGGCACGATCGTGCTCGGACAGCGCAAGCTTCTGCAGCGCCCGGGACCCGGGCTGCTGCACGCGTTCATCTTCTGGGGCTTCCTGGTGCTCGGCCCGACGATCCTGATCGCGATGATCGGGGCCGTCGACAGGCACGACACGCTGCCGTGGCTGGGATCCCAGGGCTGGTATGCGCTGCTCGTGGACATCTTCGCCGCGCTCGTCCTGGTGGGGGTGCTCGGCGCGGTCTGGATCCGCAAGGTGAGGCGCCCGGAGCGATTCAGGGGGAGCCACCTCGGCGAGGCCGACCTGATCCTGGCGCTGATCGCGATCATCGCAACGTCGCTGCTGCTGTGGCATGCGACCCGGATCGCCCTGGGGCTCAACGAGTACCCGGCCTCCTGGATGCCGATCTCGAATGCGCTCTCGGGCTTGTTCTCCCGCGGCCAGGCGACGCGCGTGCTCGAGCGCGTGTTCGTGTGGGTGCACATCGCGACGATCCTCGGCTTCCTGGCCTACCTGCCGCGGTCCAAGCACCTGCACATCGCAACCGCGGCGTTCAACGTCTGGTACGGACGCACGCGCTCGCGCGGCCGGCTCGAGCCGCTGCGCTTCGATGACCCCGACGTCCCCGAGGAGGAGATCCGCTTCGGCGCCGGAACCGCGGCTGACCTGACCTGGAAGCAGATGCTCGACACGTTCACGTGCACCGAGTGCGGCCGCTGCCAGGACGCCTGCCCGGCGTTCGCGACCGGCAAGGTGCTCTCGCCCAAGCTGGTGATCATGGGGCTGCGAGACCAGGTGCTGGCCGACGGGGGGGCGATCGTCCGCGCTCGCACGGCCGGTGGCTCGGCGGCCGGCGGCAGGGCGGGCGGTGGCTCGGCGGCCGGTGGCACGGCAACGGGCGGCTCGGCGGGCGGCTCAGGCGCGATCGAGGGCGCCGCGGCCCCGGAGCCGGCGGCGCTCGTGCCGGCCGCGGTCCCGGAGGAGTCGGTCTGGGACTGCGTCACCTGCGGGGCGTGCGTGCAGGCTTGCCCGGTCTCGATCGAGCACGTCGACCACATCGTCGATCTGCGCCGCCACCTGGTGATGGTCGAGTCGAGCTTCCCCTCCGAGGCCGAGCCGATGCTGCGAGACATCGAGCGCGCGTCGAACCCATGGGGCAAGGCGCAGTCTGAACGCGCGGATTGGGCGGCCGAGCTGGGCGTGCGAGTGCTGGAGCCGGGCGATGACCCGCCTGAGTACCTGTACTGGGTCGGCTGTGCGGCATCGTTCGACGAACGCGCGCGGACGGCGGCCGAGTCGACCGCCAAGCTGCTCCGGCGAGCCGGGATCGACTTCGCGATCCTCGGACCGCGTGAGGCGTGCACCGGCGACCCGGCGCGGCGGATGGGCAACGAGTACGTATTCCAGGCCCTCGCCGAGCAGAACGTGGAGACGCTCAACGAGGCCGGCGTGACGAAGATCATCGCGAGCTGCCCGCACTGCTTCAACTCGCTCTCGGCCGAGTACCCCGACTTCGGCGGCAACTACGAGGTCGTGCACCACTCCCAGCTGCTGGCCCGCCTCGTGGCCGAAGGGCGCCTGGCGCCGCGGCGGTCCTCCGAGACGCTCACGGTCACCTACCACGACTCCTGCTACCTGGCACGTCACAACGACGTGATCGCCGAGCCGCGCGCGCTCGTCTCCTCCGTCGGCGAGGCGGTCGAGATGCAGCGCAGCGGGCGAGGGACGTTCTGCTGCGGCGCCGGCGGGGCCCACATGTGGATGGAGGAGCGCGGCAGCCAGATCAACGACAACCGCGTCGCCGAGGCGATCGCCACCGGGGCCGACACGCTCGCCGTGGCCTGCCCGTTCTGCACGGTGATGCTGGACGACGGCGTGCAGGGCGCCGGCTCCAGCATGCGGGTCGCCGACGTCGCGACGCTGCTGGCCGAGTCGCTCGACCTCCCGGCCCCGCCCGCCGGCTGAGGGATCGCCGGCGGCGCGGGCTTGGTGCCCCGGCCCGCCGGATCATGGGCCGACCGGCGGGCCCGGTCCTCGGTCGCGCGGCCGGACGAACCCGGACCAGCGGACCGGGGGGTGATTGATCGAATTGGTTCAATATGCTTCGATACGTTCGGCGACGAGAGGTCCTGTGGACCCGGGTCGGCCGCGGGGACTGGGGAAGGGAAGGCGATTTCCGATTTCGAGGTGATCATGCGTTCGCAATCTCATTGCGTGGGGTACTCGCAGGCTGCATCAAAAGCGCGTCGGCTCCGCGGATGCCGCCCTACCGTGGGCCCCGCCATGAATCCCCGGATCGTCGGCGCCCCCAGCGGTGTGCCGAGCTGCCGTCAGGGCCGCAGGGGCAGGAGGGTCGATGGCGACCGCTGAGACGCCCGCGGGTCACGGCGACGAGCAGCAGCTGGCGGAGTTCGGCTACAAGCAGGAGCTCCCGCGCGTCCTGCAGCTGTGGACCAACTGGGCCGTCGGGTTCGCATTCATCTCGCCGATCGTCGGCCTGTACACGATCGTCGCCCTGGGAGCGACCACCGCCGGGTCTCCCTGGGTGTGGAGCCTGCCGGTCGTCATCAGCGGCCAGTTCCTCGTCGCCCTGGTGTACGCGCGCCTGTCGGCGCGCTGGCCGATCGCCGGCGGCATCTACCAGTGGTCACGCCGGATCCTCGGCCCGGCGTTCGGCTGGTGGGCCGGTTGGGCCTACATCTGGGCCCTGATCGTCGTGCTCTCGACGACCGCCTACGCGGGCGGAGGGTTCTTCGGCCAGCTCGTTGGCATCAACAACCAGAGCACGCTCACGCACCTGCTGCTGGCGCTGGCCGTGATGGGCATGTTCACCGCGGTCAACGCGGTCGGCCTGTGGGTGCTGCGCTACACGGTCAACATCGGGATCGCGTGCGAGCTGGTGGCCAGCGTCGGCATCGGCCTGGCGCTGGTGCTCGTCTTCCGGCGCCAGTCTTTCAGCATCCTGGTGCACGTCCCCAAGCTGGCGACACCCGGTCCGTACCTCCCCGCGTTCCTGGGCGCGGTCGCGTTCACCGGGTGGGCCTTCCTCGGCTTCGACGCCTGCGGCGGCCTCTCGGAGGAGACCAAGGACGCGAGCCGCCAGGTGCCGCGGGCCACGCTTCTGTCGATCACCAGCGTCGGAGCGGTGATGATGCTGTCCGCGCTCGGGCTCACGCTCGCCACTCGCAACCCCGCGGCGGTCCAGGCGGGCCGTGTGGCCGATCCCGTCGCGAGCGCGGTGATGGGAGCGTTCGGCAGCTGGGCGCAGAAGCCGTTCCTGGCGGTCGTCGTGATCGGCTTCGTGGCGTGCGGGATCGCCGAGCAGGCCACGCTCGTGCGCGTCCTCTACTCGTTCTCCAGGGACGGCATGCTGCCGCTCTCACGCGTGTGGCGGACCGTCGCGAAGCGCAACGAGACCCCGGTCTACGCGGTGCTGCTCTCGGGCGTGCTGGCCTCGCTGGCGTTCGTGTACGCGAAGGTGCTGGCCGTGCTCGTCGACTTCGCCACCGGCGCCTACTACATCGCGTTCCTGTTCCCGATCGTCGCGATCGTGATCAAGTGGGCGCGGAGCGGCGGGCGGCCGGTGCTCACCAGGCGCACGCAGGTCATCGCCACGGCCGCGCTCGTGTGGCTCATCTTCGAGCTGGTGAACATCTCATGGCCTCGCCAGACGAGCCTTCCTTGGTACGAGAACTGGGCGGTCCCCGTGGGTGGCGGCGCGCTCGCGATCCTCGGGGCCGTGTACTTCGTGCTGCGCAAGCCGCACAGGAACTTCGGCGTCGCGGGCGGGGTCCTCACGGATCCGCAGCCGGCCCTGGCGGTGGAGGTCGCCGCGCCGATCCAGGCCGAGCCGCAGGAGTCCTAGCCCACCGCCGGCGGCGGGCCCCAGGGCCGGCCGCCGGCCCGGAAGACCAGGCGCGCGGCGATGACGATCCCGGCGCGCGCCTGGCCTCGACGGCCGGGCTCACCGCACGACGAATGAGCGGCGCAGGAGGATCCGGCTGCGGCCCCTGAAGCGGGGTTGCTCGATGAGCAGCACGTAGGTGCCACGGCGCAGATGCCGGGTCTCCACGCGCGCGTGCGTGCCGCGGGTGAGCCGGAGGCGTCCCCTGGCCACCGCTCGCAGCCGGGTCGAGGACGTGACGCGCTCGATCCAGAAGCTGAGGCGAGCGTGGCGCAGACGCACGTGCGACGTCCTGGGCGAGAACTCGATCGAGCACAGCAGGCGAGCGAGGGCGGTGTCACGGCAGGCGACCGTTCCCGCCGGCCCCGCCGGCCCCGCCGGCACCGCCGGCCCCGCCGGCCCCTGCGGCCCGGTGGCGCCCGTCGGGTCGGCCGGTCCCCGCGGTCCGGTGGCGCCCTGCGGCCCGGCCGCTCCCTGCGGTCCGGTGGCGCCCGTCGGCCCGGCCGGTCCCGTCGCGCCCATGGGACCAGCCGGACCCTTGGCGCCGGCCGGGCCGGCCGGTCCGGTCGGCAGGCTGCTGACCACCTCCACGCAGCCCTGGCAGCCGGTCTCGATACCCGCGGCGCTGGTGACCAGGAGGTCGTAGCTGCCGGGCGAGGCGGTCGCGGCGACGGTCACCGGCACGTCGATCCGGTTCCGGCTGGTGGTGGGAGTCCCGGCCGTGATCCCCGACCCCGGGATCGAGACGGTGGCGCCGCTGAGATCGTGGCCGAAGATGGTCAGGCCCTGGCCCGACCCGCCGACGCCGAGCTCTGTCGGGGAGACGCCCGTGATCGCCGGGCCCTGGTCGGGGCACGGCGCCTGGAACGGCACCACCGACGGATCGGACGACAGGGCAAGGGGGGTGCCCTCCAGGTAGTAGGTCAGCGTGCCTGAGCTGATCGGCTTGGTGACCGAGAACGTCGTCAGGCCGGGGTAGAAGGTGGTCGGCTGACCGAGGTCATACGGGTCCTGGGGTAAGAAGTAGTTGTTCGGGCCGGCCGAAACTGTGAACGGGGCGCCGGTTGGGTTGTCGACTGTGATCTCCCAGGTGACCGTGCCCGCGCTCGGGTCATACAGCGCGCACTTCTCCGACGTCGTCAGGGTGGGGCTCGTCGCGCCGGCGAGCGCGGGATACGCGACCGCGGCCCCCGCTCCGAGCGCCGCCCACGACGTCACGAGCACCGCCAGGCGGCGGCGTCACAGGCGACTGAGCCACAAGCGACTGAGCATCAACCACAACTCCTTCCGAGATCGGCTTTCCGGTCCCTGAGTCCCGCGAGCGTCCGATCCGTTACACGGCCGAGCCAGATCCTGATCGCAACGCATCAGAGCCGGTCGCCGGGGCTGGGAACGCCCTACACTGGCCGCTCGTGCGCAGGGGGATGTACGGCGAGGCCGAGATGCTGCGGAGACTGCGCGCGGGCGACGAGGAGGCGTTCCGCGAGCTCGTCGGTCGCCACGATCGCGTGATGCGCCGGCTGGCGCGGTCGTTCGTGGCGACGACCGCGGTGGCCGATGAGGTGGTTCAGGAGACGTGGCTGGCGGTGATACGCGGCCTCCCGGGCTTCGAGGGCCGCTCGTCGCTGAGGACGTGGATCTTCGGGATCCTCGTCAACCGGGCCAAGTCACGCGGGGAGCGCGAGCGACGCAGCACGCCGTTCTCCTCGCTGGCCGGATCTGAGCAGGGCGACGGCCCGACCGTCGATCCGGAGCGGTTCCTGCAGGGCGAGCACCCCGCGGCGGGATACTGGACCAGGGTTCCGAATCGGTTCTTCGAGCTGCCGGAGGAGCGCCTCCTGGCGGAGGAGACCACGGGGGTCGTGGCCGAGGCGATCGCCGGGCTTCCCGCCCGCCAGCGGCAGGTCATCAGCCTGCGAGACGTCGAGGGCTGGGACGCGGACGAGGTATGCGAGAGCCTTGGACTGACAGCCGGCAATCAGCGGGTGCTGCTGCACCGTGCGCGCGCGGCCGTGCGCGCACGGCTGGAGGAGTACTTTGAGGCGGAGCTGGTTTGACATGAGCTTCGAGGACCTTCCGTGCGTGGACTTCGTCGAGCTCGCGACCGACTACCTGGAGGGCGCGATGCCGGTGAAGCAGCGGCTGATCGTCGAGCGCCACCTGGCGTTCTGCTCCCCGTGCGTCGACTACCTGGACCAGATGCGCGCAACGGTCGCGGCCACCGGCGCCCTCCGCGAGCAGGACGTACCCGATCCGGTCCTGGAGCCGCTGTTGCACGCTTTCCGGGCGATGCACGGTGGCGGGGACTGACCGGGCAGGCCGCTCCACCACGGCTCCGGCGCTTGCGCGACCAGGCTCACCCCCGCAGGGGCAGCCGTTCGCGCAGCCACTGCGCCTGGATCGCGCGCTCGGACGCGAATGCGGCGTCGTAGTCGGGGCCGGCGTGACGGCCGCACGCCCGCTCCCCGGCGAGCATCGCGGTGAAGTAGCCCGCTGGCGCGGCGCCGCCCCACCAGATCGTGTGCGCCACCTTGTCGACCAGGCCGGCCCCGGCCGGATAGGAGCCGGCGAGCTCGCGCGCGCGGTCCAGGCAGCGACCGGCGAACTCCCGCCGCAGCTCCTCGTTCCAGGCGTCGAGCCTGCGCAGCAGCCGGGCGCGGGAGGCGATCAGAGCTGCATCGAGCTCCAGGATCTCCCCGCCCAGCTCGATCTCCCAGATCTCGCCTCCCAGCCAGTGCGGGAGCTGGTCGCCGGTCGCGGCGTGGATCCCGTTCGTGCAGAGCGCCAGCGACCCGCTCGCGTGCACCCAGCCGCCGGGCCGGTCACCGTCGGGCAGCGGCCATCTCAGGCCGGTGAAGATCGATCTGCCCTCTCTCAGCACCTTGTAGGCTCGCACCCGTCCTCCTCTCAGGGGTCCAGCCGGCGGACCTGGTAGCCGGCCGCCTCGAGGGCGGCGACGATCGCGTCCCCGTGCTCGCGCCCGCGAGTCTCGATCGCGAGCTCGATCCCGGTCTCACGCACGTGGAGCTGGACCGCCTCGCGCACGTGGTCGGCCTGAACTATGTTGCCACCGGCGCTGGCGATCTGGATCAGCAGCGCGGCCAGGCCGCCGGGACGGTCGGAGATCCGCGTGAACAGCCGCAGCCGGCGCCCCATCAGCGTCTCGTGCCGGTGCGCGACCGCCGCCAGAAGCCCCGGATCGACGTTTCCCCCCGACAGCACCACGACCGTCGAGCCGGACGCCGCCGGGGAGACGCGGCCGGCCATCACAGCGGCTACGCCCGCGGCGCCGCCCCCCTCGACCACCAGCTTGGAGCGCTCCAGCAGCCAGACCATCGCGTCCGCGATCTCCTCCTCGGTCACGACCACCATCTCGTCGACCCAGCGCTGAACGAGCGGGAGCGTGATCTGCCCCGGGCGCTTGACGGCGATCCCGTCGGCGATCGTCGGCCTGGCTGTGAACGTGACCGGCCCGCCGGTCCGCAGCGCCTCGGGGAACGGAGCGCAGGCGTCGACCTGGACCCCGACCACGCGCGTCGAAGGCGAGGCGGCCTTGACCACCCCCGCGATCCCGGAGATCAGCCCGCCGCCTCCGACGGGGACGACCACCTGCGCGAGGTCGTCGACGTCCTCCAGCAACTCCAGGCCGAGCGTCGCCTGGCCGAGGATCACCTCCGGATCGTCGAACGGGTGCACGAACACGGCGCCGGCCTCGGCCGCGCGGGCGCGGGCGGCTGCGACGCAGTCGTCCACCGACCCGCCCTCGAGGTGCACCACGCCCCCGAATGCCTCGACCGCGGCGACCTTTGCGACCGGTGCCTCGACCGGCATGAACACCTCGCACGCGAGCCCGCGCTTGCGCGCCGCGTAGGCGAGCGACTGCCCGTGGTTGCCTGCGCTGCCGGCGACGACCAGCTCCGCTCCGTGCACCGTGGAGAGCTTGTTGATCGCGCCGCGGATCTTGAACGAGCCGGTTCGCTGGAGGTTCTCCGCCTTCAGCATCATCCGACCGTCGCAGAGCTCCGAGAGCGAGTTGGAGCTCAGCAGCGGCGTGTGCCGGGCGATCTCGGAGACGATCCGTCGCGCCCGCTCGGCGTCGCCGGCGGCGATGCGATCGATGACCTGCTGTGCGCCCTCGGGGGCGGCCTCAGGTCGGTTGCTGGCTTGGCGCATGCTTGCAGGGGATGTTAGGCTCCTAACGTGACTGATATATCAGAGATCGTCCGGGAGTGGCCCCGAACCCCCGCCGCGGGGAGGGGCTGAGACGGTGGCCGTCGGGCGAACCCGGGCCGGCGCGGCGCCGGAGCTGCTGGCCGACCGCGCGTATGCGGAGCTTCGCGACCGGCTGGTCACGCTGCGCATCGCCCCCGGCGAGCCGATCGAGGAGGACAGGCTCGCCGACGAGCTGGGGATCGGCCGCACGCCGGTGCGAGAGGCGATCAAGCGCCTCGCGCTCGAGAACCTGGTGACGGTGTTCCCGCGCCGTGGCACGTTCGCCTCCGAGATCAACATCACCGATCTGGCCGACATCTGCGACGTGCGGGTGCAGCTGGAGGGCCACGCCGCCTACCGCGCCGCACAGCGGCTGACCCCGGCGCTTCGCGCCGAGCTTGCCGAGCTGCAGGACGAGCTCGACCGCAGCCGCGGCTCCGATGACACCGGGGCGCTGATGGCGCTCGACGCGCGCGTGCACCGGTTCGTCCACGTCGCGGCCGGCAACCCTTACCTGCAGGAGACCCTCGGCCGATACTTCAACCTCTCGCTGCGGATCTGGCACCTGGCGCTCGACCGGCTGCCGCACCTCTTCACATCCGTCCACGAGCATTCCGAGCTGCTGCGCGCGATCGCCGACGGCGATGCCGAGAGAGCGCGTGCGGTGATCGCCGGCCACGTGGAGGAGTTCGAGCGCGAGACGCGCGCGGTCCTCTGACCTCACGGCGCCCGCGGTCCTCTGGCCGCCCGGCGCCCGCGGTCCTCTGGCCGCCCGGCGCCCGCGGCCCTCGCCGGGCTGGGCCTGTCCCCGCCGGTCGATCCCCTAACGTGCGGGGCATGGCCCGAGCTGCGCAGATCTCAGCGGATCCCTCGGCCGGGGCCGCCGGACCCGCGATCGCGGTCCGCGGCGTGGCCAAGAGCTTCGGCTCCGTGCGGGCGCTCGACGGCGTCGACCTGGATGTCGCGACGGGCACCGTGCTCGGGCTGCTCGGGCCCAACGGCGCGGGAAAGACCACGCTCGTACGGGTGCTGACGACGCTGCTGGAGCCCGACTCGGGGACCGCGACCGTCGCGGGCCTGGACGTCGTGCGCGACGCCGGCGCCCTGCGCCACCGGATCGGACTCGCCGGGCAGTACGCGGCGGTCGACGAGGACCTCACCGGGATGGAGAACCTGACGATGGTCGGTCGACTGTACGGAGCGGCGCGATCGGACGCCAGGCGGCGCGCTGCCGAGCTGCTGGAGCGATTCGACCTGGTCGATGCCGGCGACCGGGTGACCAGCACCTACTCGGGCGGCATGCGCCGGCGGCTGGACCTGGCTGCTGCGCTCGTGGCGCGCCCCCGGGTCGTCTTCCTGGACGAGCCGACGACCGGGCTGGACCCTCGCAGCAGGATCGCGCTCTGGGAGACGATCGAGGGGCTCGTGGCCGACGGGGCGACGGTGCTGCTGACCACGCAGTACCTGGACGAGGCCGACCGGCTCGCCGATTCGATCACGGTGATCGACCACGGCCGTGTTATCGCCCAGGGGACGGCCGACGAGCTCAAGGACCGTGTCGGGGGCGAGCGACTCGAGGTCACGCTCGAGCGCGAGGACGACGTCGCGGCGGCCACGCGGGCACTTGAGACGATGGTCTCGGAGGAGCCCGCGGTCCGCGGCCGCACGGTCGGCGCGCCGGTGCGCAGCCGCAGCGGCGCGATCGCCGAGGCGGTCAGGCGGCTCACGGAGGCCGGCGTCGGCGTCGACGACATCGACCTGCGCAGGCCGACGCTCGACGACGTGTTCCTGGCGCTCACCGGACATGCGGCCGAGGAACGGCGTGAAGACGACGCCGCCGACGGGATCGAGCCGCCGGCGACGCGCGGCCGTCGGGGCCGCGCCCGGCGCGGGCGGGGCGGCTGATGCGAAGGCTGCTGTCGGACACCCTGATCCTCGCCGAGCGCAACCTGGTGCGCCTGCCGCGCAAGCCGGAGCTGCTGCTCGCGTTCACCGTGCAGCCGATCATGTTCGTGCTGCTGTTCCGGTACGTGTTCGGCGGCGCGATCCGAACCGGCGGCCTCGCCTACGTGGAGTACCTGATCCCGGGGATGGTGGTGCAGAGCATCGCCTTCGGCGGGTTCGTGACCGCCCTGGGGCTCAACGAGGACGTCCACAAGGGGCTGGTAGACCGCTTCCGCTCGCTGCCGATGGCGCGCGCGGCGGTGCTCGCCGGACGGACCCTGGCCGACGTGGTGACCAACTTCCTGTCGATCTGGGTGCTCGTCCTGACCGGACTGGTGATCGGCTTCTCGTTCAACGCGCCGGCGTCCCACGTGGTCGCCGGAGTCGCGCTGCTGCTGCTGATCGGCTTCGCCTTCTCGTGGGTGTTCGCCCTGGTCGGGCTGGTCGCATCGACGCCGGAGTCGGCCAACTCGGTCGGATTCATCGCGATCTTCCCGCTCACCTTCATCTCGTCAGCGTTCGTGCCGGTCGCGTCGATGCCGGCGGCCCTGAGGGCTTTCGCGGACGTCAACCCGTTCACGATCTTCGTCGACGCGATGCGCTCGCTGTGGATCGGAACGCCGGCCGGCAACTACGTGTGGGGCGCGGTCGCTTGGGCGCTGGCGATCATGCTCGTGTTCGCTCCGCTCGCGGTGGCGCGCTACCGCCGCGCGACCGGGAGCTGACCTCAGGCGCGGTGCTCGAACGCCCGGGCGCCGCTCTCCGAGCGCCGCCCGGGCGTCGCGGTCAGTTGAGCTGCCCGCGGGCGACCGCGAGGCAGGCCTCGCAGCGAGGCCACGGCGGGTTCCACGGGTAGCCGGTCACGTCGCGGCCGCACAGCGCGGTGTCCGGGTCCTCCTCGGTCACCAGGTGGCAGAGCTCCTCGAAGCCGCCGTCCCCGATCCTCGGCACGTTGCGACAACCGGGGTGAACGTTCGGAGCGCGCGCCGGCACGCGGGACATGCACTCACCCTACCGCGCGCAGGTGACGCAGCGGCGCCCGGGCGCGCAGCTCGGCGACGACCGCGTCGACGAGCGCCTCCGCGGGCCGCGCGACGCCGTCGGTGACGGCGTCGACGGTCGCGCGCTTGGCGGCGATCAGCCTCGCGACCGTCTCGTCGATCGTGTCGGCGGCGAGCAGGTACCAGGCCGTCACCGCGTCGCGCTGGCCGATCCGGTGGCAGCGATCCTCTGCCTGGTCGTGCATCGCCGGGGTCCACTCAAGCTCCAGGAAGGCGACGTTGGAGGCGCGCGTGAGCGTGATCCCCTGCGCGGCCACGCGCGTCGCCGCGACGATCAGACCCGGCTCGTGCCCGGCCTGGAAGGCGGCGATCGCCCGCTCGCGCTCGACGAGCGGGTCTGCGCCAAGCAGGTGCAGGGCGTCGGGGAAGCGCCGCAGCACCGCCTGCTGCACCTCGACGTGGCGGGCGAACACGACCAGCGCCTCGCCCGAGGCGAGGAAATCGTCGATCCACTGCAGCGCCGCGGCCAGCTTGCCGCGCGCCGCCAGGCGCGCCAGCGCGGTCAGCTGGGCGAGTCGCTGAGCTCGCAGCGCGGCCGCGATCCGCGCGTTGAGCTGCGAGAGATCGAGCGGCTGCGTGCGAAGCCAGGCGATCAGGTCCCGCTCCGCCAGCCGGTACTCGGACGCGTTGCCGAGCGCGACGGGCACGACCACGCGTCGCTTGGGCGGGAGCTGCCGGAGCACCTCGGACTTGCGCCGGCGCACGAAGCAGACGCGCCGCAGGTGCCAGTGGAGTCGCTCCTCGCAGAGCTCGCCGCGGAAGCGGCGCGCGAACGCCGCGCCGGAGCCGAACTCGTGCAGCCGGCCGATGATGCGAAGCTGCGCGATCAGCTCCTCGGCGTGGTTGAGCACCGGCGTGCCGCTGAGCGCGAGCCGCAGCGCGGCCGGCGCGAGCGACTCCGACAGCCGCCGCACCGCCTGCGTGCGCTTGGCCTGCGGGTTCTTGCAGTAGTGGGACTCGTCGACGACGAGAGCGCGCGGCCCGCGCCGCGCCAGCGCGCCTCGGTGAGCGGCGACGATCTCGTAGTTGAGGATCGTCACCTCCGCGTCCAGCGGGACCGCGCCGCGCCCGTGGAGAACGGCGACGGTGCGGTTCGGCAGCCAGCGGCGAGCCTCGCGCTCCCAGCCGAGCTTCATCGACGCCGGGCAGATCACCACCGCCGGATAGGCGCCGTCGGCCTCCAGCGTCGCCAGAGCCTCGACGGTCTTGCCGAGTCCCTGCTCGTCGGCGAGGAAAGTGCCACGTGCCGCCAGCGCGTAGCGGACCGCGGCCCACTGGAACGGCGTCGGCTCGCCGCCGAGCGCGCGAGCCACGTCGGCGAGCGGCTCGGCCTCGATCGCACGCGATCGGCGCACGGCGGCGGCGGCGTCGCGGTGCTCGGCGAGCATCGCCTCCAGGACCCGCGCCGCGTCCGGGGTGACCGCGACCCCGTGGCGGGCGATGAAGCCGTCGAGCTCGGGGGCGATCCACGGATCGGGGTCCAGAGCCCGCGTGCCGCCGGTGCCGCGGAGCGCGGCGAAGGCCGCGCCCACGTCGGGGTCCCACACGACCTCCAGCGCGAGGCGAGCCCCGTCGACGTCTCGCCTGAACACCAGCTGCGCTGGCGGCGGCTGCCCGCCGGCCTCGACGATCTGCGCGCAGCGCTCGGCCGGTGGGTCAAGCCGTGCCGAGCGCTGCGCTCGCAGCGCCGTCACCGCCGCGAGGGTGAGCGGCACGAGCAGCCGTCCGTCGATCTCCTGGGCGCCGGCGCGCAGCTCCGGGGGCACCTCGCCGGCGAGCGTGCGCAGCGCCCACCATCCACGGCCGGCGTGGCGCGCCGTGGAGACCGAGCCGATCCAGCGACCCCGCGCGCCGTCCAGCCAGGCCGCGACGTCCGCCTCGGGACTCAGCTCCGGGAAGCGCTCGAGCGCCTCGGCGACCTTCAGCGCGGCCCAGTCGGTCGCGGGCGCGATCCACTCGCGCCGGTCCCAGTCGAACCGTCGGTTAGGGATCGACCTGCACAGGTCCACCAGCGCGCGATCGTAGGGGAAGGAGATCACGACCTCCGGCTGGCCGTCGCCGCCCTCCCGCAGCCGGACTCTGGAGGTTTCCGGAAGCGCTCTCACGGGGACGGTCACGCTACCGGCAGTCGCGGCGCGAGGGCGGCCGCGGCGCTCGTCTTCAAGCTTCAGGGCACGCGGCGGTCGGGGCTCGAGGCGGGCCGGAGGACGAGCGCTGCGCGCGACGCGCGGCGGCTACACCGCAGCCCGCGCCTCGGCGAGGGGCTCCTCGCGGAACAGCCGCGCCGTCCGTCTCGCCGTGCCGCGGGCCCAGGCGCTGGTCGAGATCAGCCCGAGCGCCACGATGCACGCCCCGATCCCGATCACGATCCACCAGCTGACGTGCGTGGCGGCCGGGAACGCGCGCGAGACCACTCCCGTGCCGCTGCCCGCCAGCGCGCCGAACAGTGCGACGCCGAGGGTCTGTCCGATCTGACGGCTGGTCGACGCGACCGCGCCCGCCACGCCGGCCTGCGCCGGCGGCATGCCCGCGATCGCGGTGTTGGTGATCGGCGGCCCGAGCATCCCGGAGCCGAGCCCGAACAGCACATACGCGGCGATCAGGACGGCGAACGACGTGTGCGCGTCGAGCCCGGTCAGGATCGCGCCGCTCGCCACCAGGGCGAGGCCGCCCCCGACGAGCGGCACGCGGGTGCCGCGACTGGAGATCACCACCCCCGACAGGGGCGCCATCAGCACCATGAGGCCGGCCATCGGCAGCGTGCACAGGCCGGCGTCCAGCGGCGACAGCCCGCGGACCTCCTGCAGGTAGAGCGTGTTCAGGAACAGGAACCCTCCCAGCGCGACGAACAGCACGACCGCCGTCGCGCTCGCGCTCGAGAACGGCGCCGAGCGGAAGAAGCGCATCTCAAGCAGCGGCTCGTCGCGGCGCAGCTCCCAGCCGACCAGGACGGTGAACGAGACCGCGCCGAGGGCGGCCAGGCCGAGGGTCTGCGACGACAGCCAGCCGGCGGACGGCGCCTCGATCAGCGCATAGGTGATGGTCGCCAGCGCGGCGATCACCAGCACCTGCCCGATCGGGTCCAGCCGCCGCGGGTGCGGCGCGCGCGACTCGGGCACGTAGAGCGCCGTCAGGCCGATCACCGCCAGCCCGATCGGGACGTTGACCATGAACACAGCGCGCCACGACACGGAGTCGACGAGCGTGCCGCCCACCACAGGTCCGAGCGCTGCGCTGATCCCGAAAACTGCGCCCCAGAGGCCGATCGCCCGGGCGCGCTCCCGTGAGTCGACGAACACGTTGCGGATGATCGACATCGCGACCGGGTTGAGCATCGAGCCCCCGACCGCCTGCAGCACGCGGGCGGCGATCAGCAGCCCGAGGCTGGGCGCCAGCGCGCACAGCAGCGAGCCGAGCGAGAACAGAAGCAGCCCCGCCTGGAGCACGCGCCTGCGCCCCAGACGGTCGGCCGTCGAGCCGGAGAGCATCAGCAGGCTGGCGAGCACGAGCGTGTAGGCGTCCACGGTCCACTGCAGGCCTGAGAGCGACGAGTGCAGAGAGCGGTGGATCGCCGGCAGCGCCACGTTGACGATCGTCGAGTCCAGGCCGATGAGCAGCAGGCTCATCGAGCAGATGCCGAGGATCAGCAGGCGGCGCCGCCGGCTCGGGACCACCTGCACCGGCTCTGGTTCTGGGACGCTCATCTCACCCGATCCTAGTCCGGGCGTCGCCCCTCAGATCATCCGGGCGTCCAGCTCTCGACCAGCGCTCGGGCGGCCTCGACGTCGGGGTGCAGGGGACGGTCCGAGAGGTCCTCGTCCAGGCGCTCGCAGGCGACGTCCCAGAGACGGCGGGTGCCCGCGGCGGTGGGCCGCCGGCCCGCCAGGCGCAGCGCGCGGACGGCCGTGACCAGCTCGACGGCGATCACCACCCGCAGCGCCCGCAGCGTCTCGTGCGCACGGCGCACGGCGATCGGCGCAAGCGACGAGTGCGACTCGACCCCCCGGGCCACCGACACGCTCTGAGCCGCGACCGGGGTCACGAGCGAGCGCACCTCGGCCGCGGCCGCGTGCGCCGTGTACTCGAGCACGAGCGCTCCGGACTCGGGCCCCGGGTCGCGGGCCAGGAACGGCGGCAGGCCGGTGAGGCCCGAGTCGAGCAGCGCGCTGACCCGGGCGGCGATCAGCGCCGCCGAGGAGGCGAGCGCGGTTCGAAGCGCGTCGACGGCGTTGGCCAGCGGCGCCGCGTGCGGGTTGCCGTTGGGGAGCGCGACGCCGTCTGAGGCGACGATCAGCGCGTTCTCACCGGAGAAGTTGAGCTCGTGCGAGACGGTCTCCTCCAGCGCTCGCAGCGCGTCGTGGACCGCGCCGTCGACCTGCGGCTGAGCGCGGAACGGGTACGGGTCCTGGACCCCGAGGGGGCCCGGGCGCCGGGCGGTTCGCTGCAGCCCGTCGAGCAGCTCCCGCATCCGGGCGGCGACGGACGCCTGGCCCGGGCGGTGCAGGGGGGAGTGAAGCCGCACGTCCAGCACGATCGGGTCAGCCGCGACCGCCTCGAACGAGAGCGCCGCGACCGACAGCCACGCGTCCAGCACGCGCCGCGCGTCGACGACCAGGAGTGCCGCCTGGCCGATCGAGAACGCGTTGGAGCTCATGAAGGCCAGTCCGTCGCGGGGGCCGAGCCGCCCCGGCTCAAGGCCCGCGTCCGCCAGCCCGGCGGCGGCGTCGATCAGATCGTCGCCGCGCCAGAGGCGCCCCTCGCCCAGCAGGGCGAGGCCGACCTCGGCCAGGTTGGTCAGGTCGCCGGTGCCAAGCGAGCCGAGCTCACGCGTGAACGGCGTCAGGCCGGCGTTGAGAGCGCCAACGAGCGCGTCGAGCAGCTCCGACGCCACGCCCGCGCCGCCGGCGCCGATCTGGTTTGCGCGCGTCGCCATCGCGGCGCGCACGACGGGCACCGTGAGCGGCGACCCGGCGCCCCCCGCATGGCTGCGCAGGAGGTTGAGCGAGTATGCGTCGCGGTCGTGCTCGCCGACACGGAGCGAGCGCAGCGCGCCGACCCCCGTCGTGACCCCGTAGAGCTCCTCCCCCCGCGCCAGGAGAGACGCGATCGCCGCTCGCGCGCGATCGTTCCGGGCTCTCGCTGCCGGCGTCAACCGCACCGCGGCGCCGTCGCGCGCGATCGCCGCCACGCCGGCTGGGGTCAGCCGCGAGCCATCGAGGGTCACGGGCGGATGCGCGCGCGGGGCGGCGGCCGGCATCGCCCGGGACTGTACCTGCGAACTGCGCCGCCGCCCAGCGGGACCTCGCTCTACAGCATCGATGACGGCTGCCGATGATCTGGCCGTGGCTCCCACCTGCGCACGGACCCGATCGGCCCCGGGGGGCCCGGCTGCGGACTGCTCGGGCGCGGGCGCGGGATGAGAGAGGTACTCGTCGCCCGGCAGCCGCTGTTCGACCCGCGCCTGAAGGTGGTCGGCTACGAGCTGCTGTTCAGGGATGGTCGCGGCCAGGTCGCGAGGGTCCGAGACGCCGAGCGCGCGACCGCTGCGGTGGTGCTGAACACCTTCACCGAGCTGGGCCTGGAGCGAATGACCGGCGGGCGGCCGGCGTGGATCAACGTGTCCCGGGAATTCATCCTCGCAGGGCTCGCCGCCTCGCTGCCGGCGGACCTGGTGGTGCTCGAGATCCTGGAGGACCAGCTGATCGACGAGGAGCTCGTCGCCGCGGTGCGCTCCCTGAAGGAGCAGGGCTACCGCCTCGCGCTGGACGACTTCGAGTACGCGCCGAGCGCCGACCCGCTGCTGGAGATCGTGGACGTGGTGAAGCTGGACGTGCTCGCGCTGGGCGGCGACGGCCTCGAGCGCGCGTGCCGCAGGCTGCGCCCGCTCGGCGTGCAGCTGCTCGCCGAGAAGGTCGAGACGCACGAGGAGTTCGCTCGCTGCCTGCAGTCCGGATGCGAGCTGTTCCAGGGCTACTTCTTCTGCCGGCCGGAGCTGGTCGGCACGCGGTCGGTCGACGCCAGCCGGATGTCGCTGCTGACGCTCCTGGCAGCGCTCAACGAGCCCGGCATCGGCCTGCGGGAGCTGGAGCGCACGATCGCGCTCGATCTCGCGCTCGGCTACCGCGTCCTGCGATACATCAACTCGGCCTTCTTCGGCCTGCGCCACGAGGTGCGCTCGATCGGCCAGGCGCTGGCGCTGCTCGGGGTGGAGAGGCTGCGCCACTGGGTCGCGCTGAGCGTCTTCGCCGGCGTGGACCGCAAGCCGCCGGAGCTGACGATCACCGCGCTGGTCAGGGCGAGGTTCTGCGAGCTCGCCGATGGGGGCGCCTCCGCGGGCGGCAGCGAGCGCTTCACCCTGGGGCTCTTCTCGCTGGTCGACGCGCTGCTCGACATGCCGATGTCGGAGGTCGTGAAGCGCGTGCCGTTCGCGGAGGACACCAGCGACGCTCTGGTCGGCCACGAGGGCGCCAAGGGTCGGCTGCTCAGCTCGGTGATCGCGCTCGAGCACGGCGACCTGGAGCTCGCGGAACGGCTCGTGCCGGGCGCCGCCGGCCTCTATATGAGCGCGGTGCAGTGGGCCGACCTCGCCGCCTCGGCGCTGCTCGAACCCGTTGCGACCAACGCCTCGGCCGCGTAGGGACGCGCGGGCAGCGATGGTGGCCCGGCGTGTGGCCGCCCGCCCGATGCTCGTGACGGTTGAAACGCCTCTCCGCAGGCTGGTAGGGTGGCGCCGCGATGCGGGAAAGCGAGAGTCGCTTCCAGATCCCCGCCGCGGGTGCGGCGCCGCGGTGCGCCTCGGGTCGTCGCAGCGCGGCGCTACCCCGATGGCGTGCGTCCGAGGCGGGACGGCCGTGACCGAGGTGCTCGCCTCGGCGACCGCCCTTCGACTCCGGGACGGCGAGCGCCCCGGGCAACAGTGGAGGTGGACTTGAGCGCCACGATCAGCTGCCGAGGCTGGCAGCAGGAGGCCGCGCTGCGGATGCTGCGCAACAACCTGCACCCGGACGTCGCCGAGCGGCCCGGGGATCTCGTGGTCTACGGCGGGATCGGCAAGGCCGCGCGCAACTGGTCCAGCTATCACACGATCGAGCGCGAGCTGAAGCGGCTCGGCGACGAGGAGACGCTGCTGGTCCAGTCCGGCAAGCCCGTCGCGGTGTTCGAGACCCACGAGCGCGCGCCGCGCGTGCTGATCGCCAACTCCAATCTCGTGCCGCGATGGGCCACGTGGGAGAAGTTCCGTGAGCTGGACGAGGCCGGGCTGATGATGTACGGGCAGATGACCGCCGGCTCCTGGATCTACATCGGCAGCCAGGGGATCCTTCAGGGCACCTACGAGACGTTCGCGGCGGCCGCGCGCAGGCGCTTCGGCGGGACCCTCACCGGACGGCTGGTGGTGACGGCCGGTCTGGGCGGGATGGGCGGCGCCCAGCCTCTCGCGATCACGATGCTGGGCGGCGCCGCCCTGTGCATCGAGGTCGACCTGCAGCGGATCGAGCGCCGGATCCAGACCGGCTACCTCGACGAGCGCGCCGTCGACCTGGACGACGCGCTCGCGAGGCTGGACCTCGCCCGTGCGGAGGGGAGGGCGCTCTCGATCGGGCTGGCGGGCAACGCGGCGGACATCCTGCCGGAGCTGGTTCGCCGTGGCGCGGAGGTGGACGTGGTCACCGATCAGACCAGCGCGCACGACCCCCTCAACGGCTACGTGCCCTCCGGGGTGACGGTGGAGCAGGCGCAGGCGCTGCGCAGCTCGGACCCCGACGACTACCTCCGACGGGTGGGGGCGAGCGCGGTCGCGCACGTCGGCGCGATCCGCGCCCTGCAGCGGGCCGGCGCCGAGGCGTTCGACTACGGGAACTCGCTGCGCGGGCTGGCGGCCGAGCACGGCGACGCCGAGGCGTTCTCCTATCCGGGGTTCGTGCCCGCCTACATCCGGCCGCTGTTCTGCGAGGGCAAGGGCCCGTTCCGCTGGGTGGCGCTGTCGGGCGATCCGGCCGACATCCACGCCACCGACCGCGCGATCCTCGACCTGTTCGGGGACCAGGAGCACATCGCGCGCTGGATCTCGCTGGCCTCCGAGCACGTCCAGTTCCAGGGCCTGCCGGCGCGGATCTGCTGGCTGGGCTACGGCGAGCGTGATCGGGCCGGCGAGCGCTTCAACGAGATGGTCGCCTCCGGCGAGCTGCGCGGGCCGATCGTGATCGGCCGCGACCATCTCGACTGCGGCTCGGTCGCCTCGCCCGAGCGGGAGACCGAGTCGATGCGCGACGGCTCCGACGCGGTCGCCGACTGGCCGCTGCTCAACGCGATGCTGATGACCGCATGTGGCGCCAGCTGGGTGTCGATCCACCACGGCGGCGGCGTCGGGATGGGGAAGTCGATCCACGCCGGCCAGGTCGTCGTCGCCGACGGAACGCCGGCCGGCGCCGAGCGCGTCCGGCGCTGCCTGACGGCCGATCCCGGGCTGGGGGTGGTTCGCCACGCCGACGCCGGCTACGAGCAGGCGCTGAACTGCGCGCGCCAGACGGGTGTGAGGATGCCGATGCTCGACCCTGAGCCCGACCGCAGGTGATGGGGATGCCGATGCTCGACCCTGAGCCCGACCGCAGGTGATGGGGATGCCGATGCTCGACCCTGAGCCCGACCGCAGGTGATCGGCGTCTCGATCGAGGGCGCCGCGCAGGTCCTGCGCCCGCCCGCCGACGGAATGCCGCACCTGCGAGGCGACGAGCTGGAGGCGCAGCGGCTCGACCCCTGCGACCTGGCGCTTCGTGACGGTGCGATCGCGGCGCTCGACGCCGACGGCGGCGCCGAGCTGCGGGTGGACGCCAGCGGCTGCGCGGTGATCCCCGGGTTCGTCGACTGCCACACGCACCTGCCGTTCGCCGGCTGGCGCGCGGCGGAGTACGAGCAGAAGCTGCGCGGCGTGCCCTACGAGGAGATCTCGCGCTCCGGTGGCGGGATCGCCGCCTCGGCGCGGGCGCTGCGCGAGCACGCCGACGAGGAGGTTCTGGCCCAGGCCGACGCGCTCGCGGCGGAGATGCTGGCGTCGGGCACGACGACCTTCGAGTGCAAGTCCGGGTACGGGCTCTCCCGGGATGGGGAGATGCGCGCCCTGGTGCTCGCCCGCGAGCTGGAGGTGCGCGTCCCGCAGAGCACCGTTTCGACCGCGCTGCTCGCCCACGCGGTCCCGGAGGGTCACTCCGCCGACGGGTGGATGGGCGTCGTGCAGGAGATGATGCCTGAGGTGATCGCCGCCGGCAGCGTCACCGCACTGGACATCTTCGTCGAGTCGATCGCCTTCTCCAACGAGCACCTGGAGCTGATGGGCGAGCTGGCCCGGGCGGCCGGGCTGGCGCTCCGCTGCCACGTGGAGCAGTTCTCAAGCCACGGCTCGGTGCCCGTCGCGCTCGCCGCCGGCGCCCGGTCGGTCGATCACCTCTCGATGCTCCCGGCATCCGACATCCCGGCGCTCGCCGCGGCGCGATGCGCGGCCGTGCTCCTGCCCGTGGCGGAGTTCCTCGGGGACGAGCACCGCGCGCCGGGGCGTGCGCTCGTCGAGGCGGGCGCGCTGGTGGTGCTGGCGACGGACGCCAACCCTGGCACCGCGCCGGTCGTCTCGATGCCGGTCGCGATCGGCCTCGGAGCGCGCCTCTACGGGCTGTCGGCGCGCGAGGCGGTGGGGGCGGCCACCATCAACGGAGCATGGGTGCTCGGCCTCGAGCACGACCGCGGCTCGATCGAGGTCGGCAAGCGCGCCGACCTCCTGTTGCTCGACGGTCCGATCGACGCGATCGCTTACCGGTTGGGCCGCAGCCCGGTGGGCGCGGCGTTCGTGGGCGGCCGGCCGGTGTACGTACGCCCTGACTTCGAGCACAGAATGGAGCGGCGATGAGCGGCGAGCGGCCCCGGACGGCAAGCGTGGCGGCGATGGCCAACGCGCATTCGCACGCCTTCCAGCTGGATCTTCGCGGAATCGGCGAGCGAGTCGGCGCGGCTGGCGCAGCGGACGATTTCTGGAGCTGGCGTACCGAGATGTACCGGCTCGCCGGCTCGCACGACCCCGAGTCGATGGCGGAGGTCGGCCGGCGCGTCTACCGCCAGATGGCCGCCGCCGGCTACGGATCCGTCGGCGAGTTCCACTACGTCCACCACCGCCCCGACGGAACCCCCTACGACGATCCCAACGCGATGGCCAAGGCGCTCGCGCTGGCCGCGGTCGGATGCGGCCTTCGGATCACGCTGCTGCCGGCGGCCTATCACCGCGGCGGGCCGGGCCGGGCGCCCGATCCCGGCCAGGTCCGCTTCTGCGATCCATCGGTGCAGGCCTACCTGGAGCGCGTCGATGCCCTGCGTGAGTGGGCCGCCGGGATCGACGGCGTGTCGGTCGGCCTCGCAGCCCACAGCGTGCGCGCGGTCCCGTCGGAATGGCTGGAGGCGATCGCGGCGCACGCCGAAGCGCACGGACTGGTGCGCCACGTCCATGCCTCGGAGCAGCGGCGCGAGCTGGCCGAGTGCGAGGCCGAGCATGGCTGCTCGCCGATCGAGCTGCTCGACCGCACGGGCTTCCTCGGACCGCGGACAGGCGTGATCCACGCGATCCACGTCTCGGACCGGGACGTTGAGCTGCTCGCCGCCTCGAACTCGATCGTCGTCACCTGCCCGACCACCGAGGGCAACCTCGGGGACGGGCACCTTCCGGGCCTGCGCTACCGCGACGCCGGCGTGCGGCTGGCGATCGGCACCGACGAGCAGGTCAGGATCGACCCGTTCGAGGAGCTGCGCGAGATGGAGACGCTGGCACGCCGCGAGGGGCAGACGCGGTTCGCGCTGCTCGCCGCCGCCGGCGGGGACCTCTGGGGGCAGATGGTCGCCAACGGCGCCGCCAGCCTCGGGCTTGACGGTGAGGCGGCGACGATCGAGCTGGACCTGGACCATCCGGACCTGGCTGGCGTCGCCGAGCGCGATCTCGGCCTGGCGCTCGCGACGTGCGCGTCCGCCGGCGTGGTCCGGCGCGGCGTGGGCTAGCGCATCGGGCGCCGAGCAAGGCGGCCCAGGCGCGGCTGCCGTCTCACCGGGTCTGCCGCAGCGACCGCCGGCGCGCCGCGGGGAGCGCCAGCGGGCACTCCGCCGGCTCCGCTCTCACCAGGTCTCGTAGAACGACCGCTCCCGCGCCTCGAGGAGCGGGAGCGCGTGCTCGGCCGCGTGGCGGAAGTGCTCGGACTCTCCGTGCGCGCGGTAGGCGGCCTCGTCGACGTAGCGCTCGTAGAGCAGGAACACGCGCGGGTCGGACGGATCGCTGTGCGGCTCATAGGCGAGGTTGCCCGGCTCGGCGCGCGATGGCTCGACGAGCGCCTCGACCGCCGCTCGCACGGCCTGCTCCTCACCTGGTCGCGCGACCCAGCGCGCGATCACAACGAACGCCATCGTCCCCTCATGTGCTCGCCAGATCGTAGCGTTGCGCCGTGAGGCGTATCGTCGAGGCGCGATGTCAGGGAGCGTGCTGCTGACAGGGGCGCCGCTGAGCCTCGACGAGGTTGCCGCCGTTGCGCGCGGCGGCGCCTCGGTCTCGATCCAGCCGTCCGCGCGCGAGCGGATCGCCGCCGCCGCCGAGCTGGTCGCAGACGCCATCGAGGATTCGAGGCCGGTGTACGGGCTCACGACCGGGCTCGGGCCAAAGGTGGTGGAGCGGGTCGCCGGCGACGAGGCGGCGGCGTTCTCGCTGCGCACCGTGCGCGGCCGCGCGACGGCCGTCGGGCGGCCGCTGGAGACGGAGCTCGTCAGGGCCGCGATCGCGGTGCGCGCCAACTGCCTGTGCGCCGGCGGCTCGGGAGCCGGCGTCGGCGTGGCGGACGGTCTCGTGTCGCTGCTCAACGCCCGCGTGCACCCGCGGATCCCGCGCAGCGGCTCGATCGGCGCCTCCGACCTGTGCCTGCTGGCGCACGTCGGGCTGACGCTGATCGGCGAGGGCGAGGCGGAGCTCGACGGGGAGCTGCATCCGTCTGCCCGGGCGCTGGGGCTCGCGGGGCTTGCGCCGATCGCCCTGGGCCCGAAGGACGGGCTGGCCATCTGCTCCTCTTCGGCGGTCAGCGCGGGCACGGCCGCGCTGGCGCTGGCCGACGCCGAGGCCTGGCTTCGCTGCGCCCAGGTGGCCGCGGCGCTCTCCATGGAGGGGTTCCGCGCCAGCCCGACGCCGCTGGACCCGCGCGTGGTCGCCGCCCGCCCGGCTCCCGGACAGGAGTGGGCGGCCGCAGGCCTGCGCGACCTGCTCGCCGGTGGAGCGCTGGCGGATGCGGGCGCCGGACGGCGGCTCCAGGACCCGCTCAGCTTCCGCTGCGCCAGCCAGATCCACGGCTCGGTGCGCGTGGCGCTCGACCTGCTCGCCGCGGCGGTCACGCCGGAGCTCGGCGCGGCCGCCGACAACCCGCTGGTCCTCGCCGGAGACGGGGAGATCCTCTCAAACGGGAACTTCCACACTCCGGTGCTGGCTCTGGCGCTGGATGCGACCGCGATCGCGCTGGCTCAGGCCGCCGCGGCGATCGCCGAGCGGCAGGCTCGCCTCAAGACCGAGCGCCTGAGCGGCCTGCCGTCCTCGCTGAGCGGGCTCGGGACGACCGGCTCGGGGCTCGGCCCGCTGAACAAGACCGCGCAGGCGCTGATGGTCGAGACGCGCCATCTGGCGGCGCCGTTCGCGACGATGACCACGGTCGACGCGGACGGCGTCGAGGACGACTCGACCTCGGCCGCCCAGGCGGCGCTGCGCGTCCGGGAGCAGCTGGAGCGGCTCTGGCCGCTTGTCGCGATCGAGCTGGTGGCGGGCGCTCAGGCCGTGACGCTGGCACGGCCCGGGCGCCTGGGTGCCGGCGCGCTGGCCGCGTACGCGTGCGTGCGCGAGTGGATCGCGCCGCTCGGAGAGGACCGGCCGCTCGGGCCGGAGGTCGAGGCGCTGGCCGCGGGGGCGCTCGTCTCGGGTGCGCTGTGGGAACGGGTTCGCGGGGCTATCGCCGCCGGTTAGCCGCGCGCGCCCGGTGCGGTGGCGTGACGGGCGCGGGCATCATGTCAGCAGGATGCCTGATGCTATGATGCAAAGATGAGGACGACGATCACGCTGGAGGCCGATACCCAGGCGCTGATCGAGCGCGTGATGCGCGAGCGCGGGCTGTCGTTCAAGGAAGCCGTCAACGAGGCGATCCGCGCCGGGATCGGACGTGGCAGGACGCGACGCGAATACACCGCGTCGCGGACGCTGGGGCCTGCCCGGATCGATCTGACCAAGGCCCTGCGCATCGCCGGCGAGCTGGAGGACGAGGCGCTGGCACGCCGGCTGACGGAGGGTCGCTAGCCGGTGGTGATCGTCGATGCCAATGTCCTGCTGTACGCGGTCGACAGCGCGA
Organism: Actinomycetes bacterium; assembly: GCA_021846845.1. GTDB lineage: Bacteria > Actinomycetota > Thermoleophilia > Solirubrobacterales > Solirubrobacteraceae > Palsa-465. The sequence goes on along the minus strand of JAJZWB010000009.1, from coordinate 12,587 downwards.
GCGGCCACCACGAGCAGGCGCGCACGTGGCTGGACACCGCACTTGCCGGGGCGGAGGCCGTCGGGCTGGCATGGGTGGCTCTGCTCGCCTTCGTACGTCTGGGCACGAGTCCGTCGATCTTCCCGAACCCGCTCAGCGTCGACGACGCCGCTGACCAGCTGGAGGCCTGGCTCGCCGCGCCGGCGGCCGTGGTCGCCGAGCCGTCCCCGCGGCACGGGAGCCTCCTGCGCGGGCTGCTCCGCGGCGCCGGCACCGCCGGGAACCTCACGACCGACGCCCACCTCGCCGCGCTGGCCATCGAGCATGGCGCGGACGTCGTCTCATATGACCGTGACTTCGGGCGATTCCCCGGCGTCCGACACCGGCTTCCGGGGTGAGCACATCGCACCCTCGGGCCGTGCGTGCCGGTGATCGAGGTCGGACCGCGGTGGGGGCGTCCGTCTCCTGCCCCAGCGAGCCGGCTGACGACTGCTCGGCGCGGTCGGCTCAGGACCGGTGCGGCGGGTCGGCTGAGGGCCGGTCCGGAGGGGCGAAGCGCAGCTGCAGGCCCGCCAGCTCCTCGTAGAGGCGCATCGCGCTCAGCTCTCCGGCGCCGTCGCCGAACGCCGCGCGCGCCCGACGGTGGATCTGCTCCACCAGCGAGGACAGCTCGACGGGCACCCCGACGTCGCGGGCCAGATCGACCGCGAGACCGAGGTCCTTGGTGACCAGGCGCATCACGAAGCCCTCGTCGTAGTCGCCGTCGGTGAGCAGCGGGACGACGTCGCGCTCCAGGAACACCGAGCCGGCCGGCGAGTCCACCAGCGCCGCGTGCAGATCCTCCAGCGCGACCCCGGCCCGCACGCCGACCGTCAGCGCCTCGGCGACCGCCACCGACTGCACGAACCACAGCAGGTTCAGCAGCAGCTTGACCGCCAGGCCGCAGCCGGCGGGCCCGACGTGGCGGATCCGCCTCGGATCGCCGATCGCGTTCAGGATCGGCAGCGCGCGCTCGAAGGCGGCCGGCTCCCCGCCGACATAGACGGCGAGCGTGCCGGCGTGGGCGCCGATCGTCTGCCCGGCGACGGGCGCGTCGATGAGCTGCACTCCGGCGGCTCGCGCCTGCTCCTGGGCGAGTCGGCTGACCTGCAGCGAGCTGGTGCTGGTGTCGATCACCAGCGCCCCGGGCGGCAGGGAGGCGATCGCGCCGCCGTCGCCGCACAGCACGTCGAGGACCTCAGGGGGACCGGGCAGGCTCGTGACCAGCACCTCGGCGCCGGCGAGGCAGTCGGCCATGCTCTCGGCGGGCCGGGCGCCGCGCTGCGCAGCTCGGGCGATCGTGTCCGCCGCCACGTCGTAGGCGGCCACCTGGAAGCCCGCCGCGACCACGTTGGCGCACATGTGGCCGCCCATCCGGCCCAGGCCGATGAACGCGACGCTGGTCATGGCCTCACCGTCCAGCGTCGCACGGCGTCCTCGTCAAGCGAGATCCCCAGCCCCGGCTCGTCGCCGACCGCGACGCAGCCGTCGGCGTCGATCTCGATCGGCTGCGCCAGCATGAAGTCCCGGCGCTCCGGCGTCCAGGCGGGCGGGTCGTAGGGGAACTCCAGGTACGGGCCCCCGCCGACGCCGCAGCACACGTGAAGGTTGGCGAGCAGGCCGATGCCGTTGGTCCACGTGTGGGGGGTGAACCACCGGTTGGCGCGCAAGGCCAGCTCGGCGATCGTGCGCGAGCCGCTCACCCCGAGCGCGAGCACCGCGTCCGGCTGCAGCACGTCGAGCGCGCCGGCGTCCAGCGCGCGCCGCAGCTCGTCGAAGGTCCGGGCCATCTCCCCGCCGCCGACCCGCACCCCGGTGGCGGCGCGCAGCTCGCGCATGCCGTCGAGGTCGGCCCCGGCGAGCGGCTCCTCGACCCACAGCACGCCCTGATCCCGCAGCCGCGCCACGGCCCGGCGAGCGGCCGCCGGGTCGAGCGCCGGGGCGATGTCGCCCGGCATCCGCCACCACTGGTTGAGGTCCACGATGATCTGCATGCGATCCCCGACCTCCTCGCGGATCGCGGCCACGACGTCCACGCCCTCGGCGATCGCGTCCCGGGCGATCCTCACCTTGATCGCCCTGAAACCGGCCTCCAGCAGCGACCGCGCGTCCTGCGCGCGCGCCGCCGGCGCGCGCAGCTCGCCCAGCGACGCGTAGGCTGGCACGCGGTCGACCGCGCCGCCGAGCAGCGTCGCGACCGGGACCCCGAGAGCCCTGCCGGCCAGGTCCCACAGAGCCGCCTCCAGCGGCCAGAAGCGACCGGAGTGGAACGAGATCGTCTCGAGCGTGCGAGCGTGCGACGCGATCGCGAGCGCGTCGCGCCCGACGAACAGGTGCTCGAACGCCTCGAAGCCGTCCATGCTGTCGCCGCTGGCGATGCCGGTGAGGCCCTGATCGGTCTGCACGCGCACGATAGTCGCCTCGAACCTGGTCCTGGGCACCGGATCCCAGGCGGCGTGAAACGGCGGCGAGAGCGGCAGCGCGAGTCGCTGCAGGGAGATCGAGGAGATCTTCACGAGCCGTCGTAGAACGGGCTGCGGAGGCTGTCGCGGCGATCCACCAGCTCCCTGACGGCGTCCGGGCCGGGCCCCTGGCGCGCCGTGCGGATCCCCTTCAGCGTGGCCTCGCGGCTCGCGACGCGCACCGCGGTCTCGTCGTGCGCGGTCGGGTCGATGTAGATCGCGACGAACACGAGCAGCGAGCCGCTGGCGAAGATCAGGCCCTCGGCGACCGCGTCAAGGACCCCCTGGGCGATCCCGAGCTGGCCGGCCCCCCAGGTGATCTTCTGGTGCAGCGGCTCCAGTGCGGTCTCCTTGTTGATCATGATCGTCGGCGGCCACACCGGCTCGTAGCGGTCCTTGGTCTCGCCGACGACGACGAGGATCGGCGCGTGGCCGGGGGCGGGGGAGGTGAACGTGGTCAGCAGGGCGGCGGCGGTCGGGGTCCCGCGCTCGGCGAGCACCACGTTGACGTGGGCGCCGTTGGGGTCCGTGCCGCTCCAGCCCTCGCCGATCAGGCAGTCGAAGCCGGTCCCGGGCGACGGGCTCACCGTGCCGCTCCCGGTGTCGCGGAGCCCGCGGCGCGCGCCGCGATCTCGCCGGCGTCGTCGCCGGGGCGCGCGCCGGCCAGGTCAGGGTCGATCACAGCCACCGACCTGGCGCCCTCGCCGCGACGCAGCCGGTCCAGCGCCGCGGGGACCCCGTCCAGGTCGATCAGGTCAGAGACGACCTCGTCGAGCGCCAGGCGCCCGTCGCGGACGAGGCCGACGAGCTCGCTCAGCGTCCGGCGCGGGTCGCCGCTTCCGTAGTAGCTGCCGATCAGAGCCTTCTCCGACAGCAGCTCTATCGCCGGCAGCGACACCTCGACGCCCCGCGGCGCCAGTCCGACGACGACCGCGGTCCCGCCCGGGCGCAGCGCGTCCCAGGCGGCTCGGATCGTCTCGGCCCTGCCGACCACCTCGAAGCAGCGGTCGGCGCCGCCGTCGGTGAGCGCGGCGATCCTGGAGGCCGCATCCTCGGTACCCGCGTCGACGGCATGCGTCGCTCCGCGCCGCAGCGCGCGCTCGAGCTTGCCCGCGCCGCGGTCGACGGCGACGATCGTGGCCGCTCCTGCCAGTCTCGCGGCGGCGATCACCTGCAGGCCGACGCCGCCGCAGCCGATCACCGCGACGCGGTCGCCGGCGCGCAGCCGTGCCGCGTTGGCGACCGCGCCGAAGCCGGTCACCGCTCCGCAGCCGAGCAGCGCGGCCTGCCAGAGCGGCACGTCGTCGGGGATCGGGATCGCGCCCGCGGCGGCGACGACGGCGTGCTGAGCGAAGCAGGCGACGGTCAGCGCGTGCTGCAGCGGCGCGCCGTCACGGTCCCTGAGTCGCGAGCCGCCGCCCGGCAGGCTCCCGGCGAACGAGGCGGCGCCGGCGGGCTCGCACAGCGTCGGCCTGCCGGCGCGACAGGGCTCGCACTCCCCGCACGAGGCGACCATGCAGAACACGATCCGATCCCCGGGAGCGAGCCCGGCGACGCCGTCGCCGACCGCCTCGACCACCCCCGCGCCCTCGTGGCCGAGCACCATCGGCCAGCGGCCATCGCCGAGCAGCCCGTCGGCGAGGTGCACGTCAGAGTGGCAGACGCCGGCGGCCGCGACGCGGACGCGCACCTCGCCCGGTCCCGGTGGCGCGAGGGTCACGGTCTCGACGGCCGGCGGGCGCCCGGGCTCTCGCAGCACGCAGGCCCGGATCGTCATGGCATCGGCTTGCACCTGCGGCGTTCTCTCACAAGCGGGCCCGGCTGTCAAGGCCGACCCCGTCAGGCGCCGAACTGCGAGCGGATCGCATCCATCAGGATCAGCGCCGGCCCGCCCGGGTCGAGCCGGCGCGCGTGGGAGAGGGCGATCCGCCGCGGGATCAGGATCTCGTCGGGCTCCAGCCAGGTGAGCGACGGCTCGATCGCGTCGATCGCGCCCAGCCGGTCCAGGCAGGCGTGGCCGTGGCCGGCCGCGACCAGCCGCTGAAGGGCGAGGTTGTCGTCGGTCCGGTAGACGACGTGCGGGTTGATGGCTCGCCGCCGCCACGCGGCCTCAAGCTCCTGCTGAGTGCGCCAGCGGAGGTTCCAGGCGACGATGTCGGCGCCGTCGAGCAGGTCGAAGGTCGGGTTGGAAACGGCGGCGATCTCCGAGTCACGCCTCGTCAGGATCACGAACGGATCGTCGAGCAGCGGGATCGAGACGATCCGCTCGTCCGGCTGCGGGTTGACGACGAACGCCAGCTCCAGGTCGCCCGCCGCCAGCCGGTCGAACGTCTGGGCGTTGCCCTGGACCTCGGCGAGCACGACCTGCACGTCGGGGCGCTGCTCTCGCAGAACCCTCAGCGCGCCCGGCAGCAGCCCGGTGGTCGCGGTCTGGAAGACCCCGACCCGCAGCGGCCTGCGCTCGCCATGGCTGACCTCGGCGATGTCTGCGCCGAGGGTCTGCACCTCCGCGAGCACGCGCCGGGAGCGCCGGTAGGCGACCTCGCCCGCCGGGGTCAGGGAGATCGCGCCCCGGCCGCCGGGGCGCGTGAAGAGCTCCGTGCCCAGCGCGCGCTCCAGCGCGGATATGCGGTGCGAGATCGCCGACTGCGTGTAGCCGAGCGATCGCGCGGCCGAGCGGAACGAGCCCTGATCGGCGACGGCCACAAGCGCGCGCAGGGCGCGCAGATCAACCCCGTTTTGATCGATCAGAGAGTTCATTGTTGTGGGAAATCATCATCTGTAACCGATCTTCTGAATCGTACTATCAGCTGTCAGGATGCGAACGATCTACTCCCTGGTACCGAGGCGGTCCGCTGCGCCGGCGCTTGGGGTCCGGGCGGCGCGCGGGCTCGTCTACGCGCTGTTCGTGCTGGCCGGGGTCGCGCAGGCGGCGATCGTGCCGCTGCTGCCAAGGATCTCCGAGCAGTACCGCCTGTCCGCCGCGCAGGCCGCGCTGCTCCTGGCGCTGCCCGGGCTCGCGACCCTGGTCGTCTCGATACCGGCGGGGATGGCGGGTGACAGGCTGGGCGCCCGGCGCGTGACGCTCGCCGCGGCCGCGCTGATCGGGATCTCGTCGCTCGCGCAGGCGGTGCCGTCGCTGGCGCTCATGCTCGCGGGGCGGATCGTGTTCGGGGTGGCGTTCGGGGTGGTCTGGACGACCGGCCTCGCGTGGCTGGCCGAGCTGGACGGCGATGCCCGCGGCGCCAGCCTCGGCGCGCCGGTGACCTACTCCTCGGCCGGGGTGATGCTCGGGCCGGCGCTTTCGGGTGCGCTTGCGCAGCAGGCAGGGCTCGGGGCGCCGTTCGTCATCCTGGCCGCGGCGGGGGCGGTCGTGACGGTCGCGCTGGTGGCGTGCGCCCCGGCCGAGGACGGCGTTCCCGTCCCGGTCCTGGCAGCGGTGGCGGCGCCCGAGGTCTCGGCCGCGGCTCCGTTGTCGCAGGTCTCGGCCGCGGCTCCGTTGTCGCAGGTCTCGGCCGCGGTTGCGGCGCCCGAGCCGCGTCTCTCGCCGCGGGAGATGTGGAGTCTGATGCGCGGGCCCCGGGTGGGCGCCGCCACCGGTGCGCTGGTCATCTCGGGCGCGGTCTCGAGCGCCAGCCAGCTGCTGGTCGGCGCGGGACTGCACCGGTCCGGGATGTCGACCGGCGGCATCGGGCTTGCGTTCACGGCCGGCGCGGTCTGCTACATCGCGGCCAGCGCGGCGGTCGTGCGGCTCAGGGGCCGCGCGCTGACGCTGCGACTCAACGCGGTGGGCGCGGTGCTCACGGCGATCGGGCTGCTGCCGGCGCTGGCCTCAGGAGGCGCCGCTGTGCTGGTCGTCGCGCTGATGCTGACGACCGCCCCCCGGGGAGCGATCAGCACGATCGCCTACGGGCTGGCGGCCGGCCAGCGTCGCGGGTCGGCGAAGGGCGACGGCGTCGTGTTCGGAATGCTCAACGGCGCCTGGGCGGCCGCGACCGTGGTGATGCCCGTCGTCGCCGGCGCGCTGGCGCAGAGCTCCGGGCTGCGCGCCGGGTTCCTCGCCGTGATCCTGCCCTCGTGCGCGATCGCGGCCTGGGTGCTGGCGGCCTCCCGCGGCGAGCGCGGACGCGCGTGCGCCTACCGACCGGCGCTCGCCGACGGTGCGCCGCCACCGGCCGACTGCAGCCGTCGCAGGTCGTCGACCGGGATGTGGCATCGGATCTCGTGCCCCGGCGCCTGCACCCGCATCTCGGGCTCGGTCGTGTCGCAGATCTCGCCGATCCGGCGCGGGCAGCGGGTGTGGAAGGGGCAGCCGGCAGGGGGGTCGGCGGCGCTCGGGATCTCGCCCTCGAGCCGGATCCGCTCCCGATCGGAGTCGTCCAGCGTCGGCACCGCCGACAGCAGCGCCTCCGTGTAGGGGTGGTGCGGGCCGTCGAGCACGCTCTGCGCCGGTCCGATCTCCATCACCCGGCCCAGGTAGAGGACCACGATCCGGTCTGCCAGGTAGCGCACCACGCCGAGGTCGTGGCTGATGAACAGGTAGGCGACGCGCTCGCGGTGCTGGAGGTCGGTGAGCAGGTTGAGGATCGCGGCCTGGACGGAGACGTCGAGCGCCGAGGTGGGCTCGTCGCAGACGACGATCTGCGGGTCGCCGGCGAAGGCACGTGCGATCGCGACCCGCTGCTTGAGGCCCCCCGACAGCTGTGAGGGACGCATCGGGAGGTAGCGCTCCGGAAGCCGGACCGACTCGGCCAGGGCCTGCAGGCGCGCCTGCAGCGCCTCGCCTCGATAACCACCGAGCTTGGCGAGCGAACGTGAGATCAGTCGCCTCACCGAGTGGCGTCGGTTGAGCGCCGAGTCCGGGTTCTGGAACACGATCTGCAGCGCCTTCTGGTCCGCGGCCGTGCGCGCGCCGGCCAGCGGCGCGAGCGGTCGGCCGTCGAGCGTCACCTCGGCGCCCGGGTCCGGCGCGGTGAGTCCCATCAGCACGCGCGCGAGCGTCGTCTTGCCCGATCCCGATTCGCCCACGAGCCCGACGGTCTCGCCGGCCGCGATCTCAAGGTCAACCTGGTGCAGCCCGCGGACCCGCTGACCGGAGGCCTGGAAGGTCTTGGAGACACTCCGCGCGCGGATCAGCGGCTCGGCGCGGTCCGCGATCCGCGCCGAGTCGGGCGCCACGATCGAGTGGATGGGAAGCGACTGCGCCTGCTCGCTGAAGTGGCAGCGCGACCCCCGCTCGCCGCAGCCGTCCTCGATCCGGTGGACCGCGGGGGTCTCCGCGCGGCAGCGCTCCTGCGCGAGCCCGCAGCGGGCGGCGAACACGCAGCCGGCGGCCACCGAGCCAGGGGTGGGGAGGGACCCGGGGATCGTCTGGAGCGGCGCTCGGGCACCGCCGTCGCGGCGCGGGATAGAGCGCAGCAGCCCGACCGTGTAGGGGTGGCGGGGATCGCCGAAGACGGCCGACGCCGGTCCCTCCTCGACCAGCTCGCCCGCGTACAGCACGCCCACCCGGTCGCACATCTTCGCGATCACGGCGAGGTTGTGGCTGATGAACAGCAGCGAGGTGCCGAACTCGGCGCGCAGCCCGAGGATGAGGTCGAGCACGTCCGCCTCGACGGTCGCGTCCAACGCGGTGGTGGGCTCATCGAGGATCAGCAGCGACGGCTCGGCCGCCAGGGCCATCGCGATCACCACCCGCTGAAGCATCCCTCCCGACAGCTGGTGGGGGTAGCGCCGCATCACGCCGTCCGGGTCCGAGATCCTGACCCTGGCGAGGATCTCCCGGGCCCGATCGAGCGCCTCGCTGCGCGGGGCGCCGGCGATCTCGTAGACCTCCGCCACCTGGCGCCCGACGAGGATCGACGGGTTCAGCGCGCGCCCGGGCTCCTGGTAGACCATCGACACGGTCCGCGCGCGCAGGCGGCGCAGGTCGGCCCTGTCCAGCGACAGGACGTCGCGGCCGTCGATCTCGATCCGGCCGGCGCTCACCCGGCCGTTGCGGGCCAGGTAGCGAACGACCGCGAGCGCGATCGTCGACTTGCCGCAGCCCGACTCGCCCACCAGCCCGAACGACTCGCCGCGGGCGACCCGGAAGCTGACGTCGCGCACGATCCGCTGGTCGGCGCGCCGCACCCTGTAGGAGATGTCGACCCCCGACAGCGTCAGCGCGTCCGCCGCGGTCGCCTGCGTCTCGCCGGGCGCGGGTGGGGAGGCGGTCGTGCTCATGAGGCGTCCAGGGCCGATTCGATCGAGCTGGCGAGCATGTTGACCCCGATCACGAGCGTCGCCACCGCGACCGCGGCGAACAGCACCTCCCACCAGTAGCCCGCGGTCACCGCGCCCACGTTGGCTGAGATGTCGTAGCCCCAGTTGGGGGTCGGCGGCTGCAGGCCGAAGCCGAGGAACGAGAGCGTCACGATCGTGAACACCGCGTAGCCCAGTCGGACCGTGAACTCGACTGTGATCGGCGCCAGCACATTTGGCAGGATCTCCACGAACATGATGTAGAGCGAGCGCTCGCCGCGCAACCGCGCCGCGGCGACGTAGTCCAGGTCTCGCTCGACCAGCACCGCGGCGCGGACCGTGCGCGCGATCAGCGGCGTGAACACGATCCCGATCACGATGATCAGGGTCGTGTCCGAGGCGCCGAGCGCGACGATCCCGATGATCCCCGTGACCACCAGCGGCAGCGCCAGGAACGCCTCCACGAACCGCCCGAGGATGTCGTCGACGATCCCCCGGAAGTAGCCCATCGACAGTCCCACGACGGTTCCGAGCACGGTTCCGATCAGGGTCGCCAGCGGCGCGGTGACGAGGATCGAGCGGGAGCCCACGATCACGCGCGCGAGCACGTCGCGGCCGAGCTGGTCGGTCCCGAACAGGTGCGACGCGGACGGCGCCTGGTTGATCGCCGACAGGTTCTGCGCCAGCGGGTCCTGGACGACGAGCGTGCCGAAGATCGCCGCCAGCACCCAGAAGCCGAGCACCGTGGCGCCGATCATGAACGCCTTCTGATGCACCAGGTCACGCAGGAACTGCCGGCGCAGGTCCCCGGCACCGGCGCTGAGCGCGGCGCGCGACTCTACCGGCAGCGCCTCGATGCTCACTCGACCCCTCGGAGCCTGAGCCTCGGGTTGAGCAGCGTGTAGAGCATGTCGGCGGCAAGCGTGGCGACCATGTAGGCGGCCCCGATCACGAGCACGCCCGCCTCGAGCATCGGGAAGTCCTTGCTGGTGGCCGCGTTGTAGATCAGCGTGCCGATGCCCTGGTAGTGGAACAGCGTCTCGACCAGCACCAGCCCGCCGATCAGGTACCCGGTCTGGGTGGCGATCACGGTGATCGTCGGCAGCAGCGAGTTGCGCAGGATGTGGCGGCGGATCATGACCCCCCGGGGCAGGCCCTTGAGCGTCGCGGTGCGCGCGTAGTCCGACGCCAGCGCCTCGACGGTCCCCGCGCGGGCCATCTGCTGGATGTAGCCGAACAGGATCAGCGCCAGCGGGATCGCCGGCATGATCAGATGGTAGATCTGGGTGCCCAGGCCCGCCCCGGGCGGCCACGCCGCCTGGATCGGCAGCACGTTCAGCCACAGCCCGAAGACAAGGATCAGAACGATCCCTGAGACGACCTCAGGGATCACGGTCGCCGACAGCCCGAACACGCTGATCACGCGATCCACCCGCCTGCCGACGTTCAGCGCCGCGATCACGCCGCCGAGGATGCCGATCGGAACGACCATCACGAAGGCGACCAGCGCCAGCTCCAGCGAATTGCCCAGCGCCTTGCCCAGGAGCGGCGCGATCGGCGCCTGGTACTGGTACGACGTGCCGAGATTGCCCGTCAGCAGGTGACCGACCCAGGTGCCGTACTGGTCGATCACCGGCTGGTTGGTGCCGAGCTGGCGCGCGAGCGCCGCCACCGCGCTGGGCGCGGCCAGGGGCCCGAGGATCGCTCTCGCCGGGTCGCCGGGCAGGACCTGCCCGGCGAAGAAGACCAGCAGGCTGAGCAGCCAGAGCGTGATCAGCCCGAGGCCCAGGCGCTTGAGGACGAAGCCGGCCATCAGGCCGTCTTGTATGCGTCCTTGAGGTAGATCGCCGCGATCGACGTCGGGTTCACCCCGTGAACGGTGGACGCCGTCGCGGTCAGGCCGTCGATGAAGTATGGGATCACGATCGGCGTCTCCTGCAGCAGCAGCGTCTCGATCCTGCCGGCGATCTGCCTCTGCGTCTGCAGGTCGATCGCGGCGACGTACTGCTTGACGAGGTTGTCGTACGTGGGGTTCTTGAAGTGCGCTGCGTTCCAGGGCCCGTTGGAGGTCAGCGGCGCCTCCAGGAAGACGTTCGGGACACCGCGGTCTCCGTAGTCGACGAGGCTCATGATCGCGTCCAGCCAGTCGGAGTTCCCGTAGGTGGCCTTGCCGTAGTAGGCCGACTGGCTCTCGACCTTGAGCTTGATGTCCACCCCGATCTTGGTCGCGGCCTCCGCGATCACCTGGGCCAGGGCGGGGATCTCCTCGAACTGCTCGGTGGTCAGCGTGGTCTGGAACCCGTTCGGGTGTCCCGCCGCCGCCAGCAGCTGCTTGGCCTTCGGGATGTCCTGGGTGCGCTGCGGGACGCTGGTGTCGGTGGACGGGAACTTGGGCGCGAACGGGTTGTCGTTGCCGACCTCGCCGTAGCCGTCGAGCAGCGCCTGCACCATCCCGGGACGGTTCAGGCACAGCGCGATCGCCTGCCTGACGCGGGCGTCGTTGAACGGCGCCATGTCGTTGCGCATCGACAGCTCACGATGGTTGGCCGACTTGAGCTTGATGATGTTGTAGGAGGAGCTGTTGAGCAGCGATTGCGCGCCCTGGACGACGAACTGCACGATGACGTCGACCTGCCCGCCCTCCAGCGCCAGGATCTGCGGCTGCTGCGAGGTGTAGAACTGGAAGCTCGTGGAGGCGAGCTTCGGGGGGCCTCCCCAGTAGTCGGGATTGGCGACGAAGCTCGCGCTGACGTTCTGGGAGAAGCTGGACAGCTTGAACGGGCCGGTGCCGATGAACGTCTGCTGCCACTTGGCGAAGTCGGTCCCCTTGGGGACGATGATCGCGTTGTAGTTGTCGGACGAGACGAGGTAGGGGAAGTTCCCGTTCGGTGCCTCCAGGTGGAAGGCGACCGTCGTGTCGTCGACCTTCACGACCCCCTCCGGCGTGAGCACGCTGGTGAACGTCGAGAGCGCGTTGGAGGCGTTCTTGGGGTCGGCGAGCGCCTGCATCGTGTAGACGACGTCGTCGGCGGTCAGGGGCGAGCCGTTGTGGAACTTGACCCCGGGGCGCAGCTTGAAGGTCCACACCGAGCCGTTCTTGGAGGGCGTCCAGCTGGTGGCGAGCATCGGCTGAAGCGCCAGCGCCAGGTTGTTGTCGAACGCCAGGAACTCTCCGGTCTGCGCGAGCAGGCAGAGCCCTCCGGCGTCGGACACCGTGAGCGGGTTGACCTGGCCCGCGGGCGCCTGCATGGCGAGCTTCAGCGAGCCGCCCTTGACGGCGGCGCCGCTGGAGCTCGCGGCCGCCGACGAGGAGCTGGAAGAGCTGTTGGCGTTCCCGCAGGCGGCGAGAATCGCGCTCATCAGCCCCGTCGACATCCCGATCACCGCTCCGCGACGGATGAACTGGCGGCGATCGATCCTGCCCGATGCGAGCTCGTCGATGTAGTGGTTCTCAAGCTCGGAGCGCTCGTGTCGGAGCGCATCGAGCATGCGGCGGTCGGCGTCCATGGCAGTCACCTCTCTAGGGCGGTGGCGTGCGCGGCCACCGCTGCGGTCTCTCCCCGCCCGGGCCGGGACCGGCCGTCGGGCGGGCTCACGGGCGACCTACATGGCCGCCCCCGTACGTGCAGGTTGACAATGCGCCGCTCAGCGTGGCCGGCGGCAGCTCCTCTCCCCATTGTCAGGGTTTTTTTCACACCCCGCGGCGGCTGTCAAGGGCGCAGGCGGACAGCACGGAGCTCATGACCGTGGCCGCCTGGAGGATCTCGTCCATCGACGCGCCCTCCTGCGGGGTGTGGCTCTCGCCGCCGTGCAGCGGCACGAACAGCAGCAGCGCCGGGGCCAGGGCCGCGATGTGCTGGGCGT
>JAJZWB010000008.1 GCA_021846845.1 Actinomycetes bacterium | reverse complement strand
TTCTGGCCGAGTACGAGCCGAGCTACCGACTGGTCCCCGGTTCACTGGGCGAGTGCGAGCTCGCGGCCGCGCGCGAGCACCTCGGGCGCCACCTGGTCGATCCCGCCTGAGCGAGCCTTCGCCCTGCCCGAGGATCCGCCGCGGAGGGGGACGGCCCGACCGACCCCGGGGACGACCTTCGACGCGGCGGGATCGGGGGCGTCGCACCGCCGTCCGGCGGCGTCGCGACGCTGGCGCCCGACCTCCCGCGCCGCGCGCGGCGCGCTCTTTGACCAGCGCGGCGCGATTGGAGTCGCGACGCTAGCGCCCGATCTCCCGCGCCGCGCGCAGAGCCAGCGCCATGATCGTGAGGGTCGGGTTGAAACCGCCGGAGGAGACGAAGACCGACGCGTCCGCCAGCACCACGTTGGGAACCTCATGCAGGCGGCCGAAGCGGTCGCTGACCGAAGTGCGCGCATCGTCGCCCATCCGTGCCGTGCCCATGATGTGCGCCGTGGCGTAAGGCCCGGCGTGCCCCCCGGTGCTGCCGGCCATCTGGGCGCCGATCAGCTGGGTCTCGGACGTCGGAGCGGCGACGGCGCAGATCTCCTGCAGCAGCGGGGCGAAGTGGCTCGCCGCCGCGAGCTCGAACCGATGGGGGGTATGGGTTATCCGCGGCACCGGGAAGCCGCGGAAGTCCCTGATGCGCGGGTCCAGGTCGACTCGATTGGAGCTCTGGGGCATGTCCTCGGCGTTGAGCTGGATGCCGGTGATGTGGTCGCGCAGCGCCAGCCCGCGCAGCGCGCCGGTGAGCGCCGCGCCGCGCAGACCGGCACCCGCGTACAGGCTCGCCTCCTCCAGCAGCAGCGTTCCACCGCCGACCTCGCAGCAGCCGCCCTTCAGGTAGGGAAGGCCCGCGGAACGGGCAGGCGCGCCGCTGACCGGGCCGACGAAGTCGTCCAGCGTGAACGTGGTCGCCGGGCCGCGCCAGGAGTGCGCGCGCTCGCTGAACACACCCGCGCCAACGCTGAAGTAGTGGAACATCAGGTTGCGCCCGACCATTCCCGAGCCGTTGCCGAGCCCCTCCTGATGGTGGGGACCGGCGCTGAGCATCAGGAGCCGGGCGGTCTCGATCGCGGACGCGGCCAGGATCACGACGTCCGCGCGCACGCTGCGGTGGGCGCCAGACTCGTCGATGTAGGACACCCCGGTCGCGCGCCGGCCGCCAGGGGCGAGGTCGACCCGGTGCACGAAGCAGCGCGGACGCAGCTCCGCGCCGGCGCGGATCGCGTCGTGCAGGAAGGAGACCGCGGCCCCACCGCGCGCGTTGACGGGACACCCGAAGCCTGTGCAGAACCCGCACGAGCTGCAGGCCGGGCGCCCGTGCAGGGACCGCGAGTTGACGGCCATCGGATACGGGTACGGGTGATACCCGAGCTGCTCGGCGGCCGCGGACAGTCTCAGCCCCGCGTACATCGGGGGATTGGGCGCCATGGCGAAGTCGTGGCGCCGCGGTGCCTGCGCGAGCGTCGTGGCCGGCATCCGAGACCGGTCTCCCTGAACACCGAGCCGGTCCTCGACCTCGTCGTAGAACGGCTCCAGCTCGTCGTACTCAAGCGGCCAGTCGGCGACGTTCGCGTCCGGGATCGGGCCCAGCAGCGAGCGGCCCTTGAAGTCCTGGCGCCAGAAGCGGGGGACCTTCGCGTCCCAGTGGATCGTGCCGCCGCCGACGACCGTCGGAAGGTCGTTCACGTCGCCGACGAAGCTTCTCCCGACCCCGCGGCGCGCCTCGGCGACGGTTCTGAGGGTCCGCGGCTCGAGGATCGGATCCTGATCCTCGAAGAAGCGCCCGGCCTTGACCTCGTCGTTGGAGAACAGCGTTCGGACCTGTCCGCGTCCGCCCAGGCCGGGCAGCAGGTTGCGACCCTTCTCAAGCACCAGCACCGGGTGGCCGGTCCGTGCCAGCTCCCAAGCGGCGACACTCCCGCCGGCCCCGGAGCCGACGATCACCACCGACGGCCGGCTCACCCCTGTTCGCCCCGCGTCGCGGCCCCGGCATGCGGGTCGCGCCGCCCCGCGCGCCCGAGCAGCGGCGCGACCCGTGCAAGCACCGCCAGGCGCGACGATGCCCTGAGGCTCGCCTCGGGCGATTCGGCGACGATCCCGGTCGGGGGGTCCGGCTCGCTCACCTGAGCTGCCGTGAACCCGTCCGGAGCCGTGTCGCCGCGCCATTGCAGGCCGCGCCAGCCGGCGAGGCCGTGGTTGCCGCCGTACTCAGGCGGGCCGCAGAGTGCCTCCAGGCAGTTGGCCACAGCGGCCGTCGCGAACCTGGAGACAACGTGGTCGTGTGAGGAGAGCAGCTCGTCCTGGACGGCCGTCCCGGCGCGGGCGAAGTCATGACCGATCCGAGCGTGGGCGAGCTCTTCCAATCGTGCCAGACCCCGCCTGTAGATCTCCTGGAGTCCGACCACCGGTCCCGCGAACTCGCGCTCTGGCATGCCGCGGGAGCCCTCCAGCCTGATCCGCCAGCCGAGCTCGGCCTGAGGGTCGAGCGCCACGAAGTGGGCGAAGTCGTCCCCGGAGCCACCGGCTCGGCCAGAGAATGGGCCCCCGGCGTGGATCAGCGCAGGGCGCATCTCGAAAGCGCCCAGCAGCAGGTCGATCGCCTCGGCGGCGTGCACCTCCAGAGCACCAGGCCCCGGGTCCTGCGGCGGGCCCGGAAGCAGCCGCGCGGTCACGGCCCTGAGGGCGTCGAGCTCGGCGGCGGACAGGAATCGTCCACCGCCGTCCGGGAGCCGTCCGTGGGCGACCTCGTCGATCAGAGCGCGGACCCGCGCGGGTTCGGCGAGCCCGAGCACGGCGAGCGCCCCGCCGACACCACCGGCGACGAACTCGCGACGGTTGGCCCTGACGTCCATCGGGCGCGACCATATCCGAAGCACCCGTGCCTCAGGGGCGGAGAGCTGAACCGCCAGCAGGACGGAGACCTCCCGCCCTGGGGCTGGGTCCGCCGTCCCCGCCTATCCCTGCGCCACCGGGGTCCGCCCGCCGGAGGAGACGGCCGGCGAACGTCCCAACGATGGCCGGGCCGCCGCATGCTGGGACGTTCGCCAGCTGGTGGACGGCTGACGTCCCAGCCTCCGCTGCACTGGGGAAGCGCGGGGCGTCGACCATCCGGTGGGCGTTCAACGCCCCACTGAAGCGGGGCGCGGTGACCTTTGGGACGTCTGCCGCTCTGCACGCGCCGGCCGCGCACGCTCTCGCCGTCCGCGCTGACCGGCGACGCCGCCGGATCGCGCTCGGGTGCAGTCTCCCGAGCCCCGGCCGATCGGGCTTGGATCAAGCCTGCCGGTGCGCCGCGACCACGGGACCCTCGACCAGGTCCCGTGCCGCTCCCAGGCGATCCCTGGGAGCTAGCAGCGTGAGCACGTCGCCCGCCTGAAGCTGCGTGTGGCCGTCGACCGGAAGCGAGACCTCGCCACGCTGCAGCGAGGTGACGATCACGCCGTCGGGGATCGGTCCCTCCGCGATCGTCGAGTCTCGCAGCGGCGACCGGTCGCCGACCGTCACCTCGGCGATCCCGGCGTCGTCCGAGACGCTGAGGATCCGCTGCGCGTCGGCCTGCACGGTGCCTCGGTAGCTGCGCACGATCTCGCGCACGCCGAGGATGCCCGCCACGCGGCGGTCGTCGTCGATCACCGTCAGCCAGCGATGTCCGGCGGGAAGCGCGTCGAGCGCTTCCTCAAGCGTCGCCTGCGCGGTTACCGTCGGGGTGGTCTCGTCGGCGAGCCTGCCGACCGGGTGGTCCTCGTGACCGGCCAGCACCGACTCGGACAGGGCGTCGCGCGAGACGGCGCCGATGAACCGCCCGCGTGCGTCCACGACGGGCGCGCCCGGCACGGCCGCCTCGCGAAGGCGTGCGAGCGCCTCGCCGGCGATCTCGGAGTCGGTGAGCACCACGCGGGCGGGCACCGCCGTGTCGGAGACGCGGATCCGCGCCAGCAGCGGCAGCCCGAGGACCAGGCGGGCGGCCTGCGACTCGGCACGGCTGCGCAGCTGGCTGCGGTAGATGGTCTGCCCGCTGCGGTGGACGATCAGGTAGGCGAGGCCGACGGCGACCATCGCTGGCGCCAGGATCGTCAGGCTCCCGGTCATCTCCGCCACCATCAGCATCACCGCCAGCGGCGCCCGGGCGATCGAGCCGAAGCAGGCCATCATCCCGACGATCACGAACGGCGCGGGGCTGTGGGGCACGCTGCCGGCGAACGGCTCCAGCAGCCTCCAGACGGCGGCGCCGACGAAGGCGCCGATCACCATCCCGGGCCCGAAGATCCCGCCCGAGCCGCCCGTCCCGATCGACAGCGAGGTCGCGAGGATCTTGGCCGCCGGCAGCAGCAGCACGGTCGCCAGCGAGAGGGACATGAGGTCCGAGCGCGACAGCGACTCCTGCAGCCAGCCGTAGCCGGTGCCGAGCACGCCGGGCAGCGCGAGCGCCAACAGGCCGACCAGCAGCCCGCCGACCGCGGGCTTGACCATCCGCGATCCCGGCAGGCGTTTGGACAGGGCGGTCACGCCATAGAAGCTCCTGGCGTAGAGAAGCCCGACGAACCCCGCCACGAGGCCGATCACCGCGAACCAGAGCAGCTGCAGCGGCTCGTGGAACTGGTAGCCGGAGGCTGCGTAGCCGAACAGCGGCGAGAAGTTCTCGATCAGGCCGAAGACCGTGTAGCCGATGATCGAGGCGATCAGCCCGGGGATCAGCGCCTCGATCTCGAAGTCGTCTCGGTAGACGATGTCCGCGGCCAGGACGGCGCCGCCAAGCGGGGCGCCGAAGATCGCGCCGATCCCCGACCCGATCCCGACCGAGACGGCGATCCGGCCGTCCTCAGGCGAGAGGTCAAGCCGGCGGGCCAGCAGCGAGCCGAAGCCGGCCGAGATCTGGGCGGTCGGCCCCTCCCGGCCGCCGGAGCCGCCGGAGCCGATCGTCAGCGCCGACGCGACCAGCTTGATGAACACGACCCGCGAGCGCACGCCGCGCGGGTTGCGGTGGACGGCATCGATCGCGGCGTCCGTGCCGTGGCCCTCGGCCTCGGGCGCGAAGCGGAACACGAGCGCTCCCGAGACGAGGCCGCCGAGCGCGGCGATCAGCGGGATCGCCCACGCCCGTGTGAAGTGCCCGGTGCCCTTCCCGCCTCCCTCGCCGACGGGCGAGGGAGGCACATAGCCCCCGATCGTGCCCAGCAGGAAGTGGGTGGCGGCCTGCAGCGCCTCGTAGAACGCGACCGCGCCGAGACCCGCGATCACGCCGATCGCGGCGCCCAGCACGAGCCATTTCTGCAGATAGCCGGCGCGGCGCACCCACCCGCCGGCACGCGCTCCGAGCGAGCGCGTGCCCTGGGCGAGCGCGCTCATCGCGAGGTGGGTCCGCCGGTCACGTTCGTGGTGTTGCGCCGCAGAAAGCGGCTCGGTCCTCGGTGACCCCGATGACGCCGACCAGCCGGCCGGTCGCGTCGACGACGGGCACTCGGTTGGCGTCGGTCAGGATCGCCAGCTCGTAGCCCTCGCGCGCGCTCGAGCCGGGCGCGACCGTCGGGCCACTCAGCGCGACCGCCGTCGCGGGCTGATCGTCGTCGGCGCCGTCGAGCGCCTCAAGCGGGATCGAGCCGGCGTAGCGATCGCCGTCGGCGAGGAACGCCATCCGGCGGTGCGTGCTCTCGCCGAACCAGGCGCGGACCTCACCTACGGTGCAGCGCGCCGGCAGCGCGCTGAAGCGGACGTGGATCACGTCCGAGGCGGAGAGCTGGCCGGCGTCGGTGAGCGGGGTGCGCGCCACGGCGCATACCCTAACGTCGCGGCCGGGTCGTGAGCCGTATGCACGCGGACAAACAGGAGGGTCAGATGGACGCCGTCAACCACCAGGTGCGGCTCGCTGCTCGCCCGGTCGGGCAGCCGAACGCAGGGAGCTGGGAGCACACGGCCGAGCCGGTCGGGGAGCCGGGGGAGGGCGAGGTGCTGGTCGCCGTGCGCTACCTGTCGCTCGATCCGGCGATGCGCGGCTGGATGAACGAGGGGCGCTCCTACATCGCGCCCGTCGGCATCGGCGAGGTGATGCGCGCGCTCGGCGCCGGCGAGGTGATCGCGTCACGGCACCCGGGCCTGGCCGCCGGCGATCTGGTCACCGGGATGACCGGCGTCCAGGAGTACGCGGTGCTGCCGGGGGATGCGGCGATCGCGGTCGACACGACGCTCGCGCCGCTCCCCGTCCATCTCGGAGCGCTCGGGATGACGGGGCTTACCGCGTACTTCGGCCTGCTTGACATCGGGCGGCCGCGCGCGGGCGACACCGTCGTGATCTCGGGAGCGGCCGGAGCGGTCGGCGGCGTCGCCGGCCAGATCGCCAAGGTCAGGGGATGCCGCGCGGTCGGCATCGCGGGCGGGCCGGAGAAGTGCCGCCACGCGGTCCGAGACCTCGGCTTCGACGCGGCGATCGACTACCGGTCCCAGGACGTGGCGGCTGAGCTGCGGCGCCACTGCCCGGACGGGATCGACGTCTACTTCGACAACGTCGGCGGCGAGATCCTCGACGCCGCCCTCGCGCAGCTGGCGCGCGGCGCCAGGGTCGTGATCTGCGGTGCGATCTCGCAGTACAACGAGACCGGCGGCATGCGCGGCCCGGCCAACTACATGTCGCTGCTCGTCAGCCGGGCCTCGATGACCGGCTTCCTGGTGTTCGACTTCGCCGACCGCTACGCGGAGGGCGTGAGGGAGCTGGCCGGTTGGTACCGGGACGGCCGTCTCAGGAGCTTCGAGGATGTGGCCACCGGCGGCGTCGCCGCGTTCCCCGAGACGCTGCTGCGTCTGTTCCGGGGAGAGAACACTGGCAAGCTCGTCCTGAGGGTGTGAGCCGTCGCCGCGTGCGGCACTGCTGATCGGGCCGGGTGCAACAGCATTGGCAGGCCGGTGCCCCGTTGGCCCGGGGCCCCTGGGCCGGGTTCGACGCCCGGGCCTGTTGACGCCCCGGGTCGGGTTTGACGCCACGGGCCGGTTGACGCCCCGGGTCGGGTCTGACGCCCGGGCGGGTTTGACGCCCCGGGTCGGGTCTGACGCCCGGGCGGGTTTGACGCCCCGGGTCGGGTCTGACGCCCGGGGTCGGGTTTGACGCCCGGGGTCGGGTTTGACGCCCGGGGTCGGGTTTGACGCCCGGGCCTGTTGACGCCCCGGGTCGGGTTTGACGCCACGGGCCGGTTGACGCCCCGGGTCGGGTCTGACGCCCGGGCGGGTTTGACGCCCCGGTCTGGCGA
Organism: Actinomycetes bacterium; assembly: GCA_021846845.1. GTDB lineage: Bacteria > Actinomycetota > Thermoleophilia > Solirubrobacterales > Solirubrobacteraceae > Palsa-465. Next base: position 37,966 of record JAJZWB010000008.1, on the reverse strand, counting down.
CCGCGGAGCATCGAGCCGGCGGTTAACGAGAAGTTCAAGGGCCGACCCCGGCGGCTCGCTAGATTGGGCGCAGCGCCTCGCGGATCGAGGCGTCGGCGGGCGCCCGGGCCCGCATCAGCCGGCCGCAGGGGCCGCCGGAGAGCGGAGGGATCGACTTGGTTTCGTTGAGCCGCTGGTGCATAGCGCACCGCCGCCTGGTGATCTTCAGCTGGGTGGCGCTGGCCGTGGCCACCACCCTGGTCGCGGGCGCCGTCGGGCGTCAGTACTCGACCAACTTCAGCCTCCCCGGCACCGAGGCGCAGCGCGTCGTCGATCTGCTCAGCGCGCACTTCAGGGCGCAGAGCGGCGACGTCGACACGATCGTGTTCCACGTCCGCCGGGGGACCGTCGACGCATCCCGGGTGCGCTCCGCGATCGAGCCGCTGCTGAGCCGTGTCGCAAGGATGCCGCACGTCGTCGGAGTAATCAGCCCGTACGGCCGGGCGGGAGCGCTTGAGGTCTCACGGGACCGTCGCACCGCGTTCGCGACGATCAACTACGACCGACGCGCCAACCTGCTGCCGGACAGGACCGGCCAGCCGGTGCTGAACGCGATCGCGGCCGTCAACCGCAGCACGCCCGGGCTGGAGGTGGCGGCCGGCGGGCAGGTGATCGAGCAGGCGGAGGGCTTCAACGTCGGGCCGGCGACCGCGGTCGGCGTGGCCGCCGCGCTCGTGATCCTGCTGCTCACGTTCGGGTCCCTCTGGGCCGCGGGACTGCCGCTCGCCACCGCCGGGGTGGGGTTGATCACCGGGATCGCGCTCGTCGGCCTGGGGACCCACGTGACCGACATGTCCAACATCTCGCCCGAGCTGGCGGTCATGATCGGCCTCGGCGTCGGGATCGACTACGCGCTGTTCATCGTCACCCGCTTCCGGGAGAGCCACGCGCGCAACGGCGACCTCAACCGCTCGATCATCGAGGCGATGGACACCTCCGGGCGCGCGATCGTGCTCGCCGGCACGACGGTGGTGATCGCGCTGCTGGGGATGTTCGCCACCGGGGTCAACTTCATGTACGGGCTGGCGATCGCATCGGTGCTGTCGGTCCTGCTGGTCCTGGGCGCGTCGCTCACCGTGCTGCCGGCGCTGCTGTCGGTGTTCGGACGGCGGCTCGTGCGTCCGGGGCGCGCGGCGCGGCGCCGCGAGGAGCGCGGTCAGGAGCCCCGCGGCTCGGCCTGGCGGCGGTGGAGCCTGATCGTCCAGTCGCGGCCGTGGCCGCTGGCGATCGCGTCCCTGGCGGTGATGCTCGCCTTCCTGGTGCCGATGCTGGGCATGCGCCTGCAGAGCAGCGATGCCGGCAACGACCCCCCGGGCACCAGCACGCAGCGCGCCTTCCAGCTGCTGTCAAACGGCTTCGGGCCCGGCTTCAACGGCCCGCTGCTGGTCGTCGCGACGATGTCCGACCCGGCTCAGCGTGCCGAGCTCACGCGGCTGCGGGCCGCGATCGCCGGCACACCCGGGGTCGCCGCGGTCACGGCGCCGCGGCTGGCGCCCTCGGGCCGCGTGGCTGCGATGGAGGCCTACCCGGACTCGGCGCCTCAGGCGCAGGCGACGACCGATCTCGTCAACCGCCTGCGCTCCGTCGTTCTGCCGCGCTTCAGGTCAACGTTCGGCTCGCGTCCGCTGGTGGGAGGCTTCACGGCCGGGTCGATCGACTTCTCGAGCGTCCTGGCGCACAAGCTGCCGCTGTTCATCGGGCTCGTCGTCGTGGTCTCGGCGGCGCTGCTGTTCGTGATCTTCCGCTCGCTGGTGATCCCGGTGCAGGCGGCGCTGATGAACCTGCTCAGCATCGGCGGGGCGCTCGGCGCGACGGTGGCCGTGTTCCAGAACGGCTGGTTCGCGGGGGTGCTGGGGATCACGCCCGGACCCGTCGAGCCATGGCTGCCGGTGCTGATGTTCGCGGTCGTGTTCGGGCTCTCGATGGACTACGAGGTGTTCCTGATCAGCCGCGTGCGTGAGGAGTGGGTCCGGCGGCGCGATGCGGCCGAGGCGGTCGCGGACGGGATCGCGTTCACCGGGCGGGTGATCAGCGCGGCGGCGGCGATCATGATCTGCGTCTTCCTCTCGTTCATGCTCGGCGACCTGCGCTCGGTCAAGGAGTTCGGCTTCGGGCTCGCGGTGGCGGTGTTCCTCGACGCGCTCGTGATCCGCTGCGTGATGCTGCCGGCCGTGCTGCAGCTGCTCGGCCCGCTCACCTGGCGGCTCCCGCGGGGGCTGGACGCCCGGCTGCCGAGGATCCGGATCGAGGGCGAGCTGGCGGGCGCCGGCGACGGAGCGGACTGAGGCGCCCGGGGCAGGGCCGGGTGAGATCGGCTGGGTCGAACCAACCGTGCGAGCGAGTCTGGCCGCGTCCGCCTGAGATGCGGCTGGATCGGCCCGGGGGGGCGAGGCTGCGTCGGCTGGCCGGCGCGGGACTACGGGCGGTCCGGCGGGGCGATCTGCAGCCAGGCCGCCGTGACGGTGTTGCGCAGCACCCAGATGTCGGTGATCGGGCCGACCCCGCCGGGAACGGGCGAGACCGCCTCGGCGACCGGCTCCACCGACGCGGTGTCGACGTCGCCGACCAGGGTGACGGAGCCGTCCTCCTGCTCGAGCGCGTTGATCCCGATGTCGATCACCAGCGCTCCCTCGCGCACCATGTCGCCCTTGATCAGCTGGGGCACGCCGACGGCAACGACCAGGATGTCCGCCTTGCTCGTGTGCTCGGCGAGCCGGCCGGCGTCGAACGTGTACTTGTGGCAGGAGATGACCGTCGTGTTGCGCTGAAGGCCGAGGATCGCGGCCGGCTTGCCGACGTTGTTGGACCGTCCGACGAGGACCAGGTTGAGCCCGTCGTAGGCGGTCGCCGGGTCGCGCCCGGCGTCCGCCGTGTAGCGGTCAAGCATGTGGAAGGCGGAGGCCGGCGTCGAGGGCACGAACCGCGGCATTCCCAGCGACAGCAGGCCGGCGTTGACGGGGTGCAGCGCTTCGACGTCCTTGAGCGGAGGCAGGGCGGCGAACACCCGCGACTCCGGCAGGTGATCGGGAAGCGGTCGCAGGACCAGGATCCCGGTGATCTCAGGGTCGACGTCGAGCTCCGCGAGCTTGCCGACCACCTGGCCGAGCGTCGCGTCGGCGGGCAGCCGCTCCGGCCTGGACACGAGCCCCACCTCGCGCGCATGGCGGTCGATCCGGCGCTGGTAGACCTGGGCCGCCAGGTCGTCGCCGACCAACAGGGTCGCTATCCCGGCCCCGTCCGGCAGCCGGGACACCTCTTCGCGCAATGTGGCGGCCAGTTCGGCCGCATAGGCCTTTCCATCGATCAGCATCGGATGCGAACCTATCGCACAGCGCCCCGTCGATGCTTGCACCCCTAACCTGAGCGCAGGATGCGCCCGTCGCCGCCGCCCGTCGAGATTCCCGGTCTGCCTTTCACCGGCGCGCAGCTGGACCGGGTCTCGGCGGAGCGAAAGGACCCGGCCTGGGTCGCGGAACGACTGCGCGATCCGGAGGCGCGCGCGGTCCTGGCTGGCGAGGACGGCGTCGTCGTCAGCGACGGGTCCGCGCCCGTGCTGAGGCGCGTGCCGCCGGTCGACGGTGCGGCGGCGCCGATCCTGCTCGGCCTTGAGGCGGGCGCTCCGATGCTCGCGATCGACCTCGACGCGCTCGGCCCCGTGGCGCGCGCCGGCGCGCTGGATGGCGCTCGGATCGTGACGCTGCGGGATGCGGGCGCGCTGCTGGCCCACGCTGAGGCCGGACTCGCCGCCTACGCGGTCGCGATGCTCAACTGGCACCGCCGTCACGGGTTCTGCGCCAACTGCGGCGCCGCCACGGAGGTCCGCGAGGCCGGGGCCTCTCGCCACTGCCAGCGCTGCGGCGCGCACCACTTCCCGCGCACCGACCCGGTCGTGATCATGACCGTCGAGCACGAAGGCAGGCTGCTGCTCGGCCGCCGCGCCGGCTGGCCGGAGGGCCGCCTCTCGGTGCTGGCGGGCTTCGTGTCCCCGGGAGAGGCCGCCGAGGAGGCGGTCGTCCGTGAGACCATGGAGGAGTCGGGGATCCTCGTCCGAGGCCCGGTGTTCGTCACGTCGCAGCCGTGGCCCTTCCCGGCATCGCTGATGCTGGGGTTCCACGCCGGGTCCGACGGCGGCGTGCCGCGCGTGGGAGACGGCGAGCTGGCCGAGGTCGGCTGGTACGAGCGGGTCGCGGTCGCGGCCGCGGCGCGTGGCGCCGGCTCGTTTCACCTGCCGCCGCCGATCTCGGTAGCGCGTCACCTGGTCGATCGCTGGCTGGAGGGGAGCGGCCCATGAGCCGGGCATCCGAGGGCCGCCCGCGTGCCGCCCGTCGTCGGGGCTCGCGCCCGTGCGCCGCATGGGGAGGGCTCCTGCTGGCGTGCGGTGCAGGGTAGGGGGCTCGCGCCCGTGCGCCGCATGGGGAGGGCTCCTGCTGGCGTGCGGTGCAGGGTAGGGGGCTCGCGCCCGTGCGCCGCATGGAGCCGTCGCCTGCAGGAGGTCCGCCGGCTGGCTCCGCCGACCACGAGGCCGGCTGCTCGACCTCAGGGGCCCGGCGGGGGGCCGCCCCGGTCGCCCTGCGAGATCTCCAGGCCGATCGAGCCGAGGCGACCGCCGTTGATCGGGTTCAGGTCCATCGGACACGCAGACAGGACCACGAGCGTGTCGACGAGCGCCGTGAAGGTCACCCGGTCGCCGGCCCGTGCCGTCGAGGGCAGGAACTCCAGCGTCCCGTCCGGCAGCCACGGGATGTTCATGAACAGGTTCAGCGGCGACGGCGTGCGGGTGACGCGCACCCCGTGAGGCGCCAGCGCACGGCGGAGGTTCTCGGCACAGTTGGGGTGGTCGGGCGTGCCGCCCAGCTGCCGGTAGCGCTCCGAGTCGCAGGCCGCGATGAGCGTGTCGTGGGCGCCGGGGCTCGTGTCCGCGGTCAGCGTCATCAACGGCCGTCGCCGCGTGCTGTACAGCCCGTCGCCGATCGACGGGGTGAGCTTGACCAGCGAAGTCCGGGTGTGCTCCATCGACAGCCACTCGTCGTGGTCATGCATGTGCAGCGCCCACATGTCCACGACCTGTCCCCCCTCGTTGTTGACGATCGTGAGCTGCAGGCCGGCGGCGAGCTCGACGGCTCGCCCCTCGCCCGGCTGGAGCAGATGGGACCTGGGGATGGCTGCCTCCTGAGAGCTGGAAGAGCGAATACTGTATTCCCATGCTCCGAGCGTGCAAGACCACGCTGGGCCGGCCGCTTCGTGGCACGCCGGGCCGGGAGCGCCGGACTCGGCGGCGGGCGCAGCGGCCGTGAGCAGGGTCCGGACCCCGCCCTCGGATGCGCTCGAAGCCGCGGATGGCTGACGAGGCCGCGGATGGTCGACGGCGGCGGCGCGGATGACCGACGACGGCCGCGCGGATGACCGACGACGGCGGCGCGGATGACCGACGGCGGCGGCGCGGATGGCTGACGGCGGCGCCGAGCGCGGCCCCGCCAGTCCGGCGCCGAAGCTGCCCAACGTCCTCTCGCTGACGCCTGCCGAGGTGCTTGGGCCGGCACACCGGGAGCTGGCCGGCGTGCTGGCGCCGCACTCGCTGACGGTGCCGGAGGCGACGGCCGACCTGCGTCGTGCCCTGCCCGACGCCGACTATGTGGTCGGGGACTGGACCCACCGGCTCGGCCTGGACGCGTCGATGCTCGAGCTGGCGGTTCGATGCCGAGCGATCTTCCAGCCGACCTCCGGGACCGAGACGATCGACCTGCGACGTGCGGCGGAGCTCGGGATCGCGGTCGCCAACTGCCCGGGAGAGAACGCGCGCGCCGTGGCGGAATGGACCGTGATGGCGATGCTCGTGCTCCTCAAGGACGCCTGGCGCCACCACGAGGGGGTGCAGGCCGGTCGCTGGGAGATGGTGCAGGCCGCGAGGTCGGGCGTGTACGAGCTCGGGGGCCGGACGGTCGGGATCGTGGGCTTCGGCGCGATCGGCCGGGCGGTGGCGGCGCGTCTGGCCGGCTTCGAGCCCGGACGCGTGCTCTACTTCGACCCGGTCCCGGCGGGCGACGAGGTCGAGCGCCGGCTCGGCGTCGAGCGCGCGGGCCTCGACGAGCTCTGCGCGGCGAGCGATGTGGTGAGCCTGCACCTTCCGCTGACGCGGTCGACGCGATCGCTGTTCGACGCCGGGCGGATCGCGAGGCTCCGGCCGGGCGCCGTGCTGATCAACGTCGCGCGCGGTGCGGTTCTCGACGAGCGCGCTCTGGCGGACGCGCTGGACGCGGGGCGCCTGAGGGGTGCGGCGCTCGACGTGTTCGAGCAGGAGCCGCCAGGGCCGCAGAGCCCGCTCAGGGGCCGCTCGAACGTGCTGCTCTCGCCGCACCTGGCGGGCTCGACCAACGAGGCCCGCGAGAGGATGATCCGACGGACGCTGCAGAACCTGGGCCGTGTCCTGCGCGGAGGCGAGCCGCTGGATGTCGTGAACGGGATCGCCGGCCTGCCTCGGCCGCCTCACGACGCCTGACCGGTCTCACGACGCCTGACCGGTCTCACGACGCCTGACCGGTCTCGCGACACCCGACCGGCGCATCTTGTATACACTGCGCAGTGGACATCAGGTGGGTTGGGGAGAGGAGTCGCGGATGAGACGCACGCGCCTGCGGAGGGCGGAATCGTGAAGGCTGCTCGACTGGTCGAGATCGCGCAGCCGCTTGTGCTTGAGGACGTTCCGGTCCCCGAACCGGGTCCGGGCGAGGTCGTTGTGAGGGTCGCCGTCGAGGGGATCTGCCGCACCGACTGGCACACCTGGATGGGCGACTGGTCATGGGTCGGGCTGGCGCCGCCGCTCCCGATCACGATGGGCCATGAGTTCGCGGGCGCGGTGACGGCGGTCGGCGAGGGAGTGCGCGCGGTCGCGGTGGGGGATCGAGTCGCGGTCCCCTTCCACGAGGCCTGCGGTCGCTGCTCGTACTGCCGCTCGGGGCGCACCAACCTGTGCGACGCGCTCGAGTTTCTCGGCATGACCCACGACGGCGGCTACGCGGAGTACGTGCGGGTCCTCAACGCCGACCTCAACTGCGTGCCGCTGCCCGCCGAGGTCAGCTTCGAGGACGCGGCCGCGCTCGGCTGCCGCTTCATGACCGCCTGGCACGCGCTGCAGCATCAGGCCGGGCTTCGCGCCGGCGAGTGGCTGGCCGTGCACGGGGTCGGCGGCGTCGGCCTGTCGGCCGTGCAGATCGGCGCGGCGCTGGGGGCGGGCGTGATCGCGGTCGACATCGACGAGCGCAAGCTGGAGGCGGCGCGGGCGCAGGGCGCCGCGGCGACGATCGACGCGCGCCAGGTCGACGTGGCGGAGGCGGTCAGGGAGGTCACCGGCGGCGGCGCGCACGTGGCGCTGGGCGGCCTCGGCGCCGCGTCGCTCGTCCAGGCGGCGATCCGCGGACTGCGCAAGAGCGGGCGGCTCGTGCAGGTCGGGCTCACGAGCAGGGAGGAGCAGGGGATCGTTGGCATCCCGCTCGACGAGCTGATCGAGGCCGAGCTGACGATCGTCGGCAGCGTCGGCAACCCGCACATCCACCTGCCGGCGCTGCTCTCGCTGGTCGCCGACAAGCGGCTGGACCCGGCGGCGCTGGTGACCGAGCGGATCGCGCTTGAGGAGGCCAACGGCGTGCTTGAGCGGATGACGAGCTTCGACACGGTCGGCTTCGCGCTGATCGATCGCTTCTAGGGCCGCCGCGCGCGACATTCCGAGGATGCGCAAAAGTACGGTGCCGCTCGTATACTCTGCACATAGAACAGGGCCAGGGGCGCTCAGGCGTGCCAGCCCCAGAACCGGAGGCCGCCCGATGCCAAGCTCCGAAGGCCGCGTGGCCCGTCGTGCGCCGCGCTACGGCCTCCGTCTTCAGCATGAGAACGAGAAGCTGCGTCCAGAGCGACCCCCGTCGCTCGCCGAGCACGTCTGCAGGGTCATCCGCGACGACATCCTGACCGGACGACTGCCGGCCGGGGCGCGTTTGACCGAGGCGATGGTGATGGACCGCACCGGGGTCAGCCGCACGCCCGTGCGCGAGGGCCTTCGCACGCTGGAGGGAGAGGGCCTCGTGCTGGCGTATCGCAGTCGCGGCACGTTCGTCACCTATCGGCTCACGCCCGAGGAGGCCGAGCTGGTCTACGACGTGCGCCTCGTGCTGGAGCCGCACCTGACCGGACTCGCCGCGTCGCGGATCACGCCTGAGACGCTCGCCCAGGTGGAGGACGTGCTGGCCCGGTTCGTCGACGCGATGGACGCCGCCGAGGCCCGCGAGGCGGGGCAGCTTGACGCCGACTTCCACCTGGCGATCTACGAGGCCAGCGGCAGCGAGCTTCTCAGCGTGCTGCGCGGCTACTGGGCCCGTCTGCAGCTGGAGCTGTCCGAGCGGGTCTACAACGCCGAGCTGCCACGGCAGTTCCTGGAGGAGCACCTGGCCATCTTCGACGCGCTCCAGGACGGCGACGCCGACCGGGCCCGGCAGGAGATGCGAACCCACATCGAGCATGGGCGCGCGACGCTCGTGAAGGCACTGAAGGGGTCAAGATGAGCAAACTGAAATTCGGGCTCGCGCTCGAGAACTTCACGCCGGCGTCGCACGACCCGGATGTCGGTGCGATCGTCGCCTACGCTCGGCGTGCCGAGCAGCTCGGCTTCGATTCGCTGTGGGCCTGGGACCACATGTTCCTGGGCAGCGGCAAGCCGTTCCCGTTCCTGGAGTCGCTCTCCACGCTGGCCCTGCTCGCGGGGCAGACCGAGCGCGTCGAGCTCGGCACCGGGATCCTCGTGCTGCCGCTGAGGCGCGCCGCCGTGCTGGCCAAGACCGCGGCGACGATCGAGATCATCTCTCGCGGGCGGCTGACGCTCGGCATGGCCGTCGGCTGGTACGAGCGTGAGTTCGACGCCTGCGGCGTGCCGTTCAGGAAGCGGGGGCGGATCTTCGAGGAGAACCTCGAGCTGATGAAGCTGTTCTGGTCCGGCGAGCGCGTCAGCGGCGAGGCCGGCGGGGTTCCGTTCCGCAACGCCGTGATGCTTCCCAAGACCTCACCGCGTCCCCGCCCCCGGCTGCTGATCGGCGGCTACGTGGACAAGGTCCTGCAGCGGGTCGCCGAGAAGTCCGACGGCTGGCTGACCTACTTCTACGAGCCGCCGGCGTTCGCCTCCGCCTGGAGCCGGATCAGGGAGCATGCCGAGCGCGCCGGCAGGGACCCCGACGAGCTTGGCAACGTCGCCCAGCTGCCGCTGTGCATCGACGACTCGTTCGAGGCTGCCGACCGCCGCGCCAGGGAGTACATCGGCACCTACTTCGATCTGCCCGAGTGGAGCGAATCGACGGCCGAGAGCGCGATCCGCGGCACACCGGAGCAGTGCGCGGAGCAGATCGCCGCGCAGGCCGAGGCCGGCGTGCGCCACATCTGCCTGGTTCCCTACAACTACGACCTGGAGCAGGTGGAGCGCTTCGCCGCCGAGGTCATGCCGCTGGTCTCCGGCATCCAGGTCTCCGCGACGCGATGACCGACGCGACCGACAAGCGGATGTCGCTGGCCGAGGCGTCCGCGCTCGTTCGCGACGGCGACACGCTCGTGGCCGGCGGGTGCTGCTATTCGCGCACTCCGTGGGCGATGCTGCTGGAGCTGCTGCGCGCCGAGCGCCGGGACCTGACGCTGGCACGCAACCTGATGTGCTACGAGTCGGAGCTGTTCCTGGCATCCGGGGCTGCGACCAAGCTGGTGGCCAGCTGGGTCGGCATCGGACTGAAGTGGGGCATTCCGAAGGTGTTCCGCGAGTATGTCGAGCGCGACCCGGCGATCTACGAGGAGTGGAGCCACCTGTCGTTCGGCCTTCGCCTGCTCGCCGGATCGATGGGCATGCCGTTCCTGCCGACGGCGTCGATGCTCGGATCCGATCTGCTGGAGCGAACGCCGGCGGTCGAGATGCGCTGCCCGTTCACCGATCAGAAGCTCGTCGCCGTGCCGGCGCTGGTGCCCGACGTCGCGCTGATCCACGTGCAGCGGGCCGACCCCGCGGGCAACGCGCAGATCGACGGCCCCGTTTACATGGATGTCGAGTTCGCGCGGGCGGCCGAGACCGTGATCGTCACGGCCGAGGAGATCGTGTCCCCCGACGAGATCGTCCGGACCGCCGATCGCACCGCGATCCCGGGGTTCGTCGTGGACGCTGTCGTCGAGGTTCCGTTCGGCTCCTACCCGCACGAGTGCCACGGGCGCTACGAGGCGGACTTCGACCACTTCGACGCGTACGCGGAGCTCGTCGAGCGAGACGGGGTCGAGGGCGTGCAGGCCTACCTGCGGGAGAACGTCGACGGGCCGGGCAGCTTCGCGGGCTTCCTCGACAAGGTGGGTGCGACGCGGCTGCTGGAGCAGACCCGGCGGGCGAGAGAGCTGGTGGCGGCGTGAGTGACGCGACGCCGGTCGAGCTGATGACGATCGCGGGCAGTCGCCTGCTTCGCGACGGACGCGTGGTGTTCGCGGGCGTCGGCGCGCCGCTTGAGGCAAGCGTGCTCGCCAAGCGCCTGCACGCGCCGGGCCTGACGATCGTGCTGGAGGGCGGCTCGATCGGCCCCCGGATGCTGCCGGGCCGTCTCCCCGTGTCGACCAACGAGATGCGCGCCGCGCACCACGCGTCGATGCTGACCTCGATCAACGACCTGTTCCTCTACGGGCAGCGGGGCCACTACGACTATGGCTTCATCGGCGCCGGGCAGCTGGACCAGTACGGCAACGTCAACACCAGCTTCATCGGAGACCCCGACCGGCCGAAGGTGAGGCTGCCCGGGAGCGGCGGCGCGAACGACATCGTCTCCAGCTGCCGCGAGGTGATGATCATGACCCGGCACGAGCCGCGGCGGTTCGTGGAGCGCGTCGACTTCATCACCAGCCCCGGCTACCTGACCGGCCCGGAGGCGCGGCGGAGCGCGGGCCTGGTGCGCAATCGCCCGGTGGCGGTCGTGACCGATCTCGCGCTGCTGGGCTTCGACGAGGAGACCGGCCGCCTGCGGCTGGACGCGCTGCAGCCCGGCGTCACGCAGCAGCAGGTCCAGGCCAACACCGGATTCGAGCTGCTCGTGTCTGACGCGATCGACGAGCTGGCGCCGCCCACGCAGCAGGAGCTCCAGGAGCTGCGCCGCCTTCGCGATGGCGATCCAACTGATGTACCGGAAACGAGAAAGGTGACTTCTGCCCCATGACCATCGGCCCATTCATCGACATGCGAGGCGCGGTGGATGTGCACCTCCATTCCGAGCCTGATCTGTTCCCGCGGATCGCCGACGATGTCGGAGTCGCGCGGCACGCCGCGGCGATGGGACTGCGGGCGATCTCGCTGAAGTGCCACTCGGAGCGGACCACGAGCCGCGCGTACATGACGATGCAGCAGGTTCCGGGCATCCACGTCGTCGGGGGCATCGTGCTCAACCGGGCTGTGGGCGGGATCAACCCGGCCGCCGTCGAGGCCGCGCTGGAGCTGGGCGGCAAGCACGTGTGGATGCCGACCGTCGACGCGGCCAACCACGCGCGCACGTTCGGGTCGACGGGGAAGTACGACAAGCAGGCGAGCACCGTCGCCAAGTCGGCGGACACCGGCATCGAGGTCTTCGACGAGGCGGGCAAGCCGATAGAGGGCCTGATGGACGTGCTGGACATCACCGCCCAGCACTCCGCCATCCTGAGCACCTGTCACCTCTCGGTCCGGGAGATCAAGCTCCTGGTCAGGACCGCCCGCGAGCGCGGGGTGGAGAAGATCATGATCACCCACCCGTTCTTCCGGGTTCCGCAGCTCGAGATCGACGACCTCAGGGAGCTCGTCGATCAGGGCGCCTACGCGGAGTTCGGCTACTGCACGGTCTCCCCGATGTGGAACCACGCTGCGCTGGCGCGGCAGGTCGAGGCGATCAAGACGCTCGGCGCCGAGCGCTGCATCCTGATGAGCGACGCGGGCCAGCGCCACAACCCGATGCCGGCCGAGTGCCTGCGGACGTTCGCGCAGTCGGTCTACGAGTCGGGGATCAGCGAGCAGGACGTGGACCTGATGATCAAGCGCAACCCGCTGGACCTGCTGGAGCTTCCACCGCTGCCGCCGGCCGCGCCCGAAGCCGGGGCCAACGGATCGCGGCCCGGGGAAGGCGCCGGGCAGGCGCCGCAGGCCTCGACCGTGACGGAGGCCTGATGAGCACCCGCATCGGGCTGATCGTGCCCTCGTCCAACACCGTCGCCGAGGTCGACTTCTACCGGCGGCTTCCGGCCGACTGCACGCTTCACACCGCGCGCATGTACCTGGAGGAGACCACCCCGGAGGGCGAGTCGGCGATGATCGACGACCACCTCCCGGTCGCGATCACGGATCTGGGGACCACCAGGCCGGACGTGATGGTGTTCGGCTGCACCAGCGCGGGCGCGCTGCGCGGGAACGAATACGAGGCGGAGCTCGTGCGGCGGATCGGAGAGCGCACCGGGGCGGTCTCGTTCAGCGTCGCCGCCTCCGTGCGGCAGGCGATCCGCGCGGCCGGCGGCCAGCGGGTGGGTGTGATCACGCCCTACGTGGACGCCCTCAACGAGAAGATCGCCCAGAGCCTTCAGGACGATGGGCTGGAGGTGGTGGCCATCCACGGGCTCGGCATCACCGACAACTTCGCGATCGCCGACGTCGAGCCCGAGCGGATCGTCGAGTTCGCCGTCGAGCGGCTCGCGGGCGCCGATATCGACCTGGCGTTCGCCTCGTGCACCAACTTCCGCGCCTTCGACGCGCGTGAGGACATCCATCGCGAACTGGGCCTGCCCGTGGTCACCTCCAACCAGGCCGCGCTGTCCGTGGTCCTGGACCACCTCGGCGCCGCCGCCGGCTAGTCCCATGTACAGCGCGCCGTTCGAGTACGTGCGGGCCTCATCCTGGCCCGAGGCCGTCGACCTGCTGGAGGGCGGGGGCGAGGACGCACGGGTGATCGCAGGAGGGCAGAGCCTGGTCCCGATGATGATGCTGCGCCTCGCCGCGCCCTCGCTGCTGGTGGACGTGTCCGCGGCCGCGGATCGCAGCGTCGATCTCGTCGATGCGGAGCTGGTCCTGTCGGCGCTGGTCCGCCACGCGGACATCGAGCACTCGGAAGTCGTCCGAGGCTCCTGCCCGATGCTGACCGAGGCCGTGACGCACATCGGCAACGTGCGCGTTCGCCACCGGGGGACGATCGGCGGCTCGCTGGCGCACGGCGAGCCGACCGCCGAGCTTGCGACCGTCGCCGTCGCCGAGGGGGCGACGGTCACGGTGCTCGGTCCCGGCGGCGAGCGCGCGATCCCCGCCGGGGATCTGTTCGTGACGCACTTCACGACCTCGCTCGAGCCCGGGGAGGTGGTCACCGCCGTGCGCTTCCCGGTGCCCGGCGGGCGCCGTGGCAGCTCGTTTCAGGAGATCGCCAGGCGCGCCGGGGACTTCGCGCTGGTCGAGGCGGCCGCGACGGTCGCCCTTGACGAAGACGATCGCTGCCTCTCGGTCCGTCTCGTCGTCGGGGCGGTCTCGGACCGTCCGGTCGACGTCTCCCAAGCGGCCCGCCCGCTGATCGGCGAGCGGATCGGCGAGGACGCGGTCGGCGAGGTCGCGCGGGCGGTCGCCGCCGAGATCGAGGTCGGGCCCCACACCCACGCGGGCCGTGAGTACAGGCGCCGGCTGGTCTCGGTCCTGGCCGGCCGCGCGCTGCTGACCGCTGCCGATCGAGCTGCCGGCGCCGTCCACACCGACCACGGGAACGGAGCCCGGGCATGAGCAAGCACGAGATCGCCCTTGAGGTCAACGGCCGCCCGGTGAGCGCGACGGTCGACCCGAACATGTCGCTGCTGGAGCTGCTGCGCACCGAGGCCGGAGGACTGGAGGTCAAGCTGGGCTGCGGCGAGGGCGTCTGCGGCACGTGCACGGTCCTGCTCGACGGCGAGCCGGTCAACTCGTGCCTCACGTTCGCTGTCCAGGTCGACGGGCGGGCGGTGACGACGGTCCGCGGACTGGCGGCGGAGGGGGAGCTCCACCCGCTGCAGGAGGCCTTTCTCACGCATGCCGGCTCGCAGTGCGGGTTCTGCACGCCGGGGATGCTGCTGACGGCCAAGTGGTATCTGGACCGGCATCCGCGAGCGGATCGTGAGGAGCTGAGGTCGGCGCTGTCGGGCAACTTCTGCCGCTGCACCGGTTACACGAAGATCCTGGACGCCATCGAGGCGTACCGGGACGCACGCCAGGAGGTGTCGGTTGTCGACTGAGATCGCCGATCGCGACGCGACGATCGTGGCGCCCGAGCAGGCGTCGCCTGACGCCTCGCGGCGCGGCGCGCCCGTTCACCACCGCGACTTCGTCGAGAAGGTCGCGGGAACGCTGCCCTATGCCGACGACTGGGGCTTCCCCGGGATGCTGCACGGGGTCGTGGTGCGCGCCCAGCTGCCGTCCGCGCGGATCGTGGCTATCGACACGAGCGCGGCACGCGCGGTTCCGGGCGTGCGCGCCGTGCTGACCGCGGCCGACGTTCCGCACAACGGGATCCACGACGAGGCCAGCGGCCTGGGCGTGGACGCGATCCAGCAGCCGGTGCTGGCCGCCGATCGCGTGCGCTACGACGGGGAGCCTGTCGCGGTGATCGCCGCGGAGACGCCCGGCGCGGCGCTCGAGGCCGCCGGGCTGGTCGACGTCGAGTACGAGGAGCTGCCGGGCGTGTTCGACCCCGAGGAGGCGCTGCGCGACGATGCGCCCGCCATCCATGCGGGCGGCAACCGCTACGTCGACTGGCGCTCCTCGATCGGAGATGTCGATGCTGCGATGCGGTCTGCGGATCTGGTCGTGGAGGAGACCTATCGCAGCCAGCGCGTCGACCACGCGTACCTGGAGCCGGAGGCCGGGATCGGCTGGATCGACTCCGACGGCGTTCTGACCCTGCGCGTCTCGACCCAGGTGATCGAGCACGCGAGGGAGATCGCGGAGATCCTCAAGCTGCCGCACAGCCGCGTGCGGGTGATCGCCTCCTACATGGGAGGCGGCTTCGGCGGCAAGGAGGACATGACAATCGAGCCGTTCCTCGCGCTGCTGGTGTGGAGGACGCGCCGCCCGGTGCGCATGGTCTGGACCCGGCAGGAGTCGCTCCTGGCCCGCTACAAGCGCCACCCGTTCACGATGCGCTACCGGACCGGCGTCAGGCGGGACGGCACGATCGTCGCCCAGGACGTGAGGATCGTCGGCGACGCCGGCGCCTACCCGCTGCTCAGCTCGCGCGTGCTGTTCGCCGCCACGGTGAACGCGACCGGCCCCTACCGGGTGCAGGACGCGCGCGTGGAGAGCACCGCCGTGTTCACCAACAACGTGCCCACCAGCGCGTTCCGCGGGTTTGGCGCGATGCAGGTCGTGTTCGGCTACGAGTCGCAGATGGACCGGATCGCCGAGCTGCTGGGGCTCGACCCAGCCGAGGTGCGTCGGCGCAACTTCGTGCAGCGCGGCGACCTGCGCGTGACCGGGGAGCCCATCGACACCGGCGTCGGCGTCGGCGAGTGCATGGAGCGGGTGCTGGCGGAGCTCGGACCGCCCTCCCGGCCGAGCGGGCCGCATTCCAGGATCGGCCGCGGCTTCGCCTGCAGCATGCAGCCCTACGGACGCTCGGTGTTCTTCGCCGATCGCGCCTCGGCCTGGATCGGGCTCGAGCAGGACGGCACGATGGTCATCCGGGCGGGCGTCACCGACCTCGGCGCCGGACAGGCGGCATCGCTGGCGAACATCGCCGGGGAGATCCTCGGCGTCACCGTCGACCGGACCTCGGTCCACATCGGCGACAGTGCCCTGACCCCGCTGACCGGGGGCACCTTCGCCACCCGGCAGCTCTACATGTCGGGCAACGCGGTGCTCAAGGTGGCCCGTTCGCTGCGCTCGAAGCTGGAGCCGGTGGCGGCCGCCCTGCTGGAGTGCGAGCCGGCGCAGCTGAGCTTCGAGGACAACCGGGTCTCGGTGGGCGATCGCTCGCTCACGATGGCCGAGGTGGCCCAGGCGGCAGAGCACCAGGGCGTGATGCCCTACGTCCACGAGACCTTCGAGGCCGAGACCGGGGAGTTCGACAGGGAGACCGGGCGGGGACGCTCGTTCCCGGACTACACCCACGGGGCGCACGCGGCCGAGGTGGAGGTCGACGAGTCGACCGGGCAGGTGAGGGTCCTCAAGTACGTGGCCTGCCACGACGTCGGGCGGGCGATCAGCATGCAGCGCGTCGAGGGGCAGATCCAGGGCGCGGTGGCGCAGGGCGTCGGCTACGCGCTGAGCGAGGACGTCGAGCTCGTCGACGGCGTGCCCAGCTCGACGCTGTTCGCCGAGTACCTGATCCCGAGCTCCGTCGACCTGCCCGACATCCGCGCGATCGGGCTGGAGCTGCACCCGGGCAAGGGACCGCTCGGCGCCAGGGGGATCGGCGAGCCGCCGATCGGGCCATCGGCTCCCGCGCTGGCGAGCGCCATCCAGGACGCGGTCGGCGTACGCCTCCAAAGGCTGCCGATGACTCCGGAGCGGCTGCTCGACGCGCTCCAGGCGGCGCGAGGCGCGAGCGGCTCGGTGGCATCGTGAGCGCGTCCGGCTCGGTGCATGGTGGGCGCGTCCGGCCTGGTGGCATGGTGAGCGCGTCCGGCCCGGTGCATCGTGAGCGCGCCCGGCCCGGTGCATCGTGAGCGCGTCCGGACTGGTGGCACGCGACGGCTCCGCCTTCGCGCTCGCGCAGCCCAATCCGCCGGCGTCGCTGGACGTCCCGATTCCGTCCGTGTCCCCACGCTCGTTCCATGCGGCGATGCCCGGCTATCGCGCCACGCCGCTGCGCAGCGCACCGGCGGCGGCGCGGCGGGTCGGGGTGGGCGAGGTGCTGGTCAAGGATGAGTCCGAGCGCCTGGGACTGACGTCGTTCAAGGTGCTGGGCGCCTCCTGGGCGGTCTATCGCGCGCTGGTCGCGCACCTCGGCGCGACGCTGGAGGAGATCCCGTCGTTTCAGCGGCTGCGAGCGGAGGTGGCCCGAGCCCGTCCGCTGACCCTCACCGCGGCCACCGACGGCAATCACGGGCGCGCGGTCGCGCACATAGCGGCGCTCCTCGGCCTGGACTCACACATCTACGTACCGGCGGACATGGTGCCCGCGCGGATCGCGGCGATCGAGGGCGAGGGCGCGGCGGTGACCGTCGTGGACGGCGGCTACGAGGACGCGGTCGAGCGCTCGGCCGGGGACGCCGGCCCGCGCTGCCTGGTGATCTCCGACACGTCGTGGCCCGGCTACGAGCAGGTGCCGGCGTGGGTGATCGAGGGCTACAGCACGATCTTCGCCGAGATCGACGAGGCGCTCGAGGCCGGAGGCCGACCGCAACCGGACGTGGTCGTGGTCCCGATCGGCGTCGGCGCCCTGGCCGCCGCGCTCGTCGGCCACTACTGGTCGCGCCCGGCGCCCCGCCCCGCCCTGGTCGGCGTGGAGCCGACCTCGGCGGCGTGCGTGCTGGAGTCGGTGGCCGCAGGGCGGATCGTCACGCTCGGCCATCCCCAGACGTCGGTCATGGCCGGGCTCAACTGCGCGACCCCGTCGCTGGTCGCCTGGCCGATCGTCTCCCGCGGGATCGACCTCTACCTCGCGGTGCCGGACTCCTTCATCCCGGAGGCGACCAGGCTTCTGGCCCGGGACGGGATCGTCGCCGGCGAGTGCGGCGCCGCCGGGCTGGCGGCGCTGCTGGCCATGGTCGACGACGAGGGGCTCGCCGGTGCGGGTGAGGGCCTCTCGCTCGACCAGACGTCACGGGTCCTGCTGATCAGCACCGAGGGCGCCACCGACCCAGAGGCGTACCGGCGCCTGACCGCCGGCTGACGCCCGATGGAGGCTGCCGCTTCAAGCGCCGCGCGCCCCTCCGTGCGCGGCGCGACGATCGATCTGCTGCGCGACCGCGGGATGACCACGATCTTCGGCAACCCCGGCTCGACCGAGCTGGGCCTGCTCGCGGATCTGCCGCAGGACTTCAGTTACGTGATGGCGCTGCACGAGTCCGTCGCCGTGGCGATGGCGGACGGGTACGCGCAGGCGACCGGTCGGCCGGCGTTCGTGAACCTGCACAGCGCCTGCGGCGTGGGCAACGCGATGGGGGCGGTCGTGAACGCCTTCCACAACCGGGCGCCGCTGGTGATCACCGGCGGCAACCAGGACCGCCGGCACCTGGCCCTTGAGCCCTACCTGTTCGCGCGCGCCGTGGAGCTGATGGCGCCGTACGTGAAGCGCAGCGAGCAGCCGGCGCGCGCGCAGGACGTTCCGGCGGCGATCGCCCGCGCCTGGGCCCTCGCCCAGACCCGGCCCTACGGGCCCGTGTTCGTGTCGGTCCCCGCCGATGACTGGAACGAGGCCGCGGACGGCGGCTGGACGGCCCGGCCCCGGGGAGAGATGCACGGTGCTGCCAGCCCCGGGCGTGAGGCCCTGGACGAGCTCGCGGCTCGCCTGGCGGCGGAGGACGAGGTGGCGATCGTGGTCGGGGGAGGAGTCGACCGTGACGGCGCATGGGCCGAGGTGACCCGGCTCGCGGAGCTGCTCGACGCGCCGGTGTGGGCAGCGCCGCAGTCGCCCCGGCTCGGCTTCCCCGAGGACCATCCGCTCTACCGAGGGCACCTGGCCCCCGGCTACGCGACCGCGGCCGGGCAGCTGGCCGGGGCGGGGCTGGCGATCGTGATCGGAGCGCCGGTCTTCTCGTTCCTGCCCTACGAGCCCGGCGAGCGGGTCATGCCCGACATCGTCCACCTCACCGACGATCCCGACGAGGCCGCGCGCGCCCCGAGCCGGCTGAGCCTGGTGGGTGACGTGCGCGCGATCGCGGCGGCGCTCGTGGGGCGTCTCCAGGAGCGCCCCCGAGTACGCGGCGCGGCTGCCCGCGGCCGCGGCGCCGCTCCCCGAGTGCGGCCGGCGGCGCCGGAGCCTCGCGAGCCGATCTCGCCCGCGTTCCTGATGGCGACGCTTGCGGGCGCGATGCCGGCGGATGCGGTGCTGGTGGAGGAGGCTCCGTCGCATCGCAACGACCTGCGCCGACACCTGTGGATCACCCGGCCGGAGAGCTTCTTCGCCTCCGCCAGCGGCGGACTGGGGTTCGCGATGCCGGCGGCTGTGGGCATCGCGCTCGCGCGCCCGGATCGCCCCGTCGTTTGCCTGGTGGGCGATGGCTCGGCGCTGTTCGCGCCGCAGGCGCTGTGGAGCGCGGCCCAGCTGCGCGTGCCGGTGACGTTCGTCGTCTCCGACAACGCGCGCTACGCGATCCTGGAGTCGGTCGCCGCCTTCGGCGGGATGACCGGGGTGCCGAGTCTGGAGCTGCCCGGTGTCGATCTGGTGGCGATGGCGAAGTCGTACGGGTGTCCCGCCACCCGCGTGGACGACCCCGGGAAGCTGGCCGACGCGATCGAGACGGCGATCACGCGCGGTGGGCCGATGCTGATCGACGTCGCCGTGGACCGGTCCGTCCCGCCGCTGCTCCCATCCTCGCCGGCCGCATGAGCGACCGCGCGCGGCATTCAACGCGATCTGAAGTGTGGAGGAGAGCCACATGATCTACGAGCCCTGGAACGCCCTCGAGGCCCCGCGCTTCACCGGCCCGCGCACCTTCGCGCGACTTCCCGTGGTCAGGGAGCTCGACGGCGTCGATGCGGCCGTGTTCGGAATGCCCTGGGACGGGGGCACGTCGTTTCGCTCGGGCACGCGCTTCGGTCCGGAGGCGATCCGGTCGGCGTCCGGGATGATCCGCACCTACAACGCGGTCCAGCGGGTCCAGGTGTTCGGCTCGCTCTCGTGCATCGACTACGGCGACGCGCCGACGGCGCCGGGGTACATCGAGGAGACGCTGCGGCGGATCGAGGAGTTCGTCGCGCCACTGGCGCGCGCCCGCGTCCCGTCGGTCGGGATGGGCGGCGATCACTCGGTCACGCTTGCCGAGCTGCGCGCCCTGGCGGCGGTCCACGGCCCGCTCGGGCTGGTGCAGCTGGACTCCCACACCGACCTCTGGGACAGCTACAACGGGCTGCCCTACGCGCACGGGACGATGTTCCGCCGCGCCATCGAGGAGGGCGTGGTCGACACACGGCGGATGTTGCAGGCCGGCATTCGCGGGTCGCTCTACGGCGAGGACGACGAGGGCATCCCGGCGGAGCTGGGAGTCGAGACGATCCCGTGGATAGAGCTGAGCTCGATGTCGCCCGCGGAGCTGGCCGAGCGCGTGGCGCGACGGCTGGGGGACGGTCCCGCGTTCCTGTCGTTCGACGTCGATTTCGTCGACTGCGCCTTCTGCCCCGGCACGGGCACGCCGGAGGTCGCCGGCCCCACCAGCTTCGAGGCGATGCAGCACCTGCGCGCTCTGGCGGCGATCGAGTTCGTCGGCTACGACGTCGTCGAGGTCGCCCCGCAGTACGACGGACCGGGGCAGCCGACGGCGCTGTTCGCGGCCAACGCCATCTTCGAGATGCTCTCGATGCTGGCGCGGCGGACGCGGGCCGGGTCGTCGGCGAGAGAAAGCTGAGCCGCACGCACGCCCGGCCGGGCCCGCATCCGCGGACACAGGTCACCGAGCGCAACGAAGTAGGAGGTTGACATGTCGATTCCACGTTGTATACCCTGCACTTCTGACGAGCTCTGGGGAGGCGTCTGCCGACCCGAGCCCAAACCGCACGCGGCTCCGGCGCGTAGATGAATCAGTTTCTGCACTACCTGACGCTGGGCTTCCTGTGGAAGGGGCTCCTGATCGCGATCGAGATCTCGGTCGCCGCCTTCCTCGGGGCGCTCCCGTTCGCGCTGATCGTCGCGCTGATGCGGATGTCCGGCAGCCGGGTCGCGCGCTGGCTCCCAGTGCCCTTCGTCTGGGTCATGCGGGGGACCCCGATCCTGCTGCAGCTCCTGTTCTGGTACAACGTCCTGCCGCTCGTGGGGATCGCCACGAGCGCGCTCATGACCGCCATCATCGGGATGGCGCTCAACGAGATCGCGTTCATGGCGGAGATCATCCGCGGCGGGCTCATCTCGGTGAAGAAGACGCAGCGTGACGCCGCTGCGGCGCTCGGACTCAAGCGCTGGCAGATCCTGCAGCGCGTGGTCCTGCCGCAGGCGCTGCGCACGATCGCGCCGGCGATGTCCAACGAGGCCATCATCATCGTCAAGAACACCTCGCTGGCCTCGGTGATCACCGTCGGCGAGCTCACGCTCCGCAGCGAGCAGGTCGTCTCGATCAACTTCCAGTACGTGTCGGTGTTCCTCGCGGCCGGCGTCATGTACCTGGTCGCGACCTCCGTGATCGTCGTCTTCCAGGGCTGGCTGGAGGCGCACCTCAACATCGAGCGGCGGGCGCGGATCTCCGCGCGCGCGGCGATGCGGGCGCGTGAGGCGGGCATGCTGGCGACGGCCGTGGAGGTCGGCGACGGCGCCGACCTGTCCGCGGCGGCCGGCGGCGACGCGCGGCCGCGCCGCGGCATGCTCGGGCGCGGACGCGGAGATGGCCATGCCGGCGGCCGCGACACGCCGGGCCCGGCGGCCGGTGCACCGGCCGTCTCGGCCGACCTGACGGCGGCGCTCGACGCGTCCAAGGAGGCATACGCCCACCCCGGCGAGCCGTACGTGCAGATCCGCGACGTGCGCAAGGCCTTCCACGGCAAGACCGTGCTCAACGGCGTCTCGCTTGACGTGGAGCCCGGCAACGTCGTGTTCCTGATCGGTCCGAGCGGCTCCGGCAAGACGACGCTGCTGCGCACGATCAACCATCTGGAGACGCTGGACGGCGGCGAGATCCTCGTCGGCGGCGAGCACGTCGGGTACCGCTCGACGTCCAGGGGGCTGACCCCAGTCCGCGACCCGGCTGCCGCGCGGGCCAAGGCCAGGATCGGCATGGTCTTCCAGCACTTCAACCTGTTCGACCACCTGACGGTGCTGGAGAACATCATCGAGGCCCCTGTCCGCGTCTACGGCCGCAACCAGGCGGAGGTGAGGCAGGAGGCGCGCGCGCTGCTGGCGTGGGCCGGGCTGGCCGAGCACGAGAACCACTACCCCCACCAGCTCTCCGGCGGACAGCAGCAGCGGATCGCGATCATCCGCGCCGTGGCCACCCACCCGCGCCTGATGCTGTTCGACGAGCCGACCTCGGCGCTCGACCCGGAGCTCGTCGGCGAGGTGCTGCAGCTCATGCGCCGGCTGGCGGAGGCCGGCATGACGATGGTCGTCGTCAGCCACGAGATCGTGTTCGCCCGCGAATGGGCCGACAAGGTCGTCTTCATGGCCGACGGCTCGATCGTCGAGCAGGGCACGCCGGACAGCCTCTTCCGCAACCCCAGGGAGGAGCGTACGAAGGCGTTCCTGCGGATGATCGACGCCCGGATCGCCGGATCCTCCGGGACGGCCGCGGCCGATGTGACGGCGTCCCCGGAGAGGAGCCCGCTGTGACGACCAACGCCCTCTCCGAGGACTTCGTGCTGGAGCCGGCCACGTGCGTGGCGCGTCCGCTGCAGCGCGGACAGTCCCTGCGGATCACCGATCTGCAGGGAAAGCAGGTGGCCGACGTGATCGCGTTCGTGCTCCCCGAGCTGACCGATCGTCTGTGGCCCTCGACGACGATCCGGCTCAACGGCACCGTCTACTTCACCGTCGGCCACACGCTCTACTCGGAGCTGAGCCGCCCGCTGATGAAGATCGTCGAGGACACCTGCGGTCGCCATGACATGCTGGCCGGCTCCTGCAACGCCGAGATCGACAAGGTGCGATACGGCGTGGACGGCCACCGCGGGTGCGTGGAGAACTTCGTGGAGACGATCGCGCCCTGGGGTCTGACGCGCGCCGACGTCCCGATGTCGTTCAACGTCTTCATGAACTGTCCGGTCGGCCCGGACGGAGGCTGGTCGATCGTCGAGCCCGCATCACGCGCCGGGGATTACATAACGCTGCGTGCGGAGGCCGACATCCTGGTGGCGATCTCCAACTGCCCCCAGGATCTCAACCCGTGCAACGCGGGTGAACTGAAGCCGCTGGGCATCTCGATCACAGCGGCGTAATCAAACGAAGGGGAGGGTCATCCATCCATGAGCAGTCTGATCTCAAGGCTACGGCTCGGCGGTCTGGCCGCCGCGTCGGTCCTGCTGATCGCCGCCTGCGGCTCCAGCAGCTCCAGCACCTCATCAAGCGCGTCGGCATCAAGCTCGGGCTCCAGCAGCGCCGCCGCGGCGGCGACGAGCTCCAGCAGCGGCGCGTCAAGCGGCAAGACCTACGTCGTGGCCACGTCGGCGGACTTCCCGCCGTTCAGCTCCCGGTCGGCCAGCAACCCGAACGTGATCGTCGGCTTCGAGCCCGACATGATCAAGGCGGTCATGGCGCACCTGGGGTGGAAGTACAAGTGGATCACCAGTGACTTCAACGGCCTGATCCCGGCCGTCCAGAGCGGACGGGTCGACATGGTCGTCTCAGACGTCTACGACACACCCACGCGCGAGAAGGTCGTCGACTTCGTCGATTACCTGAAGACCGGCCTGTCGGTGATGGTCAAGAGCTCAAACGCGTCGAAGGTTCACTCCTTCATGGACATCTGCGGCAAGTCGATGGGGATCCTCACCGGCGCCTCCTCGGAGCTGACGTTCGCCCAGCAGGCGAGCAGCGCCTGCACGAAGGCGGGCAAGCCGGCGATCGACATCCATTCCTTCCCCGCCGTCGCGCAGGAGGTGCCGGCGCTGGAGAACGGAAACCTGTACGCGATGTTCGAGGACACGATCACCGAGCACCTGATCGCGGCCAAGCAGAACGGCGCCGTCAAGGTCGTCTTCAGCGACCCCTCCGCCACGACGCTGCTGGGGATCGTCGTCAAGAAGGGCAGCGCGGTCGAGTCCCAGCTGCGCGCAGGCGTGCAGTGGTACCTCGGGACGCCGCAGTACAAGGCGACCGCGGCGAAGTGGGGACTGCCCACCTCGGCGCTGATCAAGAAGGCGTAGTGCTCGCCCCCGAGCCGCGCCTCGACCCGCTTCGGATCGGCCGGACGCTTGACGACCTGGCCGAGATCGGCAACCGCTATGCCGGAAGCGAGGGCGAGGCGCGGGCTCGGGACTTCCTGCGGGAGCGCCTGGCCGGGCTGGGCCTGGAGGATGTGCGCCTGGAGGCGTTTCAGTACCTGAGCGCCTCCGGCGCGCACGCCACCTGCACCGTCGATGGCGCCGAGCTTGAGTGCAACGCGCTCCAGTACACGGCGTCCGCCGAGGTGAGCGGCGAGGCCGTCTACCTGGGGGAGGCGACCGCGTCGGACTGGGCCCGCCTGGACGCCCGCGGCGTCGACGTGCGCGGCAAGGTCGTGGTGGCCCACAGCATGTTCCCGTTCGACCTGTGCGGTCTGCTGATCGAGCGCGGCATCGCCGGGTTCGTCCACGTGTGCGAGACCCCGGACGGGATCGTCGGCAACTTCGCCGGGGCGCTGTATCCACCGCCGCTGGAGCCGCCGTGGGAGGGCCGGCCGCTGCCCTACACGGGCGTGACGATCGGCCACGGCGCCGGCCGCGCGCTGATCTCGACGCTCACCGCCGGGGGACCGGTCGAGGTGCGCCTCGGCCATGACGCCCGCTACGCCGAGGCGACGGCGCACAACGTCGTCGCCGAGCTGCCCGGAGACGGAGACGGCCACGTGGTCGTGTGCGCGCACTACGACAGCCAGGCCGAGGGGCCGTGCGTGTACGACAACGGCACCGGCGTCGCCAGCCTGCTCGAGTGCGCGCGGACCTTCTCCGAGCGAAGCGCCCCGCGCCGGATCGTGTTCATCGCGTCGGCCGCGGAGGAGATCGGCTGCTGGGGCGCCACCGCCTACGTGCACGCCCATAGAGCGCAGCTGCGGGACGCGGTCGCGATGATCAACCTGGACGGCGTCGCCAGCGCGTATCCAGCGCAGCGTGAGATCTGGTCCGCCGACGCGGCGCTGGCCGGGCTGGCGGACCGCACCGCTCGCGCGATGGGCTGGGTTCCGAACCGCGTGATGAGCGTGCGCAGCACGTTCGGCGATCACGCGCCGTTCGGCGACGCCGGGGTGCCGTCCTGCCTGATCTGGCGCCCGGACTACCCGTACTACCACTCCCGCGGCGATGTCCGCGAGCTGGTCGACGAGAACGCGGTGGCCCAGACCGCGAGCGTGTCGGCGGCCCTGATCGACCGCCTGGCCCGTGACGGGCGGGTGCGCGCGAATCCTCTCGCCACGGGTCGGTGAGCGAGGCCGGCGCAGGCGCGGGCCGCCGCGAGGGGTTCGTGCCGATGCTGGTCCGGCAGGCCCGCCGCGACCTCGCGCAGGCGCCGGCGACCGTGAGACGCCGTCTGTCGCATGGGTCACGGGCGCAGCGGGCCGGCAACGTCGCCGAGCTGCGAGAGCTCGCCGCGCGGCGACTACCGCGGGCCGTGTTCGACTACGTCGACGGGGCCGCCGGCGACGAGCTGACCGCCGCGCGCAACCAGAGCGACCTGCGCGCGCTGTCGATCGTGCCGCGCGTGCTGGCCGGCGCCGACGTCGACCTGTCGACCGAGGTCCTCGGCCAGCGGATCGCGGTCCCGCTGATCGGGGCGCCCACCGGCCTCACGGGCCTGGTCCACCATCTCGGGGAGGTCGCGGTGGCGCGG
Organism: Actinomycetes bacterium; assembly: GCA_021846845.1. Classification (GTDB taxonomy): domain Bacteria; phylum Actinomycetota; class Thermoleophilia; order Solirubrobacterales; family Solirubrobacteraceae; genus Palsa-465. The sequence continues at coordinate 12,305 of JAJZWB010000008.1, read as the reverse complement.
GCGGTTCATGCCGCCGGCTCGCTCTACGTTCTCTCTTCCGCGGGCTCCTGCGGGATCGACGAGCTCGCGAGGCGCAGCCCCGGACCGCTCTGGTTCCAGATCTACGTGGGGCCGGACCGGGGGCTGGTGCGCTCGCTGGTGGACCGCGCTCGCGACGCCGGGTACGGAGCGCTGATGGTCACCGTCGACGTGGCGCGGGCCGGGGCTCGCGAGCGCGACCGGCGAAACGGCTTCACGATGCCTCCGCGCGTGACGGCGCGCTCGCTGGCGCAGGGGCTGAGGCACCCGCGCTGGAGCATCGATTTCGTCGCCCGGCCTCGGATCCTCTCCCAGTCGGCGCTGCTCGCCGGCGCCGCCGACGGCGGCGCGCGCCCGCTGGCGGAGATGATCGGCAGCCAGTTCGACCCAGCGCTCTCGTGGTCGGACATCGCCTGGCTGCAGGAGTGCTGGGACGGCCCGATCGTCCTCAAGGGGGTGCTGCGCCCGGCCGACGCCCAGCAGGCGGCCCGGCTGGGGATAGCCGGCGTGGTCGTGTCCAACCACGGCGGCCGGCAGCTCGACTCGGCGCCGTCGACGATCGCCGCGCTGCCGCCGATCGTCGACGCGGTGGGCGCCGAGCTGGAGGTCTACATGGACGGAGGCATCCGCCGCGGCGTCGACGTCCTCAAGGCCCTGGCGCTGGGAGCGAGGGCCTGCCTCTGCGGCCGGGCGCTGCTCTACGGGCTCGCCGGCGGCGGTTTCGCGGGCGCGGCGAGGGCGATGCGGCTGCTGGTGGACGAGCTGGCGCTGGCGATGGCGCTCGCCGGCGCCGGCTCGCCGTCGGAGCTGGACCGCAGCTGGATCATGGGAGCCGACTAGCGAACGAGGGGAGACCCGATGGAGCACCGCATCGACGCCACGCGCTACCACCACGGCTGGGACCGGGACGCGGAGCCGACGCTCCGGATCGCCTCGGGCGACGTGGTGGAGCTGGATCTGCAGATGGCCGGAGCCGGGCAGATCCGGGAGGGAGACTCGTACGCCGACACGAGCTTCGACTTCGACACGATCTACCGGCTGCTCGGCCCGGTCCACGTCGCCGGCGCGCGTCCCGGCGACACGCTGCGCGTGGAGATCATCTCCCTGACCCCGGGCGACTGGGGCTGGTGCGGCACCGAGCCGGATCTGGGCCTGCTGCCCGACGACTTCCCGGATCCGTTCGTGCGCACGTTCGACCTGCGTGATCGCAGGAGCGTCCGCGTCTGCCCGCAGGTGACGGTCCCGCTGGCGCCGTTCCTGGGGACGATGGGCACCCACCCGGACGAGCCGGGGACCCTGCGCTCGTTTCCCCCGCACAGGGGCGGGGGGAACATCGACACTCGCCACCTCACGGCGGGCTCCACCCTGTGGCTGCCGGTGTGGTGCGAGGGGGCGCTGTTCTCCTGCGGGGACCCGCACGGGGCCCAGGGCGACGGCGAGGTCTGCCTCGCCGCTCTGGAGTGCGACATGCACGCGCGCCTGCGACTCTCGGTCGAGCAGCGCTCGATCGGAGCCCCCAGGTTCCGGACGGCGGGCCCGCTCACGCCGCTGGTGGACTCGGCCGGGCACCACGGGACGATGGGAATCGGTCCCGATCTGATGGAGGGCGCGCGCGCGGCCGTGCGTGAGGCGATCGCCTGGCTGGTGTCGGAGCACGGGCTGACGCGTGAGGACGCCTACGTCACCTGCAGCCTGGCCGGCGACCTGAAGCTCCTGGAGGTCGTCGACGGCGGGATGTGGAACGTCGGCTTCACGCTCCCGCTGAGCATCCTGCATCCGCCGCGCTGAGCATGCTCCCCGGGGCGCGCTGTCCGAGCGTCCCCAACCCGGTGCGCTGAGCGTCCCCAACCCGGTGCGCTGAGCGTCCCCAACCCGGTGCGCTGAGCGTCCCCAACCCGGTGCTGAGCGCCCCCAACCCGGTGCGCTGAGCGTCCCCAACCCGGTGCGCTGAGCGTCCCCAACCCGGTGCTGAGCGCCCCCAACCCGGTGCGCTGAGCGTCCCCAATCCGGTGCGCTGAGCGCCGCCCCGCGCCAGGTGCCGAGTGTTGCAAGCCGGCCCTCCGTCTTGTATACAACGCAGAATCGGGAAGCGCTTCCGGCGCTCGACCAAGGAGAGGCGATGACGACAAACATGCAGCAGCAGGCCGGGACGACCCCTGCCGCAGGCGCGGTTGAGGTTCGCTCAATCGACTACGTCCCGCTCCGGGAGCGCCACGGGAAGGCATGGCATCTCGGGCCGGTCTGGTTTCAGGGCAACGCCCAGCTGGCGACGCTGGCGGTCGGGCTGATCGGAGGCTCGCTCGGCCTGAACTTCATCTGGTCGGCGATCGCGATCGTCCTCGGCATCCTGGTCGGCACCCTGTTCATGGCCTTCCACTCGGCGCAGGGACCGAAGCTCGGGCTGCCCCAGATGATCCAGTCCCGTGCCCAGTTCGGCTACTTCGGGTCGCTGCTGCCCGTCGTCGTCGCGGTGCTGCTGTTCATCGGCTTCAACGTCTTCAACACGATCCTCGGCGGACAGGTCGTGCAGGAGCTGTTCCCCTCGCTCACCAACTTCGAGGCCGACCTGCCGGTCGTGATCCTCTCGCTCGTGCTGACCGTCGTCGGATACCACTACATCCACGTCGGCCTGCGCTGGGCCACGTGGCTGTTCATCGCGATCTACGCGATCTTCACGATCGTCGCGCTAGCCAACGTCTCCCTGCCGGCCCACTCGTTCGACCTCGGCAAGTTCCAGCTCGGAATCTTCCTGGTCCAGTTCGGGGCGGTCGTGTCCTACCAGCTGACCTGGGCGCCCTACGTGTCCGAGTACTCGCGCTACCTCCCGCGCGAGACGAAGACCTCGACCGTCTTCTGGTGGACCTACGGCGGCTCCGCGGTCGGCGCCGGGATCATGCTGCTCGGAGCGTTCATCCTCGCGCCGAACCCGGCCCTGGCGCCGGTCGCGGTCGTGCACGCCACCGCCGACAAGCTCTTCCACGGCTTCGGGGGCATCGTGATGGCGTGCTCGATCCCGGGCCTCATCGCGGTGCTCGCGATGAACATGTACAGCGGCGGGCTCTCCACGCTGACCACGGTCGACACCGTCAAGCGGATCCGCCCCACGTTCACGGCCCGCTGGCTGAGCGTCGGGTTCATCGCCGTCGCCGCGACCGTGCTCGCGCTCGAGCTGCCGTCCAACTTCCTGACGAACTTCAACAACTTCCTGCTGATCGTCCTGTACTTCATGATCCCGTGGACCGCGGTCAACCTGATCGACTTCTTCTTCGTGCGCCACGAGCGCTACGCGATCCGGGAGCTGTTCAAGCCGCACGGCCTCTACGGAGCATGGTCCTGGCGGGGCCTGACGGCCTACACGATCGGGTTCCTCGCGATGATCCCGTTCATGAGCACGACGATCTGGGAGGGACCGGTCGCCAAGTCCCTGAGCGGCGGCGACATCTCTCCGTTCGTCGGCTTCCCGGTGGCGGCGATCCTGTACTTCGCCTTCAGCCGGGCGATCGACGTGGCGGCCGAGTACCGGATCGCCGACGAGCAGGAGCCGCTGCTCGAGGCCGAGGCGCTCGCGCATGCCGAGCTCGGAGCCCACGAGGAGCGGGACCTGCTCGACGACATCGGGGCGCGGACCGCCGATGAGATCGAGGCGATCCCCGGCGACGGGACCGCGGTGGAGCGCCACCCGAGCGCATGATCGACGGCGGCACCGCGGGTGGCGGGCCGGCGTCGACGCTCGACTCGGCCGCCCGCCGGCTCCGGCCGCCGAGAGGCGGGCGGCTCGCCTGCCGGGGCTGGGAGCAGGAGGGCGCGCTGCGCTGCCTGCTCAACAACCTCGACCCGGAGGTCGGCGAGCGGCCGCAGGACCTGGTCGTCTACGGCGGCAACGGCAAGGCGGCCCGCGACCGGGCGAGCCTGGACGCGATCGTCGCCGCCCTGCGGGCGCTGGGCGGCGACGAGACCCTGATCGTCCAGTCCGGCAAGGCGGTGGCCGTCCTGCCGACCCACCCGGACGCGCCGCGGGTGCTGATCTCCAGCGCGATGCTCGTACCGGCGTGGTCGAGCGCCGAGGACTTCTGGGCGCTGGAGGCGGCGGGTCTGACGATGTACGGGCAGATGACCGCCGGCGGCTGGTTCTACATCGGGACCCAGGGCGTGCTCGGATTCACCTACGAGACCTTCGCGGCCGTGGCACGGACGCACTTCGGCGGGACGCTGGAGGGCCGGCGCGTGCTGACCGCCGGCCTCGGCGGCATGGGCGGCGCGCAGGGGCTGGGCGTGACGCTCAACGGCGGGCGCGCGCTGATCGTCGAGGTCGACCCTGCCAGGGCCCGCCGCCGGGCCGAAGGGGCCTGGGTCGACATGGTGACCGACGACTACCGGCACGCGCTGCGAGCGCTTGAGGACCCCGGCGGGCCGGGGGCGATCGGGCTCGTCGGCAACGCCGCCGAGGTGATCCCGCGGCTCGCGCGCGACGGGATCCACTTCGACGTGGTCACCGATCAGACCGCGGCTCACGACCTCCTGCACGGATACGTGCCCAGCGGCCACACCCCGCAGGACGCCCGCGGCGCGACCGCCGCCGACACCGGCTACCTGGACGCGGTGAGGAGGTCGATCGCCGCGCACGTGTCCGCGCTGCTCACGTTCCGCGATCGCGGAGCCGTCGCCTTCGAGTACGGCAACAACCTCCGGGCGCAGGCCCGCGACTCGGGCGTGCCGGAGGCGATCGAGATGCCCGGGTTCGTCTCGGCCTACGTGCGGCCGATCCTCGCCCGGGGCGTAGGGCCCTACCGGTGGATCAACCTCACCGGGGACCCGCAGGACCTGCGCCGCTCGGAGGACGCCCTGATGGAGGTCGTGGGCACCCCGTCGCTGGAGCGCTGGATCTCGCTCGCGCGGCGCAGGATCCCGATCCAGGGGCTGCCGGCGAGGATCTGCTGGCTCGGTCTCGGTCAGCGTGACGCGGTCGCGCTGGCGCTCAACGAGCTGGTGGCCAAGGGCAGGATCGGTCCTGTCGCGATCGGCCGCGACCACATGGACCCCGCGTCGGTGGCCTCGCCCTCACGCGAGACGGAGGGCCTGCTCGACGGAAGCGACGCGATCGCCGACTGGCCGATCCTGTGCGCGCTGCTCAACGCCGCGCAGGGCGCGAGCTGGGTGGCGGTCGGCAACGGGGGCGGCGTCGGGATCGGCCAGAGCATCCACAGCGGCATGGTCGTCGTGGCCGACGGCACCGAGCTGGCGGAGCGCAAGCTGCGACGTGCCTTCTGGAGCGACCCGGCGCTCGGGGTCGCCCGCTACGTGGACGCCGGATACGAGGCGGCCGTCACGCAGGCCCGGGCGGCGGGCGTGAAGATCCCAGCTCTCGACACGGGGGACAGATGATCGTTGAGCCAGCGGCCTCGCGGGCCGCAGCGCAGGCCCAGTCGACAGCCTCTCCGGAGCCGCGCCGGCCTGGGTCGCGGCGGTCGTTCTCGCTCAGCATCGACACCGGGGGAACGTTCACCGACGGCTTCGTGACCGACGGCGAGCGCACCCGGCAGGTCAAGGTCGACACCACGCCGCAGGACCTGACGATCGGCTTCGCCGCCTGCGTGGAGGCCGCCGCGGCCGCGCTCGACGAGGACCTCGGCCCGTTTCTCGGCTCGCTGGAGCGGCTGCACTTCAGCTCGACGATCGCCACCAACACGGTCGTCGAGCGGCGCGGGGCGTCGGTCGGGCTGATCGTCACGGACGGCGCGCAGGAGCGCCTCTACGGCAGCTCCGACCAGGCGCGGATCCTCGCCGAGTTCGTCGATCCCGCGCTCGTGCGCGGCGTGGCCGAGCGGGTCGACGGCGACGGCCGTGTCGTCGCCGAGCCCGCGGCGGCGGAGATCGAGGCCGTCGTCCGAGACCTCCTCGAGCGCGGCGTTCGCCTGCTGGTGATCAGCTTCGCCAACGCCGACCTGAACCCGTCCAACGAGCGGCGCGCGCGGTCGATCATCGATCGCTCCTATCCGCGCCACTACCTCGGGGCCGTTCCGCTGCTGATCGCCTCGCGCGTGTCGCTGACGGCGGACGACTTCGGCCGCACGGCGACCGCCGTCGTCAACGGCTACCTGCACCCGCGGCTGGCCCGCACCCTCTACACGGCCGAGGACGGCGTTCGCGAACGCGGCCTCACGCGCCCCCTGATGATCGTCAACACCGACGGCTGCACCGGCCGGGTGGCCAAGACGCGCGCGATCGACACCTACGACTCGGGCCCGAGCGCCGGGGTGATCGGCGCCGGCTACGTCGCCGCCGAGCTCGGCGCGAGGTCCGTCTGCACCTTCGACGTGGGCGGCACGACGACCGACGTCGCGCTGCTGCACGACGGACAGGTGCCGGTACGCGAGACGACCGACGTCGGGCCGCTGCGGATCCCGCATCGGTCGGTCGCGATCACCTCGTTCGGCCTGGGCGGCGGGTCGGTCATCCGGGTGGACGATTCCGGCCGGTTGCGCGTCGGGCCCCAGAGCGCCGGCGCGGCGCCCGGTCCGGCCTGCTTCGGGCTCGGAGGCGACGCGCTGACGCCCACGGACGTCTGGCTGCTGCTCGGCTACCTGGAGCCCGGGGCGTTCCTCGGCGGCCGGCGGCAGCTTGACCCGGACGCGGCCTCGGGGCCGGCGAGACGGCTCGCCGAGGCGCTCGGGCTCGACGAGCGGGCGGCCCTGCTGCGCGCCCGCGACGCCGTGCACGCAGAGCTGGGCGAGCAGCTCGGTCGCTGGGCCGCTGGGCATCCGCAGCTGGCGGCGACCGCGCCAGGAGATCGCTGGCTGTTCTCCTACGGCGGCGGCGGCGGCCTGCTGTGCGTCGCGGCGGCGGATCGCCTCGGGATCGGACGCGTGGTAGTGTTCCCCCACAGCTCGGTGTTCTCCGCCTTCGGAGCCGGGCTGCTGCCGATCGCGCATTCCTACGAGGCGGTGATCTCGGGAGATCCGGCGGATGCCGTCGCCCGTCTGGCCGACAGCGCTCAGCGCGACCTGCGCTCCGAGGGCGTCGTCGACCTGGAGACCGTTCACGCGAGCCTGAGCGTCGGAGGGGCGCAGCCGGTGCGAGCCACCCTGGCTCGGCTGGCGCGCGATCCGGCGACCTCGATCGCGCCCTCGGCGTCCGGACCGTGTCGCCTGCGCGTGTCGGTCCCAGGCGTGCCCAGGGTCGAGATGATCGCCGCGAAGGCGGAGGCCGATGCACACGCTCCTCGGAGGCTGATCACCGATGACGGCGTGATCGCCGTCCCGACGCTGTCCGGGCTCGGTCAGCTCGGGGCCCGGGGCGCCCCGGGGCCCGCGTTCCTCCAGGCCCCGGACACCACGATCCACGTTCCGTCGGGTTGGAGCATCGGCTTCAGCCCCCAGGGTTACGGAATCCTGTCCAAGGAGGCCTGAGCATGCGACGACGGATCACCGAGTACCTGGAGCTGGAGCTCGACACGGAGCGGTGGCACTGCGTCCGCTGCGGCCGGGACCTCGGCGACGCTCGCGGCAACTACAAGCACGGGTGCCTGGTCTGGGAGCGGGACCCCAGGGACATCCACCGTCCCGTGGTCGAGGGGACCTACACGTTCGCGCCGGACCCCGAATGGTGCCGGGTGCTCGAGTTCATCTGCCCCGGCTGTGCGGGCCTGGTGGAGGTCGAGTACCTGCCGCCGGGCCATCCGGTGACGCACGACATAGAGCTGGATATCGACGCGCTGAAGGCCGCGCCGCCCTCCGCGGAGGCCGCGCAGTGAGCGCCTCGATCGAGATCGACATCGGCGGCACGTTCACCGACTGCTACGTCCGAGCCGGCGCGCGCGAGACGTGGTGCAAGGCGCGCACCACGCCGTTCGACCTCTCCCAGGGCATGACCCGGGCGATCGGCGACGCCGCCGCCCGGCTCGGGTGCAGCGCCGAGGAGCTGCTCGCCGAGACCGCCATCATCCGCTACTCGACCACGCTCGCGATGAACAAGCTGATCGAGCGCAAGGGCCCCCGGCTCGGCCTGATCACGACCGAGGGCTTCGAGGACACCGTGCTCGTCGGGCGCGCCAGCCAGTGGTCTGACGGGATCCCGTTCAAGGAGCAGCGCAACATCGCCGGCGCCGACAAGCCGGAGCCGCTCATCCCGCGCACGCTCACCGTGGGCGTCAAGGAGCGCGTCGACTACCGCGGTGAGATCCTGCGACCGCTGGACGAGTCGCACCTGCTGGCGCAGCTCGACAGGCTGGTCGACGCCGGCGTGCGCGGGATCGTGGTCTCGCTGCTGTGGTCGTTCATGAACCCCTCGCACGAGCAGCGGATCCGCGAGCTGATCGAGCACGAGTACAACGAGACCTACCTCGGCAGCGTGCCGGTGTTCCTCTCCAGCGAGGTCTCGCCGCGCAAGTTCGAGTACACGCGCACGATGATGACGATCCTCAACGCGTATCTGCACCAGTCGATGTACGAGGAGCTGATCGGCATCGGACAGGGGCTGCGGCGCGGCGGCTACCGCAAGCCGCTGATGATGGTCCACAACACCGGGGGGATGGCCAGCGTCTTTCGCTCGGCGGCCGTGCACACCTACAACGGCGGGCCGGTGGCCGGCCTGATCGGCAGCGCCGCGCTCGGGCGCTCCTACGGCCACACCAACGTCGTGGTCACCGACATGGGGGGGACCAGCTTCGACATCGCGATGGTCGTCGAGGGCAGCACCCGCTTCTACCAGTTCGCCCCCACGATCGACCGCTGGACGATCGACGCCACGATCCTCGACACCAGGTCGATCGGGTCGGGCGGCGGCTCGATCGCCAGCGTCGACCCGCTGCTGGGCAACCGCCTCGACGTCGGACCCGAGAGCGCGGGATCGATACCCGGCCCCGCCGCATACGACCAGGGAGGGCGCTCCCCGACGGTCACCGACGCGGACCTCGTGCTCGGCTATCTGAGCCCCGAGCGCTTTCACGGCGGGCAGCTGAGGCTGAACGTCCGTCGCGCCGAGCGGGCGATCCGGGACGGGGTCGCGGGCAGGCTTGGGATGGAGGTCCCGGAGGCCGCGCTGCTGATCAAGCGGATCATCGACGCGAAGATGGGCGCCGAGATCTACAAGCAGACGGTCCTGAAGGGGTACGACCCGCGGGACTTCGTGATCTTCGCCGCCGGTGGGGCCGGGCCGGTGCACTGCTGCGGCTATGCCGAGGCCGCGGGCATGGGGACGGTCGTGATCTTCCCGTTCTCGTCCACGTTCTGCGCCTACGGCTCGTCGACGATGGACGTGATGCACGTCTACGAGCGATCCCGGCGCCTGTCGCTGCTGACAGCCGTCAGCCGCCGCTGGTTCGATCGCTACGAGGCGTTCAACGACGTGGTCGCCGGGCTCAAGGCGCTCGCGCACCGCGACTTCGCGGGCGAGGGCTTCGATCCCGATCGGGTCTCCTACGCGCTGGAGCTCGACATGAAGTTCGGCGGCCAGCTCAACGTCAAGCGGGTCGCGTCGCCGGTGCTGTCGGTCGGATCGCAGGCCGACATGGAGGCGATCTACGCCGCCTTCGAGCGCGAGTTCAGCGAGGCATACAGTCCCCTGGGTCTGCACCCGGAGGCCGGCGTCGAGATCGAGGCGTTCATCCTCAAGGCCACGCTGCCGCAGCCGGTCGCCGAGCGTCCGCGCATCGAGCGCGACGGCAGCGACGCCGAGGCCGCGCGCAGCGGAGAGCGACTCGCCCTGTTCGACGCGGAGGCCGGGCTCGTCCCGACGCCCGTGTACGAGATGGGCAGCCTGCGACCGGGTCACCGGTTCGACGGGCCCGCGCTGATCGACTCCGACGACACGACGGTCGTCGTCAGCCCGGGCTGGAGCTGCGCGATCGACGAGCGGTCGGGGATGGTCCTCGCCCACGATCCGGAGGCGAGCCGTGTTCAACGCTGAGATGGTCACCCGGGCGATGGCGCCGGAGGAGCCGACCGAGGAGGAGATGCGCGACGCGGACGCGCTCGGTCCCGGCGACTACGAGATCTACTCCGAGAACGTCAACCTCATGCTCCAGGAGGGCAAGGAGGTGATGACCAAGATGGGGATCTCGAGCATGCTGCACTCGGGCGACACGCTGGTGGCCGTCTACACCGCTCGCGGGGATCTGGTCTCCGCGGTGCTCGGGACCTACCTGCACTCCGTCACAGGCCAGGTTCCGATCAAGTTCGTCCGCGAACGGTTTGCGGACGACCCCTCGGTCGGCGTCTCGGAGGGCGACATCTACTACTGCAACGAGGCGCTCTACGGTGGCATCCACAACCCGGACCAGTTCGCGTTCATGCCGGTGTTCGCGGACGGCGAGCTGCTCGCCTGGGTCGTCTCGGGGGCCCATCAGTCTGAGACCGGGGGCAGCGAGCCGGGCGGCGAGGTGACGCAGGCGCACACGCGCCACGACGAGGGCATGAAGCTCACGCCGATCAAGATCGGCGAGCGCTACCGGCTCAAGAACGACCTCCTGCTGATGATGGAGAACTTCATCTCGCGTGCCCCGCGGATGCAGGTCACCGACGTCAAGGCGCGCGTGGCGGCCTGCGATCGCGTCCGCATCCGCCTGCAGGAGCTCGCCGCGCGCAGGGGCAGCTCACTCGTCCGCGGCCTCTTCCGCCGCATGATCCAGCAGACCTCGGCCGGCGTGCGGGCGCGGATCGAGTCCTGGCCGGACGGCGTCTACCGCCACAACGTGTTCATGGACACCACCGGGCACGAGGACGGCCTGCTGCGCGCCTCGGTGGCGGTCACGGTCAGGGCCGGCCGGCTGACGCTGGACTTCGACGGCACCTCGCCCGAGCACGAGGGCTCCTACAACGCGTTCACCAACGTGATCCGCGGTCACTGCGCGGTCAACCTCTACCAGTTCCCGTTTCACGACTTTCCGATCTCGTCCGGGATGTTCGATCACATCGACATCAACGTCCCGCACGGCTCCTTCTTCGACGCCGATCCCGAGGCGGCGATCTCATGCTCGCCGCTGGTCGGCGCGATGGTGTTCCCCCTTCTCGGAGTGGCGCTGTCGAAGGCGATGTACCCCACGGAGCAGCGCGACCTCGTCTGCGGCTTCACCGCGTCCAGCGCCTCGGCGGTGATGGTCGCCGGCACCAACCAGCATGGCGTGCGGGTGACCGACTTCATGGGCTATCCGCTCAATGCCTACGGCCTCGCGGCGCGCAGCGACCGAGACGGGATCGACGTGTGGGGCTTCCCGCACGGACCGTGGGGCAAGGCGCCCGACGTCGAGGACATCGAGTCCGAGTTCCCGCTGCTGCACGTCTACCAGAAGCAGCAGCGCGACACGTGCGGCTACGGTCGCTACCGCGGCGGGGTCGGCGCCGCGGTCGGCTACGCCGTCTACCGGACCTCCCATCTGGCGTTCACCTCCAGCCAGAAGGAGTCGCGCTTCCCGGCCCACAACGGGCTGTTCGGCGGCTACTCGATGACCGTCGTCCCCGGGATCCGGGTCCTCGGTGCCGACCTGCTGGAGCTGATGGCCCAGGGAGAGCCGAATCTGCCGACCGACGACTACGCGCTGGCCGGCGGCGACAGCGCGCTCGGTGGCGAGATCATCGTCGAACACCAGACGCGCGGGATTCGCATCCTCCGCGAGGGCGAGGTGCTGGCCGCCAGCACCCAGGGCAGCGGCGGATACGGGGACGTGCTGGAGCGTGACCCCGAGGCGGTGGTCGCCGATCTGCGGGCCGACCTGATCAGCGCCTGGACCGCGCGTGAGGTGTTCGCGGTCGTCCACGACCCGGAGACGCTGCTGGTCGACGAGCCCGCGACCGCGCGGCTGCGCGACGAGCACAGGGCCCGCCGGCTGGCCAACGCTCGCCCCTACGGCGAGTTCATCGAGGAGTGGGAGCGTCGGCGGCCGCCCGAGGCGGTGCTCAAGTACTTCGGCGAGTGGCCCTCGGCAAGACCCAACCGGGTCGTCGTGCGGATTTGAGCCGCCGTCAGCGTTTCGCCGCCGCGGTCGCAGGCGAGGCTCGGGCCTTCGCGCCGATCCTGTGGGATCGCCTGCCTGAGCTCGTCCGCCAGCCGCGCAGCGACTGGTGGAGCGATCCGACGGTCGGCCAGCGGATGATCGCCGACGCCGCCGCGATCGCGCTGGCGGACGCGATGTTCACGTTCACGGCGCGAGAGGCGGTCCGCGGCGCGCTGGCGGCGGGGGCGGGCGGGGACGAGGCGATCGACGCGCTTGCGAGCGGCGAAGCGGCGGTCCGCGGCGCGGAGCTGATCGCCTGCGTGCGCGAGGTGGCCGATCACGCGGTCGTCCCGGTCCTGCC
>JAJZWB010000007.1 GCA_021846845.1 Actinomycetes bacterium | reverse complement strand
GCCACCGACGAAGAGCTCGCGTCAGCCCACGGCAGGCCGACCAGCGCGCCCGCCGTCGCACACACGGCCCCAACCGCCCCAACACGCCAAACCCGCTTGAGACTCATCAAACCTCCGTCACAGAAATGGGCTCGGCGCCCGCTTACCAGACAAACCCGCAACCGCTTCACCGCCCCCGCAGCCGCGACCTCGCGTCCACGGCCTACCGCTCAGCCTACAGCTCAGAGACCCACCCCGCAAACCCCACCTCGGATTCAAGTCACCGACACTTGAGGCCACTCGCGACGACACCGGCGACCGCTTACCGCCTACGCCGCCCGCCGCCGGCCCCTGAGCCCCGCTTGCCCCTCCTGGCCTTGCCCTTCCCGCGCTTGCCCTTCCCGCGCTTGGGCTTGCCGCGCCTGCCCTTCCCGCGCTTGGGCTTGCCGCGCCTGCCCTTCCCGCGCTTGGGCTTGCCGCGCCTGCCCTTCCCGCGCCTGCCCTTCCCGCGCTTGGGCTTGCCGCGCCTGCCCTTCCCGCGCTTGGGCTTCCCGCCCTTGGGCTTGCCTGCCGTGCCCTTCCCGCTCTCAGGGTTGCCCGCATTGCCCTGGGAGGAGATGGGCGCGGCCGGCTGGACCGCCACCGGCGACACAGGCGTCGGCGCCGGACCCGCCACGGGCGCGGTCGCCCCTCCCTGAGAGGTGCCCCCAGGCGGCGCAGTGGGCGCAGGCGAGACGACCACCCACGTGCCGGTCGCCGCGTCATAGCCCGCCACGCCCGACCCTGACACAACCGCATCGGATGAACCGACCGCCCCGGGCGCGACCGAGATGGTCGACCCACCGGGACCGCCGATCACAACCCCGCCGACACCGCCGACCGTGATCGTGTCGGGGCCGCCATACGTCGGATAGATGCTCTGCAGCGTGACCGGCACGCCCTTGTCGAACGTCAGCTCGCCAAGCGCCCCGACGACCACATCGTGCCCCGTGCCCAGGGTGATCGTGTTCGCGCCGGAGCCCCCGAACACGATGTCGTTGCCATTGCCCAGCGTGATCGTGTTCGCCCGCAGGCTGTGCAGCGACACCCCCGGGTCCAGACTCACGATCTGACTCAGCTGACCGGCGAGCCACGTGATCGCGCCATCGTCGCCGAGCACGATCTTGTTGCCCCCTCCGCCGGTTATCCGGTCCGAGCCGGGCCCCGCGATCACGATGTCATTCCCGTTCGAGAGCGTGATCGTGTCATTGCCGCCGGCACCGGGATCGGTGCTCCCGACCTTCGACAGCCGCTGGATCCAGCTGTCGGGCCCGGCGAAATCCACATAGCCGTTCTTCAGCACCACATTCGGCTGACTGGTCTTGGCCAGATCGATCGTCTGCTGCCCCGAGCCGGCGAAGACCACCACGCTCCCGCCATACGCGCCGAACACCGAGCTCAGCCCGAACGTGACCGGATCGACGGTGTATGCATCGATCACGCCGCCCGTGCCGGTGATCGGATTGTTCAGCTGATCAACCACACCGTGATCCATGAAGATCACGTCGTGGCCCATACCCGCGTAGATCTGATCAGACGTCGCATTCAGCGGATCCGCCGTGGGCGACACGGCGGGCCCGACCGGCTGATTCACCACGATCATCGCCTGCAGGTCACCGGCCAGCACCTGGGCCAGCGTGTGCGACAGATCCAGATTGATCCCATCGTTGGCATGGATCAGATCGTTCCCGGAACCGGCGAAGATCGAATCGCTGCCGGACCCGCCGAAGATCTGATCCCCGCCGCCGCCGCCGTAGATCACTGAGTTGCCGACCCCGCCGTAGATGATCACGCTGTTGGGATCAAGCGACGCGTCGATGACGCTCTGACCGGGGTTCGAGTACACCATCGCGCCGCCGGTCAGCGCGCTCGGGGTGGAGTTGTAGAAGCTTCCGTCCTGGGTGGTGTTCCCCAGCAGGATCAGCGGCGCGTCGTAGCCGCCACCGCCCGTCGCCACCAGCTTCTTGTAGCCGCCCCCGCCCTGCACGACGGTGATCGTGTTCTGCACCGTCGCGCTGACCGTGAACACGCCCTCGGTCGCGACGCTCGACGCGCCTGAGCCGAGCATCACGTTCACCACATCCACGGATCCGTAGACGATCCCGCCATCGAAGCTCAGCGTCGATGGCTTGATCAGGGTCCCGAACGAGATCGACTGCGCCGCGCTGGCCCCCAGACCGCCGATCACCCCGAAGGCGCTCTGTGCGAGCGACGCCGCGTCCGAGCCCGCATACAGCGCGCCGAGCGCCGCATACTGGCCCGCGGACACCTGCCCGAGCGTCCCGATCTGCCCGCTCTGCGCCAGGTCGTCGAACACGTTGAGCGTGGCAACCCGGTTGGGGTCCGCCTGCGCAGGTGCCACGACCGGGAGCGGGGCGTCCGCTTCGGTCGGCAGCTGAGGCGCCGGCACCAGGGCGGGAGCCGGGACCGGCGCGCCGTTGATCAGCAGCGGACCGGCGAGCAGACTGGTGAGGTGCGGACCCGCGTAGGGATTGGTCAGCGCAGGAGAGCCGTCCGCGTTGAAGGCGACGACCTGGCCGACCACATCGCCGCCGACATCAAACGTCACGCTGCCCGAGGAGCCACCGTCGAGCACGGTGACGGCGCCGGCGGCGGTCGACAGGACGTTGTACGTATCCGAGCCGCCGTTGCCGTTGACCTGGAGCGCGACGAGATTGCGATAGGACACGTTCAACCCGGCACCCAGAACCTGCGCGGAGGTCACGGCGAAGCGGTCCGCAGAGGGAGTGCCGACCACCAGAAGGCTGCTGTGACCGGTGCCGCCGTCGATCGTCAGGGCGGACTCGGGCACGTAGCTCAGAGCGCCACCGGTCCCGATCTGCAGGAACGCGTTGACCTGGAAGGTGTTGTCCCCACCCTGGGCGTTCAGCTTCAGCGGCGCGTGGTAGGCGTACACAACCCACGTGTTGTCGCCGGATCCGCCGTTGATCACCGTGGCGTTGCTGACCCCGCGGCTCAGATAGCCCTCCGTCGTCTGGACTGTCGAGATCTGGTCGCCGTTGGCAACGGCGGACGGGGCGACCTGCGGCTCGCCGAACAGGCCGCCGATCTGGAAGCTGTTGTTCCCGTTGCCGGCGTTGACCGTCGTCGCGGTCCCGGTGTCGACGAGGTAGTAGTGGTCGCCGCTTCCCCCGCCGAAGATGTTCAGCGACGCGGTCGAGTCGTAGTTGACCCGCTCGTAGTTGGCGGTGAAGGGCCCGGTCGGAGCCGCGTTCGCCGCCGGATGCACGAGCGCGAGGAAGTTCGCCCGCACCAGCAGGTCGTTGGGCTGCGACGCCGGCAGGTAGACGTTGAGCACGTTGACATCCGTCGGCGGACCGGAGTCGTGCACGTTGACGATGTAGCTCGTGCCGGTCGGCGCGGCGGCCGTGATCCCCGAGAGGTGGATGTTGTAGGTGTCGCTGCCCGCGCCACCGTTGACGTCGACCATGTTGCGAAGCGGAAGGTTGACCCCCTGGACCGTACGCGGACGGCCCTGCGCCGGGGTCCCGTTCACCAGAGCGTCGGGTCCGCTCTGCCCCTGGGCAAGCATGTCCGCGACGTCGATCGACGGCAGCAGGAGCGTGATCGTGTCGTTGCCGGCTCCACCCGTGATCTGCGTGTAGCCGGCCACGGACACGGGCTCGTAGGTGATCGCATCCCCGCCGTTGCCGACATTCACCTCTATCAGCGGCGCGGCGAACGTACCCTCCAGCAGCACGGTGTGCGCGGTGTTGTCCAGCCCGCCGCTGACGGTCAGCGTCGCCCCCGAGACGACCGAGCTCGTTGCATCGACAAGGACGTTGCCACTGGCGCTCAGCGTCGTGTCGGCGCCAGCCGTCACGGAGGCTCCGGACTGGACCGCCACGTCCCCACCCGACGACGTCAGCGCAGCCGTCCCAGCCTTCGCCGTCACCGACGAGCCCGACAACGTCAACGCCGCACCCGCCGTCACCGTCACATCCGTCCCCGCCCCCGCGACAACCGACGTCAACGACACGGCCCCGCCCGCGCTCAACGCGATGTTCCGCCCAGCCGTCAACGGCACCGACGAAACCGTCACCGCACCCGACGCCGTGCCACTCACATCAAGCCCAGCCTGAACAAGACCCCGCCCACCACCATCCTGCACGAGCGCCACATCACCACCCCGCGCCGTGAACGAAACACTCCCGACAGACGCCGTCACCGGCGAACCCGTGACCGAGACCCCCAGACCCGCCGACAACCCAACATCCCCACCCGACGACGAAACCGAGCTATCCACCACCGAAACCCCACCCGCCGTCGCCGTCAAGGTCGTCCCGTTCTGCCCGGCGACCGATGCTCCCGTGGTGATCGACACCGCCCCGGTGTACGAGCCGAGCTGCACGGTGCCCCCGATCGCCGACACAGACGATCCGGCCGTGACGGACAGGTCTCCGGCGGATGCCGTCACTGCCACGGTCCCGCCGGTCGCCGACACAGACGAACCGGCCGTCACCGACACGTCCTGTGCCATGAGCGACACCGCGCCGGAGGCCGCCGAGATCGCCGTGGCGCCCTGCACCTGCAGCCCCTGCTGCGAGGTGATTGCGACATTGCCGCCGCCAGGGCCCCCACCAGCCTGAATCGTGGCCGCACCGAGGGTGGCAGGACCGGTCGCCCCGAGCGTGACGTCGCGGCCGGCGGCCAGCTTCAGCCCGGTGATCGCCAGCGAGCCGGCGTTGGAAGCGATGATGTCCGTCGCGGCGCTGACCGCGCCCTGGGCGCCCTGGTCCTGGATGATCTGCAGCGCGGAACCGCTGGTTGCGAAGCTGACGGTGCCCGCCGTCGCGGCAACGGGAGAGCCGGTGAGCGTCATCGGCCCGGCCGAGCTGAGGGTCACGTCGCCGGCGCCAGCTGTCAGCGAGCTGTCGGTTACGACGAGGGCCTGGGCGGACTTCACGGTCACACCGCCCGCGCCGAAGATCGCGGACGATCCATCGACGGTGACGGCACCGAGCGTGCTCGTCAGCTGCACGGCACCTGCCGCGGTGATCCCGCTCGTATCAACGCTGAGTGACTGCCCCTGGATCGACACGGCACCAGCGACGTGGATCGAAGCGGTCGTCAACGCGACGATCGTGGCTGCGGTCCCAGTCAGCTGCGTGCCGGCCGTCACGGAGGAGCCGTCGACCGACAGCGCCCCTGACTGGGCATCGAGCGTGACCGACCCCGCGCTCGCGCTGACGACCGACCCATGCTGAACCGACAGCTGCCCGCCCAGCGCGGTGATGCCGATCGCGCCGGCCCCCGCGTTCACGCTCGCGGAGTCGATCGTCACTGGATCACCGGTGATCGTGGCGTCGCCCGCCGCCGCGCTCAGTGTCGTTCCGGACGTGAGCAGGATCGCGCCGGCCGCCTGCAGCACCACCGAGGCTCCGCTGAGACCCGAGCCCGACGAGGCGATCTCCCCGCCGGTGGACGTCAGCGAGAGCTCTCCGCCTCCTGCCGCCAGGGATGCGCCCGTGAGGCTCACGGGGCCCGATGCCGTTGCGGTCAGCCCGCTTGTCGCACTGACCGTGCCACCGGGGGAGATGGAGAGCGAACCGGGGGTGGTCAGGGTGACCGAGCCGTTCCCGGTCGAGACCACGCTCGTGGGCTGGTCGAGCACGATGTCCTGGCTGGAGGCGCCGCTCGGCAGCACCGTCAGCGCCACGTCGCCGCTGCTGGTGGTGGCCGTCGCTATATGCAGCGGACCACCGGTGAGATCGACGTACAGGCCGCTGCCGGCGGTCAGGGGTCCGATGTCGCCGGTCCCCGTCTGATCCACGAGCAGCGGCGCTGTGGAGGTCCCGATCGAGCCCGTGAGCGCGCTGAGCGCGATCAGGCCGCCGGTGACGTCGACCGCGCCCGGCGCCGTGTTGCCATCGATGATCGAGCCGCGGGTGCTCGTGACGGTTGCGGAGCCGGTGGTCGAGACGTCGGTCAGGGTCACCGTGCCGCCGCCTGTGAGGCCGACGGGCCCCGCGGCGCCTGCGATGTATGAGCCGGGGCTCATCGTCAGCGCAGCCGTGGGATCGATCGTTCCCGAATCCACCTGGACCGGCGCGGTGCCCGCGGAGCCCTCGCTGAGATACCCCGCGGCCGTCAGCGTCACGGCCTGGCCCGCGGAGACCGAGATCGAGCCGCCACCGCTGCTGACTCCGGCATTGACGGTGATGTTGCCGTCCGCGACCTCGGTGATCGGCGCACCGCCTGAGCTCACGGGCTGGTTGATCGTGAGGTCGCTGTGCAGGGTCAGGTTCAGAGTTCCGCCGGTGGTCAGACCCTTGATCGTCGCCCCGGGAACCTGGTCGACGACCAGGTTGCCGTAGTTGATCAGCCACATTGCCCCGAACGAGGACACGGCGAGGGTCCCGAAGTTGGTCTCGATCTGGGCGTTCGAGCTGCCGATCCCGACGCCGGACTTCAGCACCCCGTACCGAGCGACGATGTTGGGGTTGGCGGCGGCGTCGGTTGTCGGCGGAGTCACGGGGTCGCCGACCTCGCTGATCGAGCCTTCGGCAAAGATCGAGACCGTCCCTGATGAGGTGACCGTTCCGAGCGTCACATCGCCCTGCACCAGGAGGGTCACGTCGCCTGCGCTCGCCCTGATCGTCCCGACCGTGAGCGGACTGTTGGGGCCCAGCGTGCCGATGTAGACGCCGGCCGGCGCGGTCACGCTCACGCTGCCCGGGATCGCGAGGTAGATCGGCTCCGTGGCGCTGCCGAACGAGCTGTTCACGAGCACCGAGAGGGACGAGGCGTTTATCGCGACGGCGAGCGGCGTGGTCGAGACCAGGTTGCCACCGGGCACGTCGATCGTCGCGTCCTGGCCGGCGCTGATGCGTCCGAACGTGAGGTCGCCGGTCGACTGCTCGATCGCGAGCCGTCCTCCGGCGGACGCGGACGAGAGCGTCCCCCCGACCTGGATCACGAGGGGGGCGATCGAGGTCCCGCTGACGGACCCGGCGATGTCGCCGCTGCCCGCCAGCAGCCGCATGTTCCCGCCGGAGACGATCGCGGGGCTCGCGGCGCCCGACGCGGCGAGGATGCTCTCCGGCGCGGTCACGCTCACGTCCCCGGTGGCCGAGATCTGCTGCACGTTGATGTCCGGCGTGGTGCTCTGCAGGTAGGAAGGACCGTTCGCGGAGGTCGCGGTCAGGCTTCCGAGCGCCGCGATGAAGAACGGCGCCGACTGGGTGATGTCGATCGTGCTGATCGTGACCTGGTTGCCACCGGAGTCCACGCCGACCAGGTTGCCGCTCTGGTCGGTTCCGGTGACGGTGATGGTGATCGCGTTCCCCGCGGCGTCGGTGCCGGTGAGCGCCGTCGCCCCGAACTGGGAGCTGAGAACGAACGTCACCGCTCCGATCCCGGAGCCGCTGTCGACTCCCGCAAGGACCACGTCCCCGGGCGCGTTGGCCAGCGCCAGCGCCCCCGCCTGGGCGTTGCTGACGTTGCCCGCGCGCATCTCCGCGAGCGTGATCTGCGCGGGCGCGGCGAGCTGGCCGATGCCGACGCCGGCCGTGAGGGTCACGTCGTGGCCGCTGACGTTGGGGATGCCGACCCCGACGGGGGTCCCCGAGCTGGACTCGAGGCTTGTGCGGTTGATCGAGTACAGCAGCTCGTTGGTGGTCCAGACGAAGTCGCCGGCGATCGCGAGCGCCTGGGCCGATCCCGGAGCCACCGTGTACGCGAAGGCCTGGTTGAAGGAGGCGAACGCCGGATCCTGAGTCTGCCAGCAGCCCGGCGAGGAGCCGTTCGGGCAGTCGCCCAGCAGCGGCTGCGGGCCGCCGGGCAGCGGCGCGCCCGGCGCTGGGAGCGTGACGCCGTTCGGCCCCGAGTACGAGACGTATGCCTGGTTGTCGAAGAACGCCACTGTCTGCCCGTACAGCCACGCCGCGTAGGACTGGACCTCCGCCGCGGTCGGGTTGGCCAGCGCAAGCGCGACGGCTGTCTGCGGCGTGAACGCCGCGACCGAGTTGGCGCTCAGCTGGTAGGCGCCACCCTGGCCGATCGTGCCGTTCGTGCGCAGCCGCCAGTAGAGCGCGTACTCAGAGTTGACCGTGTTCTGGAACGCGGTCACCGCGGCGCCCTGATCCTCAAGGTTCAGGTGCGCCAGGATCGTGTTGACCTGCGCCTGGGTGAGCACCGAGCCCGCGGTCTGGCCGCTGGCATCGAGGATCGAGCCGCCGGGCGCCTGAAGGACGACGTTTCCGCCGGATGAGCTGATCGCGCCCACCAGCATGTCGCCGCCCACCTGGCGAAGCCCGATGTCTCCGGGGGCGCTCGCGTTGACGACGCCCTGCGCGGCCGTGCCGTCGGGGTTGGTGCCGGCGTTGGCGCTCAGCAGCAGCGGCGAGGCCGTCGATGCGATCGACCCCACCCCGGTCGTGATCGAGATGTCGGCTCCCGTCACCTGGGTCGAGGCCGACGCCTGTGCCAGGGTCCCCTGTGCGGTTATCACCACGTCGCCGTAGCCGCCGGCGCCCTGGGAGCTGACGGTCCCCAGCGTCGCGCCGCTGTTGAGGTTCAGGAACACTCCGGCGGGGCCGGCCTCGGCGGTCAGCGTCCCGCCGGTGATCGTGATCGGCATCGGCGAGCCGATCTGGCCGATCCCTCCGCTGGCGATGAGCGTCAGGTTCTGGCTGGTGATCTGCGGCTGGCCCTGGCCGTTGCGAGCCCACGTGATCGATCCGCCGGGCCCGTTCGCATCGGGGGCGACCGTGATCGACGTCGAGCCATTGGGGTTTGTGACCTGGCCGGCGAGCACCACCGACCCGTCCGAGAGGACGGTGATCGTGCCCGTCGTCTCGCCCGCGAACGACAGGCTGATCGGCTCGCTGGCATTGACCGACATCGTCATCGCCAGCGACATCTGGGTCGGGTCCCAGTACTGCCAGTTGGCGTAGCCGTTGTTCTGGCCGCCGTTGTCGCTGACGTTGCTGGTCTTCAGGAAGCCGAAGTTGCAGCCCGAGCCGATGTTGTTGCCGCAGCCGTGGTAGTGGAAGGAGTCGGTGCCCGCGCCGTTGATCCAGTCCTGCGTCGCGTTGGTCGAGATCGACTGGTCGAACGCGGTCGTGTCGTTGGATCCGGTGACCAGCCAGCCGGTCGGCGTGTTGGTCAGCCCCGAGCAGGAGCTGTCGGTGCAGTACTGCCACGGGTCGTTGGGCGATCCGTTGGGCATCACGTACTGCCAGTTGCCCAGCGCGTACGTCGGCCAGTAGTTGGCTGGGTCGGCCAGTACCTGGCGCTGCAGCAGCGCCTGCTCGATCCACTGCCAGCGCTGACCGCCCTGCGGCAGGTAGGTGACGGTGTTGGCGCCGTTGACGTCCGCGGTGCTGGACACCTGGGTCAGCTGGCTCTGCGGCGCGTTGAGCGCGCCGGTGTACTCGGTGACCGCGCCGCCCGAGTGGACGTAGAGGGTCTGCAGGCCCTTGCTCGTGTCGTTGATGTCGATCGAGCTCTGGCTGGCGCCGCTGGCTGCCAGCGACCCGGCATAGAGGTTCCCGAGCACGAGCGTGGCACCGGTCTGATTGGTGATGTTGATCGTGCCCAGACCGCCGTTCACGCTGATCTGGCCGATCGGGTCCGTGTTCATGATCCCGCCGTCGATCGTGACCGTGGTGTCGCCGGAGGAGGCGGATATGTTCGAGAGCGTCAGGGTTCCGGCCAGCCCGTCATAGGTGCCGTAGATCACCCGCTGGCCGATCCTCGCCACCGGGAAGGTCATCGTCTGACCGGTGGCGGCCAGCCCCGCGAATATGGCCTTGTAGATCGACGGCAGCACGACGGTCCATGACGTCGGCTGCCCCGCGGTGATCTGCGTGTTGATGTCGACCGTCGCACCGCTGATCGAGACGTCGCGCCCGTAGACCGCCGAGCTGCTGAGGCTGGGCCCGAGGTTCGCGTAGCAGGACGCCGAGCCGTAGGCGACGCCGGGAGGGCAGTAGCCGGCGGCCGACGTCCCGAGCGGCTCCAGCGGGACGGCGGGGAAGTAGGCCGCGCCGCCGCTGCCCGAGAGCAGCACCGAGCCGCCGGCGGGGCTGAGCCCGTTGGCGATCGTCTGCGGGCAGTCGGCCTGCAGGTTCTGCAGGTCGGCGTAGGCCATGCACGAGCCGTAGAAGACGATGCTGCCGAAGTAGCCGCCGTTGAAGAGGGTGCCGTATGTGCCGGGGTCGCTGTACTGCCCGCCGGCGAAGCTCGTGTCGCCCGGGACCATGATGCCGGCCGTGTAGCTGCCGGCGTACCCGATCAGCGCGTCCGAGAGCGCCTGCGTGTTGCCGTAGCCCGGGAACAGCGCGGTGGCCGCGTAGGCGACTGCCACGTTGCCGTTGAACCCTGCCGCGCCGCTCTGGTTGGTCGCGGGGTTGCCGCCCGGCCAGATCATGAAGCCCTGCCACTCCGAGTACGGGTTGCCGCCCAGCCACGGCGCCCCGGACCCCCCGCTCGGCGAGATCGCCGCCGCGCCGTTGGGGAAGTTCTCGGTGACCGACCCCGCCTGCGTTCCCCCCGACTGGAAGTAGGACCCGGAGGGGCTCTCCAGGGTGAGCGGTCCGCCCAGGTCGACGATGCTGCCCGTGACGAACATCGCCGGCCCCTCCGGCGAGTTGCCCACGCAGTTGGTCGCGCCCTGCGCGCAGCTGTAGGCGTTGTCGATCAGGATCGCGCCCGGGGCGTTCTGCCCGTTCTGGACCACGTTGAGCCCAGAGCTGGCGTTGCCCAGGAAGACCACGTTGCCACCGGGGATGTCCGGGATCGTGACGTCGCCGATCTGGAGATAGTCGGGACTGTTGTTGACGACGCTCACCGACGCGCCGCCGTTGGCGACCACGGTGCCTCCGCCGGCGATCTGGTCGGCGCTGACGGTGACGTCGCCGCCCGACGCGAACAGCGAGCCGAGCACCATGAGCCCGACCGGCGTGCTGGACACGTTGGCGGGGATGTCCTTTGGCTCGCTGGCGCCGAACAGCTGGGACGCGTAATTGAGGATCGGGACGTTGGAGAAGTAGGAGGCAGTGAACGGCATCCCCCCGGCGCCCGGGGCCGGCGGGCTGGAGCAGAACGGGCCGTCGTTGGCACAGTTGGGGATCGTGATGGACAGGTGGCTGAACGCCCCCGCCGTGGCCGTGGCGGTCTGGCTCATCGACAGCAGGCCGGCGCCGCTCGTGCTCGGGTGGCTGTCGTGGCTGGTGACCGGGATGAAGCCCAGCTCGTAGCCGTGGGCGGCGCCGGTCGAGTTGGGGCTGAGCGTGCCGCGGGTTGACTGCAGCAGCACGTCCTCGCCGGCCGCGAGGCTGTCTCCGGAGCCGATCGACAGGGCCGAGTTGCTGACGATCGTCACGTGCGAGCTGGCGGTCGGGATCGCGACGAAGCCGCGCACGTAGCCTTCCGCGTCGGCGTATGCGGTCAGGACGGTCGGCGCGCTGCCCGTGGGATCGCCGCCGGCGCTCAGCGTCACATTGCCAAGCGCGGTCACCGTCTCGCCGGATCCGATCGTCACCTGCTGACCGGCGTTGACCGTGGTGCTCGCGTCTGTGGAGCCGACGGCCGCCAGGCCCCCCGTCGAGACATACGACGACGTGCTCGCGGTGCTCTGGCCCGTGGTGGTCCCGATCGCCACGCCGGAGGTGCTGAAGATCGTCCCGCCCGAGCCGATCGTCACCGTCGGATAGAGGTTGGCGGTCATGCTCGAGCTGGAGCCCGCCCCCGTGATCAGGCCGCCCGTGTCGAGCGAGACCGAGTCGTAGGCACCGACCTTGCTCGTGGCCTCGATCAGCACCCCGGAGCCCGACAGCGGGTTCGGCTCGGTGGCGCTCAGCGTGACGCCGTTGCCGACGTTCACGTTCGTGTCGCCGGAGGCTCCGAGCGTGGTCGTGGAGAGCGCCGCGTTGACCGTGATGCCGCCACCCGCGCCGGCGCTGACCGAGTTCTGGCCGGCGCCGTCGGAGACGTACTGGTTCTCGGCCGTGATCGAGATCGAGCTGCCGTAGATCGCCACGCTGTTCCCGCTCGCGTCGCCGACGATCGTGTTCACCGGCGTTTGGGCGGAGGCGGTCGCGCTCGCTCCGCTGCCCCCGACGACGGATGCCTCGGTCGAGTCGGCGTGCGCGAAGTAGCCGCTGGTGTGGCTGGCGTCGACCTTGACCGCACCGGCGTAGATGATGGCGGGGGCGTCGATCGCGGCCGTCGTGCTGGAGATGTCGCTGGTGGACGATACGGCCGCGTTTCCGGAGATCAGGCCGCCGGACCCGGCGTAGCTTGAGGAGCTGTTGCTGTCGGTGCCATGCGCCTGCACGGTGAGGCCGCCGCTGCGGCCCCGGGAGGTCTGCGGGTTGGCGCCGAGCGTGGCCGCGGTGATCACGTCCGATCCGGCCGTGGCGGTGCTGCCGCCGGCCGCCAGGGCGCTGTAGGCGCGAGCGGAGGCGTCGGCGTTCTGTCCGCTGACGTCGCTGGCGACGATCGAGACATCGCCCGCGGGCAGGGTCACGTTCGACCCGATCGAGGCGGTCACGTGGCCGGCGCTGTCGGCCGACGCGGTCGTCGCGGCCACGCCGATCAGGACGGAGCCGGAGCTGCCGTCAGCGCCCGCCTGGGCGCTGTAGCCGGACGACGGCACCGCGCGAGTCGCGATCAGCGACAGGGAGCCGGTGGCCAGATCGGCGCCCGGAGCGACGGTCGCTGTCACATCGGCGTTGGACACGGCGCCGGCCAGCGACACGCCGACCGTGACGCCCCCGAACGAGCCGCCGGTGACGCTGCTGGACGCGTCCGGCGTATAGGTGGCGGCCACGTCAGCGGCTCCGGTGACGGCGATCCTGCCCGCGCCCAGGTAGGCGGTCGCCGCGGGATCGCCGCCGGTGTCGGGGGTGGAGGAGGCCTGCGCGCTGGCGCCGTCGCCGGCGATGATCCCGCCTGAGAAGGCCTGTGCCGCTGCGGTCGGCGCCTCGGTGCTGTAGGAGGTCACGCTGAGCGAGCCGCCGCCGGCGATGTTGCCGGTGACGTAGGCCTGCGTTGTCCCGTTCGAGGTCGCGGTCGCCGTGGAGGAGCCGACCCCGGCGATGCCGGCGTCATAGCCCTCGGTCTTGGCACGGGGGAGCGCCCAAGAGGCCGCGTTCACCGCGATCGCGCCGGCCGCGACGAGAGTCCCGCCCGTGATGTCGGCCTGGACGTTTCCGGAGTCCGTCGCGGCGGCGCTCGCGCCGCTGCCTGAGACCAGCCCGCCGGTCGACGCCTGGGTGGTCGCGCTCGCTCCGAGCCCGCCGGGGCCCGGGGCAGCCTCGGTCCCGTCGGGGTTCGCGTTGTAGAGCGATGTGAGCGAGATCCCGCCGCCTGTGCTGGTCACCGTGCCGCTCGCGATGTAGCTGCTGACCGAGGGGGCCATCGTCGCGCTGCTGGTCGACGCAGCCACGCTCGCGCCGGTGCTGTAGGCGGCGCCCGCGGCGGTGGCCGCCGCCGCGCCATCGGCGCTCGCGGCCAGCGAGATCTGGCCGCCCGCGGTGACGTTGGAGCTGTCGAGCTCGGCGCTCACCTTCGGTGAGACGTTCGTCGCGACCGTGGAGCCTGCACCCGCGAACGCCTCCACGGCGGCGCTCACCGCCACCGCGGCGACCTGAGCGTTCGCGGTCGAGTTGTCGGCAGCCGAGAGGCTCAGCGTGCCGGCCGAGTCGACGGTGGAGCCGCTGATGTATGCGCCGACGGTGTTCTGCACGGTGGCGCTGTCGTTGGCTCCGCCGCCGGCGGCGCTCGCGCCGAGCGAGAAGGAGGTGGCGACCGACACCGCCTGCGAGCTGGTGGTCACCGCGGCGGCCTCCGTCGCCTGCAGGCCGATCGACGGTGCGCTGACGCGATCCACGCCGGAGATGAAGGCCTGGACGGTGTTGGCGACCGTGTTGGAGCCGAGCGCGACCCCGATCGAGATCGAGCCGCTGACGAGCCCGGCGGAGGCGGTGACCGAGGCCGCGAGGCCGGTGGCCGAGATCCTCGACGTGTCGGCGGCGGTGAGCGTGAGCGCGCCGCCGACGGTGTTGTCCTGGGTCGCGCCGGTGCCGGTGAGGCTCGCCACGACGTCGCTGGAGACCATGTTGACGACGGCCACCCCGGCGCCGCTCACGGCGCCGCCGACGGCGCCTACGCCAAGCGCGACGGCGATGCTGTCGACGAGCGCGCTGATCGCGGCGCTGGACGTCGCCGTCGCGCTGAGCGCGCCGCCGACCGTGAAGGCCGCGCCCGAGATGTAGGCCTCGACCTGGTTGGGGCTCCTGGTCGAGGTGTCGCTCCAGCCGATCAGGTTCTGCGCGGTGGAGGATCCGATCGCGGCCGCGCCGCCGAAGTCCACGCCGCCGCCAAGCGACGCGGCGACCGAGATCACGTGAGCGGTGATCGAGGATGTGTCGTGCGCCGTGAGGGAGAGGGCACCCGCGCTGGTGACCGAGCCGCCGTCGATGAACGCGTTGGACTGGCCGAGGATCACGTTCTGCGCCTCCGCTCCGGCACCCGCGAAGCTGACCGCGGCCGCGGGGCTGAGCGACGCGGCGAGCGACGCGCCCGCGGCGGTCGCGTTGATCGTCGCGCTCTCGCTGGAGCTGAGCGTGACGCCGGCGGGCGCGACAGGCGTCCACGGCGCGGCGCTGTAGTCCTGCGCGAGCAGGTTCAGCGTCGCGGGCCCGCCCTGGTAGGCGTAGACGGCGCCGGCGCTGCCGGCCACGGGCCGCCACAGCGAGCTGTCCGCGTAGTTCTGGGCGTTGAGGTCGAGCGCCGCCGCCGGGCCGACGTAGGCATAGGACGCGCCGGCGGTGCCTCCGATGGCGACCCAGTCGCTGCCGGCGTAGTTCTGGGTGCCGAGGTCCAGCGAGACGGCGTTCGGACCCACGTAGGCGTACACCTGCCCGGCGACCCCGCCCGCCGCATAGCCGGGGGCGACCTGGACGGTGGTGTCGGTGTACACCTTCTGCGTGCCCGATGCGGTCGTGTATGAGGGCGAGAGGTAGCCCGGAGAGACGCCCACGATCGTGCCCGGCGAGACGTTCACCGTGGTAACGGCGACGGCCCCGTTCGAACCGCTGATCTGCGTACCGCTCTGGCCCGTGTAGTACTGCGGCGCTGTCGACGGCGCTACCACGGTGTCGCCGGGCTCCACCTGCACGCTCTGGCCGGTGGGGCTGGCGAACACCGGCGCGGTGCTGACGGTCCCCTGAGCGATCGTCGCGTTGACGTTGTTGTCGATCCGGTTGGTCGCCACGCCCGCGCCGACCGCGACCCCGACGCCGACCGTCCCGAACGCCGCCCCCAGCGCGACTCCGGCGGCGGTCGCGGAGACCTGCGAGGAGTCGCTGACGCCGACCGACACCGCGACGGCGTCGACCGTCGCGTTGGAATCGATCGTGGCCAGCACGTCGAGCGCGATCGAGTTGGTCGCCCCGGCGCCGGCGCCGGCGAGCCCGACCCCGATGTCGGAGCCGCCGGAGATCGCGGCCGACCCCGCGGCCACGACGGCGGAGATCGTCGCGGTGTCGGTCGCGACCTGGCTGACCGTGCCGCCGCTGACGACATGGGACCCATCGATCGTGGCGGTCACCTGGCCCCGGTTCTGCGCGGTGCCGATCGTGTTGTTCACCACCGAGGCGCCGATCGAGAGCCCGACGCCGGCGCTGCCGCCGATCGCCAGCGCCGCCGACGAGGCGACGACGGTGGCGGTGATCGTCGACGAGTCATGCGAGCTCAGCGAAACGCCGCCGCCGCTGTCGACGGTGCTGTTGTCGATGTGGGTGAGCGTGGTCGGCGTGATCGTGTTGGTCGCCGCGGCGCCGGCGCCGGTCAGACTCGCCGCCAGGTTGCCGCCGAACGAGGCGGCGATCGACGCCGCGGAGGTTGTGGCTGAGATCGTCGCGGAGTGCGTCGCAGTCAGGCTCACACCGCCAGAACCGACCGACAGCTGCGGCGCGCCGGCGATGTACGCCTCGGTGTCGGCGGTGATCTGGTTGTCGGCAACCGCGACGCCGATCGACAGCGATCCGCCCATCGACCCGCCCGCGGCCGCCAGGGAGCCCGCACCGGTGCCCGCCGTGATGCTCGATGAGTCGGCCGCACTGAGCGTCACGCCCGAGGCGCTGATCGGGCCTCCGGAGATGAAGGCCAGGACCTGCGTGTCGATCGTGTTGACGTCGCTTGCGCCGGCGCCGCTCAATCCCAGTCCGTTGGAGCCGCCCGCGACGGCCACGCTGACTGCCGCGACCGTCGCCGAGATCTGCTCGCTGGAGGTCGCGTCCAGGGCGAGCTGTCCGGTCGTGATCGTGCTGCTCTGCGTGTAGGCGCGGATCTGCTGCGCGGAGGGCGTGAGGTTGATCTGGAGCCACCGGCTGGTGTCGGCGTAGTCCTCGTACTGGAGGTTGATCGACGGGTTCTGCTGGGCGGTGATCGTCGGTCCGATGTACTCGTATACGTCGCCCTTGCCGACGCCGGAGGCGATCACGACGTCGGTGCCCGCGGCCAGCCCGGAGGTGAGCGTGCTGTCGGAGGAGACGCTGCCCGCCGGCGCGGCACTGGCCGCCGGGTCGTAGCCGATGTAGTTCTGCGCCAGGGACACGCCTATCGAGGCCCCGAAGCCGTTAGACCCCAGCCCGACGGAGGCCGACGCGGCGACGATCAGGGCGCTGATCTGCGAGCTGTCGGTGGCGGTCAGCGTGAGCTGGGCGGAGGTCACGCTCGAGTTCGATGCGTACGCCCCGACCGCGGTCAGGATCACGTTGGTCGCCTGCGCGCCCGCGCCGCTGAGACCGACGCCCACGCTGCCGCCAACACCCGCGGCCAGCGAGGCGGCGACCGCCAGCGCCTGGATGCTCGCGCTCGAGATCGCGTACGCGGTGATCCCGCTGGACGTCGAGACTGTCGAGCCTTCGATGTAGGCCTGCACCGATCCGCCGATCGTGTTGGCGGCGACCGAGGCGCCGATGCTCAGCGAACCGCCAACCTCGCCTCCGAAGCTCGCATCGAGGCTCACCCCGACCGCCTGCGCGCTGATGGAGGCGCCCGCGTCTGTCGCGCAGAGCACGACCTGACCGCTCACGGGCACCCCGCCGCAGCCGGTCGTCAGCGTGCTGTAGGCGTTCAGCGGCGTCCCGGCGGTCGAGCCCGTGATCTGCGCCGCTATCTGCGGCGTGATCCGGTTGGTGGCGAACGCGCCGCTGAACGCGATCCCGGCGGCCAGCTGGCCCGACCCGGCGACCGCCAGCCCGCCGCCGATCGCCTTGGCGCTGATCTGGTCGCCTGAGGTCGCGGCGACCAGGACTGACCGGCTGGACTGCACAGAGGCGGCGTCGAGCGTTGCGCTGACGGTCGGCGCGATGACGTTGCCGGCGACCGATGCGCCGATCGCGATCGATCCCGCTCCCACGTCCGAGCCGGATGCGCTGATCGCGCCCGAGCCGGCGGCGGAGTCGATCGTGGCGCTCTCGATCGCCTGGACCTGCACGACGCCGGCCTGCTGAACAGTGCTGGAGGCGATCTGCGCCGCGACCGTCTCGGCGACGTTGTTGTGGGACTCGGAGCCCGCGCCGCTGAGCGCCACGCCGACCTCGGTGCCGCCTCCACCGGACCCGCCGATCCCGATCGCCAGCGAGCTCACGTTCGCGCTGTCGGTCGCCGTGATCGCCAGGGCCCCGCTTCCCAGCAGCACGCTGCTGGAGCCGGCCAGCTGCGCGGACACCGAGTCCGTCACGGAGTTCACCGAGACCGCCGCCGCCGCCGCGCCCGAAGCGCCGGCGTCCGTGCCCGCTCCGATCGCCAGCGCGCCCGAGCCGGCGTCGGCCTTGACCCGGACCGCGTCCGTCGCCGAGACGGTGAGCGAGCTCGCGTCTATCACGCTGGAGCCGTCCACGCTGGCGGTGGTCACGTCGGCGACCGAGTTGACCGTCGCCGAGCCGGCGCCGCCGAACGCACCGCCGACGGGCCCGCCATTGGCGACCGCGACGCTGGCGGCGCCCGCCACCGTGAGGCTCTGGATGCTCGCCTGCGAGGAGGCGCTGACGTCGACCGGGCCGGCCGGCGACCCGTAGGACCCGACAGTCGCGCCGGTCAGGCGCGCGGTCACCGCGTCGGCGATCGAGTTCTGGGCCACCGAGATGCCGACGGCCAGCGCGACGGCGCTCTGGCCCGCCGCGATCGCGAGGGCCGCCCCTCCGGCGTCGGCCGTGATCGCGCTCGCGTCGGTCGCCGATACCGTCAGGGCGCCCGTGAGAAGGCTCATGTCCACGGCGCCGACGGTTGCGGAGACGGTGACCCCGAGCTGGTTTCCGGAACCGCTCCCGGCGCCGGCGAAGGCGCCGCTGAACGCAGCGCTCGGACCAGCCTGCAGCGCCCCCGCGATTCCGACCGTAAGCACGCTGATCGTCGCCGTCGAGCTCGCCGTGACGCTCACCGGACCGGAGCTGGTCAGCTGCGTGAGGCTGCCGGGCGTGAGGCCCGGCCCGGCGAGCGTCGCCGTGACGGTGTCGGTGACGGTGTTGACCGCCGCGGCCGCTCCGATGGTCACGGTCGCGCCGCTCTGGTTGGTGGAGATGCTCAGGCCGAGCGCGCCGGCGCCGGCCTTGGCGTCGATCGTGGCCTGATCTGTGGCGGAGACGGTGATCGCGCCGCTGACCGGATTGGGATTGGCCTGCGTCGCCGCCGGAGCCGTGGAGGTGATCTGCGCGTCACCCGCGAGCGCCGCGGTGATCGTGTCGTGGATGTAGTTGCCTGAGCCGGCGCCCGCCCCGGCGAATGTGAACGTCGCTCCGCTGCCGGTCGGGACGTTGGCCGCTCCCGAGCCGGCGAACGTGACCACGTCGATCGTTGCGGACGACTGAGCCTCGACGGCGATGCCGTCCGCCGAGACGCTGGTGGCGCCGTTGACATGGGCTGCGATCGTGTTGCCGATGTCGTTGGCCGCCACGGAGATACCCACCGCCAGGCCGACGGGGGGTCCGCGGGCGACCGTGATCGACACCGCGCCCGCGGTCGTGTCGATCCGGCTCGAGTCCGTGGCCTTGACCGTCAGGCCCGCGGGAGCCAGCACGCTGCCGCCGTCGATCGTGGCCAGCAGCGAGTTGGCGACCGTGCTTCCGGCGCCGCTGCCGGCACCCGCGAACGACGCCCCTCCGCCGCTGCCGCTCGTGATCGCCCCCGCGATCCCCAGCGAGAACGTATCGATGCCGGAGCTCGAGCCGGCGGTGACGGAGATCGCGCCCGGGGCCTGAGCCGTCCCGGCGGTGAGGACCGTCCCATTCGTGGTGGCCTCGATGGTCCGCGCGATGCTGTTGACCGCGGCCGCCGCACCCGCCGCCACGTTGAGCTGCCCCGGCGACAGGCTGACCAGCAGCGCGCCGGCACCGGCGTCGGCGTTGATCTGGGACGAGTCGCTCGCGCTGAGCGTGATCGCGCTGCCGGGACCGCTGGTCAGAGAGCCGCCGCTCACCGTGACGCCCAGCGTCCCCGTGATCTCGTTGATCACGACCACGCCCGCGCCGGCGAACTGGAACCCTGACTGGTTCCCGGACCCGAGGAAGGAGCCTCCACCGGCGACGGCCACGGAGTAGATGGACCCTGTCGCGTCGCCCGCGAGCACGATCCTGCCCGAGGACCTCAAGGTGGTGCCGGTCAGGGTCACCGGGGCGCTCTGATCGATCGAGTTGACCGCGATCGAGATCCCGATCGCCAGCCGCACGCTGCTGTTGGAGGCGTTCTCGGGGTCCTTGGACGGCTGGATCGCGCCGAGCGCCAGCGACCCGACGCCGGAGTCGATCGCGCTGTTGTCGGTGGAGGTGATCGAGATGTCCCCGCCGTTGGTGGTGATCGACGCATCGGTCGTCGTCGCCTGTGCAGAGGTCGTGCCGAGGTTGATCGCCATCGTCGCGGCCACGGCGCTCTGCCCGATGCCCGCCGAGAGCCCCACGGCGATGATCTGCGAGGCGTCGGTCGCGCTCTGGCTGTAGCCGCCGCCGATGGTCAGACTGGGGTCCGTGGTCACGGCGCTCGTGCCGGTGCCGACGGTGAGCGGCACGAGGAGCGCCTCGGTGGTCTGGGTGACCTGGTTGAGCGCCAGAGACGCGCCGACCCCGACCTGGCCGCCGACTCCGATCCCCCCGCCGATCGAGATCTGCTGAGCCGAGTCGAGCGCGCTCACGCTCGCATCGCCGCTGACCGTCGCCACGACTCCGGCGAGAACCGCCTCGGTCGTCGCGTTGACCTGGTCCCAGGACACCGACCCTGCCAGCCCGTCGGAGCTGCCGCTCGGCTTGGCGCCCGCGGCGCCGACGGTCCCCGTGTCGATCCGGCCGCCGCGTGTCGCCGAGACCGTGAGCGATCCGGCGACCGGGATCTGCGTGCCGGCCAGCAGGGCCTCCGTCAGATCGGTGACCTGGTTGAGGCTGAAGGCGCCCGCCAGCGCGACGTTGCGCTGGGATCCGGCGCCGTTGTTGGCGGCGATCGCTCCGGTGCCGGTCGCCACATCGGTGTTCTGGGTCGCGCTAACGGCGACCGCCGCCGTGCCGGTGCTGATCGTCCCCAGGTCGTTCACGGCCGCGATCGTGGTGTCGGTCACCTCGTTGACAGTCGCGGCTCCGGCGATCGCGACGCCGGTCTTCACGCCCGGGTGGTCCGTGGCGCTCGGCTGCTCCCCGAACAGGGCGGGCAGCGAGACGCCATCGAGCGGGTCCGTGCTGTCGGCGGTCAGCGGCTGCGGCGTGACGACGGAGCCGGCGATGGCGAAGCCCCACAGCGACCCGCCGTTGACGGCGCTGACGCTCAGCGGGCCGCTGATCGAGATCTTCGTGCCGCCGCTGCCCGGCGCGCTCAGGTTGCTCGAGCCGATGATCGCCTGGGTGGTGCGGTTGACGATCGCGAGCGCGATGCTGATCCCGATCCCGGTGCCGTGACCGGACACTATGTCGCCGGCGGAGTTGATCGCCGTCTCAAGCGAGGTGGCCGCGACGATGACGGGCCCGCCGGTGATCTGGGCGCCCGTGTCGATCTGGGCGGTCGTGTCGCTGTTCTGCACGTAGAACGTCACGCTGCCGCTCACGGCCGTCGTGTCCGCGGCGGCGCCGGCCTGGGAGAGCGCGAACTCGGCGTCGTACTCGGTCGCGGTGACCGCCAGGACGCCCTGCGCGCCGGTCGTGATCTTCACGCCGGTCCCGACGTACGCCGTCGTGGTGTCGGTGAGGACCAGGCCGACGATCGCGCCGCCGACCCCGCTTGAGCCGTTGCCCTCGCTGGTTGGCGCGACCGCGGCGCCGGAGCTGCCGTTCGTCAGGCCGAGCGCCAGGCCGTTGTTGTTGGAGATCAGGGTGAGGCCCGCCCCGAGGATCAGCTGGTTGATGTTCTCGGCGCTGACGACGACGGTCTGGTCGGCTGCCGGATGGGCGACGTTCTGGTTGATCGACGCCCCGTCGCCGATGCTGGTGACCGCGCTGCCGTCGAACCACAGGAACACGATCTGCCCGCCGATGCTCGTCTTCGCCGCCTGCGCGCCGGCCTGCGCGAAGCCGTTCGCGAACAGGCCCGGAAGCGAGTTCTGGAGCTCTCCGAGCAGGTCCGTGATCACGGTCACGGCGCCGCCGCTGCTCAGCGAGCCGACGAGCTGCGCGATGTTGCCCGGGAGGTTCGACAGCGACGTCAGCCACGGATACGTGACCCCGGAGCCGATCCACATGGCCGCCGGCGAGTTCAGGGCCGCGCCGCTTCCGACGGCGGTGGTCGCCGAGTTGCTGACGTCGACGATGCCCAGCGCCAGGCTCACCGCGGTCTGATACTGCGAATCGCCGACGAGCTTGGCCTTAGGATCGTTGGTCTGACCGGTGATGGCGCTGGTCGCGTACGCCTGGGCGGAGTCGCTGGCGGTAGCGAGCACGTTCAGGTCACCGCCGGAGACGATCGTGGCGCCCGCCCCGATCGTCGCCGACACCGCGTGGTCGGCGTAGATGAACGAGACGGCGCCGCCGACCGCGACCTTTGGCTTGGCCGGGATCTTGCTCTGGTCCAGCTGCGAGCCGGCCTCGCCCGCGAGCTTCCACGCGAGCATGTTGATCACGTAGTTGCTCAGGCCCTGCGTACCAAGCTGGATGAACGACGACAGGTTGGCCAGCTTGCGGCTGCCGAGGATCTTCTGCGTCGGGTCGGCGATCACAGCCGTGGCCTGGGCCTGGTCCGCGGCCGTGAATGCCGCCGTTACGCCTACGCCTGCGGTCTGCGCCGACACCAGCTGATGGGGGGCGACGAGCGTGTATCCGCTGCCGTCGCACGCACCGCCGGCGGTGGGCGTCGCCGGACAGCCGAGCGAGAGCGCCTGGCCCGCCTCCGCCGCGGTCAGGCTGGCGGCGAGCTGGATCGTCTCGTGATTGGTGAAGGCGAACCCGGGCGTGCTCCCGGTCGCGTCGTACTGGCTCTGGGGGACGATCACGTAATACACCTGGCCGTCGACGAGCCCTGGGATCGCCGGGTTGGCGCCGCCCTGCCTGTAGATCACCGGCTCGCCCGTGATCAGCGGAGTGCCGAACAGGTTGAACTGGTTGCCGCCGGCGCGGTCAAGCGAGATGACGATCTGGTTGGTGGCCGGGAGGATGGCGCTCGCGTCGAAGGTCTTGACGATCGTGGTCGCCGTGCCGCCGAGGTTGTCGAACTTCTGCACCTGCCCGGTGAGAGCACCCTGGAGGGTGTCGGCGAGCTGGATGCGGTTCGGGTCGCCCGCGAGCTTGATGACGTAGTACGTGCTCCCCGGCACGAGCCCCAGGAGCGGACCTCCGACGGGGTCGCCGCCGCTGTCCTGGTAGACGACGGGGTCGCCGGTCTGCAGCACGTTGGGCCCTACGAAGATCGTGTTCGCGGTCGTGTCGACGTACCCGACGCTGGTGGGATTGGTCACGGTCGGATCGAAGAGCAGCGTCGTCACCGATCCCGCCGCCATGTCGGCGGTGATGGAGCCGTCGACGGTGGCCGCCACGTCGGAGTTCGAGAGGCCGATCGAGATCGCCATCCCCACCTGGCCGTTGTTGTTCTGGCTGGTGCCCGCGCTCGGTTCGGAGGTCAGCGTGCCGAGCGCGTTGAAGTTCGCGGTCTGACCCGCCGTCACCGTCGCTCCGGCGGCGAGCGTCGCGGTGGCCGTCACATCGGCATAGGTCACGGCGAGCGAGAGCGCGACGCGACCCGGATAGGGCGGGTTCACGCCCAGGTACTGAGGCGTCTGGGCGGTGAGGGTGGCGATCGAGGACGCGTCGGCCAACACGCTGACCGCGCCGGTGGCGTCCAGGGCGGCTCCGGCGGCGACGGAGATCGTCGCGCTCGTCACCGCCTGCGCGTAGCCGATCGAGAACAGCTCCGACTTGGTCTTGCCCTGACTTGTGAGCGTCGAGTAGGCAAGCACCTGGAGCGACCCGCTGGTGGCCTGGAGCTGGTCGCCGCTCCCGATCGTGATCGAACTGGACGCGGACTTCACGATCACGCTCAGCGGCAGCGTTCCGAGCAGGATCGGACCGAGGGTCTTGAGGACCGTGCCGGCGATGTCCAGCGCCGAGCCGAGCCCGCCCGAGCCGGAGGCGAGCTGATCCCCGAACCCAGCCGTGTCGGTCGCCATCGCGATGAGTGAGATCGACCCGCCCGTCAGGGTGGCGTTGTCGCCGATCGTGATCGCGTCGCTCAGCGATGTCCCGCCGGCGATGGCGTTGCCGAGGTTGGTCGTGGCCTGCGCGAGCACGTCGATCGCCCCGCTCGTCGTCACGCCGGCGCCCGCCGCGACGGTGAACCGATCGGCGACGACGAACAGGTCGCCCGCACCGAGGCTCAGATGACCGGCGACCGAGACGCTCTCCGTGGCCGCGATCAGCGCGTTGGTCGCCAGTGACGACTGCGAGCCGGTCTGCACCGCGGTCGTGGTGCGCGGGCCCAGCGGGATCGCTCGAACGCCGTAGATCTCCAGCGAGGCGTTGAAGCTCGCATCCAGGGAGCTGAGCACGACCGTGTCGCCGGAGCCCTTGGCCAGGATCACGAGCGCTCCGCTCGGATCCGCGATCGCCGTCGCGCCGGAGTTGTCGGCGATCGTGATGTAGCCGGGGTGACCGGGGTCGGCCGAGACGGTGATGGTGTCAGCGCTGGTCGAGGGGTCGTAGGTGTAGGTCGTCGGCGGCCCCACCGTGACCGACTGCATCCCGCTGTAGGCGATCCCGCCGCACTGATCGCTCGGCGCGCTGCCCGCGCAGGGCGAGTTGATCACGTTGCCAGTCCCCTGGCCGACGACGTTCCCGAACCCCGTGAATGTCATCCCGGCGACAGAGACATCGGTGAGACCGGTGATGACGAACGAGCCGCCCCCGCCGGCCGGACCGTCGAGGGTCTGCGTTCCCCCACCACCGCCGTTGAGATCGTAGAAGCCCTGGAAGCCGGTGCCGTCCACCGACCCGGAGTTGTTGCCCGTGACCGACCAGACGGTCGCCCCGGACGGGCCGGTCAGGGAGTCGGCGCCGGAGGTTCCGATCAGCGTCGCGATCCCGCTGAAGGACACGGTGCCGAGCGTGCCCTGCCGCTGGCCCGTGAGCGTCCAGTCGGTCGGGCCGCCGGTGCTCGGTCCCGTGAGGCTCGTCCCGCCGGCCAGGACCTGGAAGCCGGTGTAGGACCCGGCTGCCGCGCCGGGCGGCGTGACGGTCCCGGAGCCGGCGCCATCCGTCGTGAAGCTCGCGCCCTGAGCGACCAGTTCGTTCCCGGTCCCGCCGCCACCGTTGATCTGAAGGCCGCCGACGTTGGGGTCCAGCGAGGCCAGCGTGACCGTGTTGGAGTTTCCGGCCATGTCGATCACCAGCTGCGTGGTCGGATCGGCGAACAGCACCGTCCCGAAGCTGCCTCCCGTGATCTCCATCTGGATCCCGCTCGGGCCGGTGTATGCCTCGATCACGGGTGTGTCGGACCCGGCGGCCGCTCCGTAGTAGGTGAACACCGGCACCGTCACGCTGTTCACCGTCTGCATGCCGCTGAAGCTCGCTCCCGCGACCGTCCCCGAGGACGGGCCCGTGGATGTGTACCCGGGCGCGTTGAGGGTGTCGGACCCACTCCCGACCAGCGACTTGAAGGCGATGAACTGCAGCGGGGCGGTGGCGCCGGCCGGGTCGAGCTGGCCGGAGCCGTTTCCGTCGACGGACCACGTGGAACCGCCGGCCGGGCCGATAAGCGTGTCCCCCGCGCTGCCCGACTCCAAGCTGGCCACTCCGGCGAACGTGTAGGTCTGCCCGACACCGGCGGCGATCGACACCGACGCGCCCCCACTCACCGTCCAGGTCGCCTGAGTCGAGTCGCCCATGACCGTGTCGCCGTTGATCCCGGTCAGCCCGCTGGCGGTCACGGCGTACACCCCGGTCACGGTCACGCCGTCGACCGCGAACCCGCCTCCGGGCTGAAGCGCGTAGACGGTCTTCCCTGAGCTCGGGCCTGTCAGCTGGTCGCCCGCGGTCCCGGTGAGCTGATCGAAGCCGTAGAAGGCAAGCGTCGGACCGCCGCTCAGCCCCAGCGTTCCCGCGCCGGCGCCGGTGAGCGTCCACTTCTCGTTGCCCGGCCCGACCAGCGTGTCGCTGCCCGGGATCCCGCTCCCCGCGATCAGGGTCTGGATCCCCTGGAACGAGATCATCTGGACGGGGCTGCCGCTGCTCGTGTCGGCGATCGTCCCCGCGCCGGTCTGCCCTGTGATCGTCCACGTCGCGGTGTTGGCCACCGGACCCGCGAGCGAGTCGGCCCCGCCGCGCGAGTTCAGCACTCCGATGCCGGTGAAGTAGATCGTGCCGCTGAAGCCCGCGGGGTCGGCGGGCGTGCCGACCGAAACCTGTCCTGAGGCCGACAATGCCACGCAGGCGGTCGCGCTGGCGCACGACACGAAGCCCTGCTGGCCGCCGAGCGGCACCGCCCCGAGATAGGAGCCCCAGCTGCCGCTCGCCGGATCGGTGGAGATCAGGGGCGTGCCCGAGGCGTCCACCGCGACGCACAGGCCATCCGCGCAGGAGACGCTGCCCACCGCGGATGTGCCGTCGACGGAGGTGTGCGTCCACGCGCCGGTGGCGGGATCCTGGGATACGAACGCCTGCCCGGCGCTGTCGGTCACGACGCAGACGGACTGGTCGTTGCACGACACGGCCGCCAGCTTCGTACCGGGGTCCACCTGCGTGGCGGTCCAGCTTGAGGCGCCCCCCGCCGGCTGGTTGGAGACGACCACGTTCCCGCTCGCGTCCACCGCCACGCACAGCGTGGGCGTGCCGCACGAGACGCCGGTCAGGGCCGTCGTGCCGTCCACGGAGGCCGACGTCCAGGCCGTCTGCGCGCCCGGGTCGACCGCCGTCAGGACGTTGCCGGCATTGTCGGTGGCCGCGCACGTGGTCTGCGGTCCGCTCTGGCCCGAGCCCGGCGATGTGACGCACGACACGCCCGTCAGGGAGTGACCGGCGTCGATCGCTACCACCGACCAGCTGCCCGCGACCGTGGGAGACGAGGACACGACCGCATTTCCGGCGCCGTCGACAGCGACGCACTCGGCGGATGTGCATGACAGCGCCGTCAGCGCTCGGCTCCCGTCCACGCCCTGCTGTCGGGTCCAGGCGCTCGACGGGTCGCTCGCCGTGTAGACGCCGCCCTGGTTGTCGGTCGCGACGCAGATCCCGGCGCTCGTGCAGGACAGGGCGGTGATCGTCGAGGCCAGCTGCTGGCCGTTGGTGGCCCACTGCAGCGGTGATGAGGAGGCCGGGGCTCCCGAGCCGGAGCCCGCCTGGGTGATCGTCCACGACATCGCGTTCTGTGGACCGCTGAGCGTGTCAGAGCCGGCTCCGACGAAGGTCAGCTGCCCGGAGAAGTTGCCCAGCTGCCCGACGTTGAACGAGTTCTGGCCGCTGGAGGCGACGATCACGAGGCCCGAGCTCGGCGTTGGGATGTCGAGCGTTGTGGTTCCCGACACCGCGTTGACGTCGGTGATGCCGATGCCGCTGCCGGCGTCGGCGACCGTGATCGTGTTGCCGCCGGCGGGAGCGACGAAGGTGAACGTCTGCGCCGCCGCGATCTTGGTCGTCTTGATGCCCGAGTAG
Organism: Actinomycetes bacterium; assembly: GCA_021846845.1. Taxonomy (GTDB): domain Bacteria; phylum Actinomycetota; class Thermoleophilia; order Solirubrobacterales; family Solirubrobacteraceae; genus Palsa-465. Next base: position 18,231 of record JAJZWB010000007.1, on the reverse strand, counting down.
GCCAGCCCCAGCACCAGGCCGCCCACGGGCGCGACGGGCGCCAGCAGGGTGTCGGTGCCCGCGCCCACGATCGCGGTGAACCCGCTGAACGCGAGCCCGTTGACGTTGCCCTGGCCGGTCCCATCGAGCGTCCAGGTCGAGTTGCCCGCCGTATCGGTGAGCGTGTTCGTGGCCGTGGCGCTTCCGGCCAGGATCTCGATCGAGCTGAGGCCGGCGAACGTGACGGGCCCGAACTCGGCCGTGGCGGCGGTCGAGGTCACGCTGCCGCTGGTGCCGTTCCAGCTCCAGGCCGTCCCACCGGTCAGATCCTGAAGCGCGAGCAGGTTCTGGCCGGCCCCGCCGGTGAACGACACCGGGAACGGAATCGGGCCGCCGGCGACATCGAGCGCGACGTTGTCGTTGCCCTGCCCGGCGCCCGTGATCGTCAGGCTCGTGATCCCGGTGAGCGGGACCAGCACGCTGCTGAAGTTCTCGGCGATGGAGAGGTCGCTGCCCGAGACGGAGACGACCGTGTTGTGGGTGGTGCTGATGTTCTGCAGCGACGCCGGCTCTGCCAGCGTCACGCCCACCGTCCCGCCGCCGAGCACCACCGTTGCCGCATCGGCCTGGAGCGAGAGCTGTCCCAGGAGCCCGAGGCCGGGGTCGACGGTGATCGACGTGGTCGCGCTCGGGTCGCCGACGATCGACAGCAGGGCGCTCGGCGCGGCGAACGTCGTGGTCGTGGTCGTGACCTGGTTGGCGCCCGTGGTCGGATCCTGGGTCGTGTTGACGTCGGTGACCGTCAGCAGGGAGGAGCTCGGGCCGGCGCCCAGCGTGATCGCGTTGTCGCCCGATGGGGCCACGTAGCCGAACGAGGCGGCCTGGATGCCCGACTTCACCGAGCTCATTCCGCTGTAGGAGACGCCGAGCGCGGTCCCGCTGGACGAGGCCGCCAATCCGGTGAGCGCCGTCTGGAGCACGTCGGTCCCGGTGCCTGAGACGATGCTGGTCACACCGCTGAACGAGAGCCCGTCGATGAAGCCCGCCTGCGTCCCGTCCAGCGTCCAGGTCTGCGAGGCGCTCGAGGGCCCTGTGAGCTGCTGCACGAAGCTCGGGTCGACGCTCAGCGCCTGGACGCCGACGGCGGTGACGCCCGCGAAGTCCGCGACGGTGCTCGTGCCACGCAGCGTGGTCCCGTCCCAGGTCCAGTTCGCCTGCCCGCTCGCGTAGGGGACCGACAGGGAGTTCGTCGTGCCGCTGGCTCCCGTGAACGCGACCGGGACGGTGATGGCGCCCCCGGTGATGTCGAGCACCAGGTTCACGCCCACGCCCGCCGCGCCCGAGACGCTCACGCCGGTGAGGCCAGACAGCGGCGTCTGCGTGATCGCCCCGTTCTGAAGCGCGACGAGCTGGTTGTTGTCGACCCGCAGCGTCAGCGTCTGCGTGCCGGTGCCCGTCACCGAGATGTTCCAGACCCCGCTGGCGACCACGTAGGTCGAGAAGTGGGGCAGTCCCGCCGTCACGGTGCCCGTCGACGGGTCGACGATCGAGGCGATCGGCACCGGCGAGCCGCTCGGCGGCAGGTAGTAGATCTGCGAGTCCGGCGCGACTCCACCGCCGATGTTGACCATCAGCTGCGGCGGCGAGGCGAAGTGCTCGATGAGCGCGCCCGTCTGGGCGTCGATCGCCTTCAGCTCATATGCCTGCGAGGCGGCGCTCAGGCCGTTGATGCTCGGCGCGGCCACGACGGTCACCGACACATACGCGTCGGCCGGCAGCGCACCGGGCGCGAAGGACAGCGTGGCCGCGCCCGCGTCGATCGAGCCTCCGGTCGCGGCATCGATCAGCACGGGGCCGTAGGTGATGGACGGAGGGCCGCGTGCGGCCGCCTGGGCGACGGCAACCGACGCCGGCGCCGCGTAGCGCGACGAGACCGTCCCAGCGCCCGCGGGCGGTGCCACGGCCGTCGCCGGCGCCGGCGCGCCCGAGGAGCTCTGCGAAGGCCCTGCGGTCGGCGCCACCGCCGGCCCCGTTACCGCCGATGGAGACGACGATGCCCCGGCCGACGTCGATCCGCCGGCCGCGGCCGAGGAGGTGACCACCGGCAGCTGCACGCCGCTTCCGCCTGAGGAGCTCAGCGACGTCGATCCGACGCTTGCCGGCGCAGCCGCGGGTGAGGCGACGAGGAACGTCGTCTGGGTCGTGGCGACCGGCGCCGCCTGGACGTTGACCGCAGGCACGGTCACCGCTGCCGGCACCGGCTGGGTCGTCGTCACCGCCACCGGCCCGGAGGAGATCGCGGCCGGCGAGGCGGGCGCGACCGAGACGGTGCTGATGGCCGCGGGCATCGCCGCGACGCTGGGCGTCGAGGGCTGGCCCACGACCGATCCACCGCCCGAACCGGCGGCCGAACCACCGCCCGAACCGGCGGCCGAACCACCGCCCGAACCGGCGGCCGAACCACCGCCCGAACCGGCGGCCGATCCACCGCCCGAACCGGCGGCCGAACCACCGCCCGGACCACCGCCCGAACCGGCGGCCGAACCACCGCCCGTGCTGATGCCCGAGCCGCTGCCACTCGGCGGCGTCTCGGACGATGAGGGTGCGGTCGTCGAGACCGAGGAACCGGAGGAGGGCGCGTTGGAGGACGCACCGGCCGAAGTGCCGCCAGATCCCGACGAGACGCCGGACGAAGTCCCGGTGGCGCCCGACGGCTGGGCGCCGGACGTCGGCTTCGTGCCCAAAGACGACCCGGTCGAGGACGGGGTCGGCGCCGACGTCTCCCGTGGAGAGGTGGCGCGGTCAGGCGGTGAGGCCGCTCTCGCGGCGCCAGGCGACGATCCCGTCACTCCCGGGGCGCCCACGGTGCCCGAGGCCGGGGCACCGGAGGCCGGCGATCCAGGCGCGCCGGAACCTGGTGCGCCGGACTGGCCGGGCGAGGGAGACGACGCCGAGGCGCCCGGGGCGGGCGCGCTCGATGCGGTCGACGATGACGGGCCGGCCGACGACGGCGAGCTCGAAGCCGCGGCGACGACATTCGCCGTGGACGCGGCGACCGGCGCTGCCGGCGCGGTGACCGGCTGTGCGCTCGTCGCCTGCGAGCTCACGACCGGCGCGGCGGTCGCCTGCGAGCTCACGACCGGCGCGGCGGCGTAGGACGCCGGGGACCCACCCGCCGAGGGCGACGCCATCGGGGCGACCGGTGTCGAGTTGCCGACCACCGGAGCCTGCGAGAGAGCACGCGCGAGGCCCCTGGCCGCGGATGCGGGCGCCGGCGCGGAACTCGGCCTGCGCCGTACCGGAACCAGCGAGTAGCTGTTGCCCATAGCCGCGATCCGGCGGACGACCCGTCGTCGCACGATCCGGACCACGCGCCTGGCGGCAACCGGGACCGACGCCACCGCAGGCCCGGCGATCGCCGGCCGAGAGACGGCGGCGGGCGCGCTGCGAGCCGGGGATCCGGGCCGGAAGCGTGGCATCCCCATCGCCGGGAACTGCGCCAGGGGGACATCGAACACGGGCAGCGGAGCCGGCGCGGTGGTCGCACCGAGCTCCAGACGCATCAGGCCGCCGTAGCCGACCGCATACGGAAGCGCAAGCGCAAGCAGCGCAAGCAGCGCCATGAATCTGCGCTGCCGGCGCGTGCCCAGGCCCGAGAGTCCGAGGCCGGCGCCCAGCGGTCCGGGAGCCGTCCCGGCATACGCGGGAGTCAGACCCCTGCGCAAACCTGCTCCCAGGCGCTCAAGCCGGCCAGCTCCGCTGCCGATGCTGGCACCGAGTCGAAGTGGCGGCATCCGAGCCGCGATAGCTCTTGAACTGAATAATCCATTGGCTGCTGCGCGCAGATGAAGCCCCTTGCTGCGCCCGGCGGTCATTCTTGCACCAGGGGTGCAATTCCAGCGCAACGCGCGTCGTGTGCCCGTGACCGCGGCGGTCAGGGCCGCCTCACCCGAGCGCCGCAAGAGGCAACCACCGAAGGGCAGCCGGTCAGGAAGGCGGCCCGGGCCGCTGCCGGCGCGCCGACGCCGGCGGGGCCGCGACCTCCGCGGTCACGGGTACCGGCGCCGCTGCCGGCCGCCTGTCGGCTTCGCCGAAGAAGTAGTGGAAGAGCAGGGCGTTGATCAGCTGCAGCACGCCCGCGAGTGCGAACGGCGCAGCGAGGCTCACCTCGCTGAACAGAAGGCCGCTGAGCGTGGGCGACAGCGCCGAGATGCCCTGCGTGGGCAGCTGCGAGTACGCCGCCACACGCGCGCGCTCAGCCGGTGGCGCCTCCCCCATGACGAACGCCTGGCGCAGCGCCATCCCGATCCGCTGAATGACGAGCCGGCACGTGTAGACCGCGCCGGCAGCCGCGAACGCCGGCATCAGGGCGAGAACGGGCAGCAGCAGCGCCTGGGAGGCGCGTACGACCACCACCGTCCGCACCGTCCCGTGACGCCCGGCGATCGGCGCGGCCAGCTGGCTGGTGGCGATCGTGATCAGGTTGGCGACCGTGTAGAGCGCTCCGACCGCGGCCGGACCGGCGCCGTAGCGACGGTAGAGCCAGTAGGTGATGAACGGTCCGAAGAGGCCCACCGCGAGCCCGTTGACGCCGTTGGTCGCCCACAGGCGCCGGATGAGGCGACGCGAGTCCGCCGACAGCCGCCGCGTGGTGGCAGCGGACCGCTGGCGCGGGCGCCACCGGCGCCGTGGAACGTCGTCCGGCGGCGGCCGGTTGGCCCTCTCCTCGCGCACCGGGACGGCGCAGACGGCCGCCAGCACCGCCAGCAGCGCCGCGGTCACGAACGCCGGGCGGTAGGTGGCGGCATCCACTGCGCGCCCCGTCTGGGAGCTGAGCGGCGTGACCGCCAGAAGCGAGCCGAGCAGCCCGCCGGCGGCGCTCGCCGACGCGATCAGCCCAAAGAGCCTGTTGCGAAGCGTTTCGGTGCTCGCCTTCTCGGCCAGCAGCGCCTGCTCGGCAGGCTGGTAGGGCCCGATCTGCCCACCCCCCGCCCCGCCCCCACGGCCGAAGCTTCCGACGGCTGCGGCGAGGAACAGCGCCAACGTCGCGTCCGTGAGCGCGAAGGTAACCGCGGCCGCTGCGCTAAGCAGAGGCACGCACACCACGAACAACCTGCGGCCGACTCGATCCGCGGCGAACCCGATCCCTGCCCCCATCACCGCGGACGCGAGCGCCACGATCGAGAACATCGCCCCCAGCTCCACGGCCGAGAAGCCGAGGCGCGCCAGGTAGATCGGCACGACCACGCCGATCAGGGCGCGCTGGCCGCTCATCAGGACCCGCGCCGTCAGCAGCAGCGCGGAGTCACGGCCGCCCGGCAGAGCGAGCCGCGGCCTGATGCTCGACCGAACGGCCACGGCGGCAGGGTCGCACAGCCGGCGCGTCGCGGATCCGATCGACCCGCGCCTCCGCGTCTCCGTCGCGTGACGCGAGGGGCGCGATGCCGCCAGCGGCCTCCCCGAAGCCGCGCGCTAGGCGCGGCCTCTGAGCATCCCGTTCCAGTAGAAGGCCGGCAGGCCGTGCCGCTTGAGCTGGTACATGCTCCAGCGCTCCTTCGTCTGGTCGACTGGGAAGCTTGGCGCCGGGCGCTTGCGGTAGTCGAACTCGGCGAGGATCAGCTTGCCGTAGCCGGTCACCAGGGGGCAGGCGGTGTAGCCGTCGTAGGCGGCGCGGTCCTGGGGCTGTTCGCCGGCGAGCTGGGCCAGCGCGTTGGCGACCAGCACCGGCGCCTGCTTGCGGATCGCGGCCCCGGTCTTGGAGGTGGGCAGGCTGCTGGCGTCGCCGATAGCGAACACGTTGGGGTGGGTGGGGCTTCGCAGCGTGGCCCTGTCTACCGCGAGCCACCCGCCCTCGTCCGCGAGCGGGCTCTCGCGCACGACCGCCGGGGCGCGCTGGGGCGGCGTTACGTGGATCATGTCGTAGTCGATCGCGACCTGCTCCTCCAGCGCGTGGTCGACGAAGGTCGCCCGCCCGGCGCCTGCGTCGAGCTCCACGAGCTCGTGCTGGTAGCGGGTGTCGATGCCCTTGCGAGCCACGACGCGTTCCAGCGATCGGGCGTATGCCTCGACGGCGAAGATCGACGGGGTGGCGGCCGCGTAGACGATCCGGGTCCGCTCGCGGACGCGCTGCCTGCGGAACGCGTCCTCTGCGAGGTAGCAGATCTTCTGGGGAGCTCCGGCGCACTTGATCGGCTGCGGCGGCATCGTGAACAGCGCGGTTCCGCCCCGGAAGGAGCGGATCGTCTCCCAGGTGCCCTCGCACTGATCGTAGGCGTAATTGCTGCAGATCCCGTTGGTCCCGAGATTGCCCCGCAGGCCCGCGATCGCCTCCCAGTGCAGCTCGATGCCGCAGGCGACGACGAGGAGCTCGTACTCGATGCGCTCACCCTGATCGGTGACCACCTGATTTCTCTGCGGCTCGAGGCGGCTGGCGGCGGCACGTATCCACGTGGCGCCGTCCGGGATCAGATCGGCCTGCGGGCGGGCGGTTCTCTCCTTGGGCAGGACGCCCGCGCCGACCAGCGTCCACAGCGGCTGGTAGTAGTGCGTATCCGAGGGCTCGACGATCGCGACGTCAGGCTCCTTCAGCGCGCGGCACAGACGCGCGGCCACGCTGATTCCGGCGCTGCCGCCGCCGACGATCACGACCTGATGGTGGCGGGTGATCTGGGCCGTCGGTCGATCGCCGGGCGATGCACTGGTCTGGGGCGCGCTGGTCGACTCCAGTGCTGATGTACGGCGCAGCTGCATAAAATGCCTTTCTCATAAAAGCCGAGCGGATTTTGAGCATATAGCAATCGGCCGGCACGCACGCTCGCCCGACGGCCGCCGATGGCACCCACGGCGTGCCCGCCCCTTCGCGATCCGCTCGCAGCCCCGACGCGTGACGCAGTGTCACGCGGCTGCTCGAAGGCCGGCCCGGGCGGCGGGCAGCTCCTGAGCTCTCAGCTGTGGGCCAAGCGCCTTCTGCGCGATGGCGATCAGGTGCCGATGGTGGGTGAGCACGATCACCTGGGTCTGCTTCGCGAGCTCGCCCAGGGCCGCGAAGATCTGGGCGGAGCGGTCCTCGTCGGACTCGACGAACACGTCATCGAACATGACCGGGACCGGACCGGACTGCTGCACGTAGCGCTCGATCGCGGCGATCCGCAGCGCGAGGAACAGCTGCTCGCGGGTCCCTTTGCTCATCTGCTCCATGGTGTGGATCGCCCCGTTGTTGGAGCGGGCGACCAGGTAGCCGCGGCCCCTCTCGTCGGCGTCGACGAACAGCTCGGCGTAGGTCCCCTCGGTGAACCGGCCGAACAGCACGTTGGCGCGGAGCACCATCGGGTGCTGATTGTGGTCGCGGTAGCGGTCGATCGCGCGGCGGATCACAGCGCCTGAAAGGCGAGCGACGGCGTACTTCCGGGCCAAGTCCACGAGCCGGGCCTGGCTGAATTCGATCTCCTGCGCCGCCTCGACGGCCCGGTCATCGCCCTCAGCGTCGGTGAGGCGCAGCCTGGCCTGGCCGACCTGCTCAAGCAGCCCGGCGCGCTGCTCCTCCAGACCCTCGCGTTCCTCGCTCAGGTGACCGATCTTCAGCACTGTCTCGTCGGGGTCGACGTCGGCGGTCCTCTCGGTGAGGTTCGCGAGGCTGTCGCGGCCACGCTCGACGATCCGGTCTTCGAGGTCCTGGATCTGGCGGTCCAGGTCGGCGGCGGCCTTGCAGCGGTCCTCGATCGCGGGCAGCTCGTCGGCTGTCTCGCAGCCCGCGTCGCGGCACAGCTCGTCGATCTCGTCCTGAGCTTTGCTGCACGCCTGCTGGGCGCTGGCCGCGGCGGCGTTGGTCTCGCGCAGGCGCTCTGTCAGCTCGGCGTGCTTTGAGTGGCGGCTCTCCTGCTCGGTCAGCCGCTCGGTGAGCACGGCGGCGGCCTGCCAGGCCTCGCGTCCGTTCAGGTCCGGCGCGAGCTCATCAAGGAGCTGGCGCAGCTGGTACTGCAGCTGTTCACGGTCGCGGTCGATCCCGTCGACGCGGGCTTGGAGCTGGTCGATCTGACGCTGAGCGGCCAGGCCGTCGGTGACGATCCGCGCGAGCTCGTGGGCCTGCTCGGGCTGGGTGTTCTCCGGCAGGCCGGCGGCGCGGCACCGGTCCGGCCAGGCGGAAGTCCACTGCCCCCAGCTGCGCTTGGCCTCATCGACGGCGCTCTTGGCCCGTTCGAGCTCCTTGCCGGCAAGCGCAAGCTCGCGGCGTCGCTCGTCGGCCGCGGAGACCACCTTGGCGTTGCGTTCGATCAGACCCTCCGCGAGCGCGACGAGGTCGGCGACCGGCGCGTGCTCTGGGATGTCGGTCAGGTGAACGGCCAGATGCCCGCGCAGGGCCGCGCGGGCACGGGCGAGCTGCTCTGCCAGCACTCCCGCCTGATCTTCGGCGTCAACCGCCGCGCGAGCGGCCGCCTGGGCGTCCTGGCAGGCCCGCTGCCAGTCGCGAGCCCGGTCCAGATCGACCGGCGCAAGCCCAGTCGCGGCCCAGACGCCGGCCCACTCGGCAGCGAGTTCGGCGCTGCGCTTCTCGATCGCCTGTCGTCTCTCGTCGAGCTGCGCTTCGCGGGTGGCCAGCCGTCGGGCGTCGGCGGCCTCGCGTCTGGCCGTCTCGGCGGCCGTGGCGCCGCGGGCCAGCTCATCGGCGTTCTCGTCGGCCGAGGCGACCGACGTCTCGTAGCTATCCAGGACCCCGGCGGTGGGCGCCTCCCCGGCCCGCATCGTCTCGCGCAGCCCGCGCCAGCGCTCGTCGCGCCGTTGGCGGGCTTCGTGAACGAGCACGGGCGTGACGACCCGGCCAAGCTGGCGCAGCTCTTCGGCCAGCCCGGCATGGTCGGCGCGCTGCTCGTCAAGCTGGCGCTGGTCGGCGTCGAGCTGGATCTCCTCCTCGCGCTGCTGCGCGGCGCGCGCCTGGAGCCCGGAAACCGTGTCCTGCGGCAGGGGCGGGAGGGCGAGCAGCTCGGCGATGGTGCCGGGCGCCGGGGTCAGCGCCGCCAGCGACCGCTCGGCGTCCTGCGTGCGGCGGGCGTGCAGCCGGCGGGCCTCGGCGAGCTGATCGTCCAGGCCGATTCGCGGCCGGGCGGCGCGCACCGCGGCGTCGAGCGCGCTGAGGTCCACTGGCGCGGTGCTCGAAGCAGGCTCGTGGCTGATCTCGGCATGCCGGGCGGCCGCGGCGCGGTGACGCTCGACGGCGGCATCGACGCGCTCACAGAGCCGACCGCGCTCCTCCAGGACCTGGTCCAGCTGCCGGCGGGCGGCCTCGGGCCGGCGCAGCCCGCCCAGGGTCTCGGCGGGCACCCCGATCGCCTCGGCTGCCACGTCAAGATCCTCGCGGGCCTGGCCGAGCTCGACGACCAGCCGGCGCCGGTCGCTGTCGGCCTTCTGCACGACCGGGATCTGCTCGACGATCAAGCGGATGTCCGCAGCCCGCGCGAGCAGCGCGGGATCGAGGTCGAGCGCGTCGCGCTGCGCGGCCAGGCGGTCATTCTCGGCGAGGTGCCGGTCCCGCTGAGCGCGTTCGCTGGCGATGGTCGCCTGGGCGGCGGCACGGCGCTCGCGGGCATCCGCGGCCAACTCGGGGACGTCACCAAGCTCCGCGCGCTGGGCGATCAGACGTCGACGCCGGGCAATCAGCGGGATGACCTCGACGAGACGTTCCAGATCGCCCCGCTCACGGAACAGCGCAGCGATCCGCTTCGCGACCTCGTCGGCTTGCTGCTGCAGGTCCTTCAGCTCTGCCACCAGCCGCTTGTGGGCGGCGGGCCGGACCAGCGTGCTGTGGAGCTGCCTCTCACGATCGCGCAGGCGGGCGAGCTCCTGCAGCAGCAGGGTGCTGGACGCCCGCGGGCGGAAGATGTCGCCGGCCTGCTGCTCAAAGGCGGCGACGTGCTGGTGAAGGGCGGAGATGCCGGCGGCCGCCGCGAACAGGCTCGCGCCGATCTCCCCCTTTCCCTGCAGCAGATCCTCCCCGCCGCGCACCAGCGTGTCGTTATCGACGTGAAACAGGCTTGCGTAGATCTCATGGCCCATCCCACCCAGCGCCGACGGGATCGGATCGTCGCGCAGCGTCGTGCCGTCGGCGGCGCGGAGACTGCCGACGTTGGCCTTGCGGCGGGTCAGCTCGACGGACGCCCCGTCGAGCAGCAGCTCGGCGCCGATCGCGAGATCCTGGTAGGGATGGGTGTGGTTGTCAGCCGTCCGCGCCGGGATGCCGTACAGCAGCGCGATCTGCGCCCGAGCGATCGTGGACTTGCCGGCGGCATTGGGTCCGTAGATCAGCTCGACCGCGCCCGGTCCCCCGTCGAAGCGCAACGAGCGATCCGTGAAGTTGCCCCACCGGACGAGATCCAGCCGGCCGATGGCCAGGCTCATCGGTTCACCGTCTGGGTCAGCGCCGAGGGAAGCGTGCGACGCACCTCGCCCAACACGTCGCGGATGACAGCCGGATCGGTCGGGTTGAACTGCTCAAGCGCCGCAGGCGTCAACGTCCCGGCCAACGGAGCCAGCATCCGGCCGAAGTCTTCAATGGCTCCGTCGCTGGCGAGGATCTCCTCCAGCTCTGACATCAGCTCCCCCACGGCGTCATTGCCGCCGCCGGCAACCGCGCTCTCGGGGACCGTATCGATGGCCGTGCCCTGCAGCCAAACCTGATCGCCGGCGCCCTCGGCCGCGGCGAGGATCATCTCCTGCCGCGTCCGCTGCGGGTCAAGGACCAGCGCGCCGTGCGCCGCCGAGGCGCCGACGATCCGGAGCTGGGCGGCGAGCAGCCGGTCGTCGGCGTCGCGGGCAGCGTCACGGATCGCGACGCTCGCGCGGCTGCACACCTCGCCGAGATCCTCCGCTCCAGCCGCATCGACGGTGACCACCGCCCAGCGCACCACGTCCAGGACGCGGTGCTCGTGGTGCAGCACACCCTCCTCGATGTCGATCAGAGTGGCGCCCTTCGCGCCCGCCTCGCGCAGCCCGCGTCCCTGCAGCACCCCGCAGAACACGATCGGCGGGGCCTGCGAGAGAACCTCTCGGGTGTGGACGTGCCCGAGCGCGAAGTAGCCATATCCGCGGTCGATCAGCGTCCGCACCGTGCAGGGCGCGTAGCGCTCATGCCCGGGCCGGCCATCGGCGCTGGTGTGCAACAACCCGACGTTCACCATCCCCGGCAGCGGCGCCGGATAGCCGGCGGCCAGATCCTCGACGACCGCCGGGGTCGCGTAGCTCTGCCCATGCACCGCGATCCCCAGCTCCTCGCTGATCCACGTATCCGGGCGCCGGGAGCTGAGCATCGTGAAGTTGCCCGGGGCGCTCAGGCTCTTGGTGAGCTTGGACTCGGCGTCGTGGTTGCCGGCGACCGCCACGACCGGGATTCCCGCATCCTGCAGCCGGAGCATCCCGAGCATGAAATGCCGGCCGGTACCCCAATGCGGCCAGTCGCCATCGAAGATGTCGCCGGCGAGCAGCAGCAGACCGACACGCTCCTCGATCGCCAGGTCGACGAGAGCGTCGAACGCCCGGCGGGTCGCGGAGCGCAGCTCATCAACCGGGGCCTCGTCGTACATCGCCAGCCCGACAAGCGGCGAATCCAGATGGATATCGGCTGCGTGCAGGAGTTTCATCGGCCTTGGCAGTGAAGCTCTCGTCGCGGACGGATCCGTGCTCAGAGGTCGCTGCGCCGACGCGGACCCTGACCTCGCCGCCGGCGGATCCCACGGGCGGGGCGGGCTCGCTCCGGCGCGGCTCGCAGCTTGAGGCGGTGGCCTCCACCTGCGGCCGCTGCATGCAGATGTCGGCTTGGTCCGCTGACCCGGGCCCGGTGGGGCTGTTCGGACCCGGGCCAGCGAGCCGGCCGCGCGTCAGCGGACCGTGACCGGCACGGCGTGTGTCTGCCAGCGGCCGTGATCGCGGGTGCGTAGGGTCAGGATGTAGCGTCCGCGGGGTAGCCGGCGGTGGTTGCGCAGAAGGATGTCCTGTCTGCGACCGGCGATCCGCAGGCTCGCGCCGGTCGCGTAGAGGACGCCTCTGCGGGTCAGCCTGGCGCGGACCTCCATGCCCAGCCTGGTGAACTTGACGGTCCCTGACACGAGCCTGGTGCTGCACACCTGCACCCGGTGCTCGCGGCCGTGGCTTGTTCTGGTGACAGCCTTGCAGGTGACCAGTTCGATCCCGCCGGCGCGGCCCTGGGGTCCTGCTGGGCCAGCCGGTCCTGTCGCACCCGCCGGACCGGTGGCCCCCCTTTGGCCCTGCGGCCCAGCGGGACCGGGCGCGCCGGTCTTGCCCTGCGGGCCTGAGGGTCCCTGGGGTCCCGCGGGGCCCGCTGGACCGGTGTCGCCGGTCGCGCCCTGAGGACCGGCTGGGCCCTGTGCGCCGGTCGGGCCGGCGGGGCCCTGTCCGCCTGTCGCGCCGGTCGGGCCGGCGGGGCCCTGCGCACCGGTCGGGCCGGCGGGGCCCTGTGGCAGCGTCCCCCCCGTCCCTGACAGGGTGACCGCGGCCGGTTCTGCGGGTGCATTTGTCACCAGCGTCAGCGTCGCCGTGCTTGGACCCTGGGCCTGCGGGTCGAACCTGACCGAGACCTGACAGCTCGACCCGGCCGCCACCGGCTGCTGGCAGCGGTTATCGACCAGGTAGTCATCGGGATTTGCGCCATTCAGGACCACTCCCGAGACGTTCAGCGGCGCGGAGCCGTTGTTGGTCACGGTCAGCACCTGAGCGCCACCGGCCACGCCCTGAGGCTCGGTGCCGAACCCGAGCGAGCCGGAGCTCAGATCGGCGGTCGGGGCGGCGTATGTGATGTAGACGCTCGGGGCCGCCGTTGTCAGACCCGCGCCCGACCCAGTTGGCAGCGCATACGGCGAGATGAAGCTCGAACCGCCACCGCCACCGCCGCCAAACGCGTTTCCACCGCCACCGCCGTAATAGCCGCCGCCGCCACCACCACCACCGAAGCAGTTGGTGTACGTGCAGCTCCCTCCGGTGCCGCCGATACCGAACGCACCAGAATCGCCCGATGAGATGGTGTATCCATCGGTGGGGAAGGTGACGCTGGCGCCGCCGGCGCCACCGGCCGTTGATGTTCCCGCCCCACCACCGTTGGAGTAATTGGCGCTGCTGGCGGCAAGGCCCGCGCCGGCACCAGAAGAGCCCGTGCAGCCGGCGGCTCCTCCGCCGCCTCCCCCGACGATCAGATACGAGTCGATCCACGCGGCGAGCGACACCGCGGATGCGCCGCCACCACCAGCACCGGGACATCCCGTGCTGGTTCCAGACCCGCCGTTGCCACCGCCTCCCAAGCCTCCCAACCCCCCGCTCGCGCAATCACCGCTCAGGCCATCGCCACCGACGCCAACCGACAGCTGCTCACCGGGCGAGACCGGGAACCTGGCGGTCGCCGCCGCGCCCTCCCCACCAACCCCACCGCCACCGCTGCATGTGTCAAGCCCGCCGGACCCGCCGATCGCGGTGATCGTGACCAACGTCACCCCCGCGGGCACCGTGAACGAATAGCTCCCCGGAGTGGTGAACGCAGTGGTCGTCGCCACCGTGGCCCCAAGCGCCCCCGGCGCGAGCGCCAGCACCGCGGCGCCGACAGCGCCCAAGAGCGCGGTCCGCAAGGTCCCCCGACTGCCGATCAGACTCCTCCAATGGGTCACAGGAACTCCCTCCGGGCCGTTTCACGCATTCCGGCAGGGAAGATGACGCTAAGACGCTGCCGCGCACATCGGGCAACCGCCCATGCCTGCACCCACGGGATCCGTCTTAGCCGCCGAAGCGACGGCTAAGACGGATCCGCCGATAGGCGCTTGAGGGTGACCGCAATCGATGTCGGGATGGGCGAGTGTCCGGCGAGCGGGCTTGACGGCGGCGATTGAGAGTCGGCCGCTCGGCTGGAGAGGGCTCGGTCCCCGGTTGTCGGGCGGGTTCGGGCAGGCTGGCGCTCGGGGTGCTCAGCGTCTGGTCTTCGGTGACGCCGCTCGCCGTGGGCGGCGCTCGCAGAGCGCGGGGTGGAATTCCCCCGATTTATGGCCGCTCCGAACTCTGGGCGCGCGGCGAATCCGGGCTAAGAGACGATCGAGGCCGGTTAAGCCGCGCCGCCGGGCCGACGGAATGGGCGGCTGCCCGATGTGCCCGCACCTGGCTTAGGTGGATTCTCCGGCGCGACGACGACCCCGCCAATCGCAGGGAGACCGATGAACCACACCGACGCCACCAATCTCAGCCTCCGCCGACGCTCGGCGCGTGACGGCCGCGCGCCCTTGCCCGGACGCCTCGCCCGCACCATCCGAGACGCGTGCGGCTCGCTGACCCGCAGCCGGACGGTGGCCGCGATCACGGGCGCGGCTCTGGCCGCCGGACTGGCCACCGCGCCTGCGGCGCTCGCCGCGCCCTCCTCCACGCTGTTCTGGGCCAACGACAAAGGCAACTCGATCGGTGCGGCAGCGCTCGACGGAGCGAACCTGCGCGCGAGCTTCATCTTGAACGCCAGCGGCACCGCGGGTGTGGCGGTCGATGGCTCCCACATCTACTGGACGGAAGGCAACTCGATCGGGGAGGCCAACCTCGACGGCAGCGATGTCACCCACAGCTTGATCTCCGGCCTCAGCGCGCCGTTCGGGGTGGCGGTGGACGGCTCCCACATCTACTGGACCGACACCACCACTAACTCGATCGGGGAGGCCAACCTCGACGGCAGCAACGTCAAGCCGGGCCTGATCCCCGCAGCCAGCGACCCCACGGGCATCGCGGTCGAGGGCTCGCAGATCTACTGGGCTAATGCCAACGCCGGCACGATCGGGGTGGCCAACCTCGATGGCACCGGCGTCAACCAGAGCCTCATCACCGGCCTCAACCACCCGGTCGCGGTCGCGGTCGACGGCTCCCACATCTACTGGGCCAACACCCACTCCGGCACGATCGGGGAGGCGGACCTCGACGGCACCGTCGTCAACCCGGCGTTGATCAGCGGCGTCGGTTTCGTGACAGGACTAGCGGTCGACGCCACCCACATCTACTGGGCGAATTCCATCAGCGGCACGATCGGGGAGGCGGACCTCAATGGCACCGTCGTCAACCCGAGCCTGATCACGGGCGTCGGCGGGACGTTCGCTCTCGCGATCTACACGGCGCCGGCGGCGCAGGTCCAGCCGGGTGCGCTCACCTTCCCGACCCAGACGCAGGCGACGGTCAGCACCCCGCAGACGGTGACGATCACCAACAGCGGCGGCCAGCCGCTCTCGATCACCGGCTTTCTCTTCACGGGAGCCAACCCGGGCGACTACTTCGTCGGCTCCGACAACTGCCGTGCGGCGATCGTCCCGGGGGCGAGCTGCCAGGCAACGGTTGACTTCGCTCCCCACCAGCTGGGCGCCAGCAGCGCCACGCTTGAGGTGCAGAGCAACGACCCGAACAGCCCGGCGACGGTCACGCTGTCGGGGACCGGTGCACCCGCCCTGCAGGGCGGCCCCGGACCGCAGGGACCAGCCGGACCGGCGGGCGCCACCGGCCCGAAGGGACCGGCCGGGCCGCAGGGTGCCACCGGTCTGCAGGGACCAGCTGGGCCGAAGGGACCGGCCGGGCCGCGGGGTGCAACCGGTCCGCAGGGACCGGCCGGCCCGGCGGCCACGATCGTCTGCCGCCACGCCCCACTAGCGCGCGCCCTCTGCTGGTTGGAGTTCGCACCGGGCAGCTTCACCGTGGCGCGAGCGTCCCAGCCAGTCCATTTCCAGATCCGCCGCGGAAGCCACACCGTGCGGCAGGGGACCGTCGTTCTCCACCGGCACGCCCGCGACCTTCGCCCGGTGCGCCTCGCCGCGCTGAGGCCCGGCCGCTACCGGCTGATCCTGACGATCGGGCGTGGAGCTCGCGGCCGGCACCTGCTGGAGCGCCGCTTCACCGTCCGGCGCGGCCGGCAGTCCTCATCGCGGTCCCGGCATGCATCGGCCGGCCGGCGCCATCGGTCGAAGTAGCGAGCCCCGAGATCCGCCAGTTCCACGGGGCGCCGGCCCTCATTGCCGGCGCCCCGACGCGCGTCCGCAGCGCGCCGCGGCTTGCACCCGCGCGGCGATCTCCTTGAGCAGCTCGAACTCGCAGACGGTGAGCACGTCTGGCAGGTCGCGCCGGCCGCGGGTGCGTCTGCGGGTGAGGCCCTCGAACGGGCTCTGGATGCTGCGGTCGCGCGTGCGCGCGTCGTTGAACATCGCGATCGCGCTGGTCAGCTGGTTCTCGGTCGCGTCGTTTGCCCACAGCGCGGCGTCCTCATAGCTGACGCCGCCCCTGAGCTCGCGGTCGCCGAAGCGCTCCAGAAGCGCCCTGATGCACTGCTCGTGGTGGCGCATCGTCTGCGGCCGGCGGCGTTTGCCGCTGGGGTTGAAGTCCCACGGCCAGCGCTCGCCGGGCTCACCGACGAACTGCGCGAGCGTGATCTGCGCAAGCGCCGTCGCCGGGACGCGAACGAGCGAGCGCTCGGCGGCCAGCTCGGCGAGCCTGCGGTCGCGGGCCTGGCCCCACGCGCGCGGGGTGTCGAAGGTCCCGATGTGGTGCTTTTGGCCGTCGAAATCGACAGCGCCCGACCAGCGGCCCTTGGAGCGGCAGTACGGCGGGCCCGTCCAGATGCGCCGGGCGTTGGGATGGCCGGGCAGATCCCGGGTGGCGCTGGATCCGCGGGCGTCGCGGCGGCGGGCGAGCGCCCGCCGGTCTGCTCCGGAGCACGGGCGGCGCCTGCTCCGGATCTGCTCCGTTTCAGCCCCGATAGGGGGGTCTGGGAGGGTCGGGACCCGTCACGCCCTGTCGGGGCGCAATTGCGCCCCTCAGCAGGGGGTTTGTCGCCGGGCGGCGGGTCCTGTCGTGCTGCTTTGACTAGTCGGGGAGACAGGATTTGAACCTGCGACCGCCCGGCCCCCAGCCGGGTGCGCTACCAGACTGCGCCACTCCCCGTGACGTTCGCCCGATCATACCCGCGCCCCGATCTCCCGGCGCCGAGGGGCGTCAAGCGGGCGACGGGAATCGAACCCGCCCTAAAAGCTTGGAAGGCTTTTGTGCAACCACAACACTTCGCCCGCGAGCACCCTGATGGTACCGCCCGACGGCTCCGCGGCCGGCCGGCGACGGTCTGGTCGGTCCGGCGACGGTCTGGGCGGTCCGGCGAGGACCTGGGGTCCGGCGAGGACCTGGGTTCCGGCGAGGACCTGGGGTCCGGCGAGGATCTAGGCGGTCCGGGGAGAGTCAGCCTCGGACCGCACGCGCGCCTCCGTGGGCACCCTGCCGTCGCTGACCAGGTCCACCGGCGGCCAGACGCCGTACCAGTTGTCCAGCGCCCCGTCGAGCGTCACGGTCGAGCCGGAGAAGGAACGCCCGAGGCCGGTCGCGAGCAGGGCCACCAGCCACCCGTACTCACGCACGTCGCCGAGACGCTGCAGCGGGACCGTCTCGGCCGCGCGGCGCCAGATCTCCTCCGGGTACTTGCGCAGCGACTCGGTCGCGAAGCGGCCGAGCGCCAGCGACACCACCGAGACCCCGTCCGCGGCCCAGCGGACCGCGAGCTCGCTGCCGATCGCCTCAACCGCGGCGCGAGCCGCGCCCGTGTGGGCCATCGCCGGCATCCCGTGGTGTGGGGACACGGTGACGTTGACGATCGTGCCGCCATCGCGGCCCATCGCGAGCTCGTGCGCGGCCTCGCACATGGCCAGCGTGCCGCCGACGTTCAGGCGCTGGACCGCCGCCCAGCCCTTGGCCGTGATCCCCTCCGCCGGCGCCAGGTACTGGCCGCCGGCGTTGTTGACCAGCAGATCCAGCCGGCCGTGGCGCTCGAGCGCGGCTGAGATGATCGCGCGCGCTCCCTCGCCGCCGCGGATGTCGCCCGCCACCCAGGTGCAGCCGTCGCCGAGGTCGGCCGCCGCCTCCTCGAGCACCTCATGCCGCCGTCCCGCGATCACGACCTCGGCGCCGCAGCGCAGCAGCTCCTCCGCCGCGGCCCGGCCGAGGTTGGTGCCCCCTCCGGTGACCAGCGCGATGCGCCCCGTGAGCAGGCCGGGCGCGAAGATCTCCGATGGCCCCAGCGTCTACTCCCCCAGCACCTTGATGACGAGCCGCTTGGGGCGGCCGCCGTCGAACTCGCAGTAGAACACCTGCTGCCAGGGCCCGAGGTCCAACCGGCCACCGGTGACCGGCACGATCACCTGATGGTGGACGAGCAGGTTCTTGAGGTGCGCGTCGCCGTTGTCCTCGCCGCCGCGGTGGTGCCGGTAGTCG
>JAJZWB010000138.1 GCA_021846845.1 Actinomycetes bacterium | reverse complement strand
CGCCGCGGTCGTGGACGGCCTGGGGTCGGCGGACGCCGCGGTCGTGGACGGCCTGGGGTCGGCGGACGCCGCGGTCGTGGACGGCCTGGGGTCGGCGGACGCCGCGGTCGTGGACGGCCCGGGGTCGGCGGACGCCGCGGTCGTGGACGGCCTGGGGTCGGCGGACGTCGCAGGCGAGCACGAGCCGAGCCCGTCCGGCGCCGCGGGCGTCGACGAGCGCTTTCGCCTCGCCGTCCTGGACAACCTGAGCGACGGGGTCTACTTCGTCGATCGAAAACGGCGGATCACCTACTGGAACAAGGGCGCCGAGCGCCTGACGGGATTCCGGGCCGATGAGGTGGTCGGCCGGTCCTGCATGGACGCGATCCTCAACCACTGCGACGCGGCCGGCACCGTGCTGTGTGGCAAGCACTGCCCGCTGCTGGACACCATCCGGGACGGCGACGTTCACGAGGCCCACGTGTTCCTCCAGCACAAGGAGGGTCACCGCCGGCCGGTCTCCGTGCGCGCCGCGCCCCTGCGCGACGAGGAAGGCCGCATCGTCGGCGCGGTCGAGATCTTCAACGACGACTCGGCGCTGCTCGACACCCGGCGTCGTGCGGAGGACCTGGAGCGAAGCGCCATGACCGACGCGCTGACCGGGCTGGGCAACCGCCGCCTCGGCGAGATCACGCTCGCCGGATGGCTGGAGCAGCACCACCGCTTCGACTGGCCGTTCGGGGTCCTGTTCGCGGACATCGACAACTTCAAGGCGATCAACGACACCTGCGGCCACGAGGTCGGCGACGATGCGCTGCGCATCGTCGCTCGCACCCTCGTCCATGGCGCCCGCCAGGACGACAGGGTCGTCCGCTGGGGCGGCGAGGAGTTCGTCGTCCTGGCCGCCGCGGCCGACGCCGCCGCGCTCGAGCCGCTGGCGGAGCGCCTGCGCGTGCTGGTCGAGCAGTCCAAGCTCTTCGCCAACCGCCTGCACATCCCCCTCACGGTCTCGATCGGCGTCACGCCCGCCGCTCCCGGCGACGACGCGGACGGCATCATGCGCCGGGCCGACGCGCTGCTCTACCAGGCCAAGACCGCGGGACGCAATCGCGTCGTCCTCGGCAGCTGAAGCCGTCATCCCTGGAGGAGGCGGGCCTCACGGGCCGCTCCCGGTGGACCGGGGGCGCCCGGGCGTCCCGGTGGATGGCGCGGTAGCCTGTCCGCGGTCCGGTATCCGGAGCCGTGCAGCAGTCCACGATGAGGCTCGCGCAGCTCAGCATCCGTCGCCTTGCCATGACCGCCGCGATCGTGATCGCGGCGCCCGGCATCGCTGCGCTGCCGGCGCTTGGCGCCGGCAGCCGTCATGCGGGCCCCGGAGCGCGCGCGGCCGCCGCGCGACGCCGTTCGACCGGCTCCCCTAACGCGGGCGGACACTCCTCCCCTGGCGCGGGCGGCCCGTCCTCCACGGGCGTGGGCGGCGCCTCCGGTGGCGCGCCGCTGCTGACCGGCGGGCTGTCGCCCGTCCCGGCTGCCGGAGCGACGCCGGCGGTGCCCGCGCCCGCTGGCGCGGTCCCGCCTCCGCCCGGCCGGCACGCCCGGGGCCGCTGGCTGAGCGGGGTGACGATCACCCAGTACTGGCCGGCGCCGGAGTCGTGGTTCGTCGGCAGGCTCGTCAGTGCCCCCGGTCTCACCGGGCGCCACCGCATCGACTGGCTGTACTCCGCGCAGGGGGTCTCGATGCAGGGCGCCGGGATCGGCCTCGACGGCCGCCTCTACCACATCCAGGCGCTCGGCCGGGGCGGCTGGGTGACCTCCCGCGGTCTGGCGACCTCCTCCCTTGACGGCTGGGCGGCCGGCCCGCCCTACTGGCGTGCGGGGAACTTCTGGCGCGGCCGCGGTCGGTCGGTCACCTTCCCGCTGGCCGCAGGCGGCTGGTCCGACGGCCGCGGGCACGGCTACGTGCCGCTCCGCGGCATCCGCTTCGCGGCGGGTCCGGCGCTGCCGCTGAGCTACTGGCGGTCGCTCGCGGTCGACCCTTCGGTGATCCCGCTCGGCAGCCGCGTCTACGTGCCCGCCTACCGGGACGACGGGTACGGCGGATGGTTCGTCGCCCAGGACACCGGCGGCGCGATCGGCGGGCGCCACATCGACGTCTACCGCCCTCCGCCGCCCACCCCGCTGGATCCCGGCGGCTATCTCACCGGGGCTCGGATCTTCGTGATCGCACCGCACCGCGGCCACTAGACTGCAGCGCTGATGGCCAAGCAGCAGCGAATGATGCGCGTGGAGCAACGCGGCCAGCTGGCCGCGATGCAGCAGCTGGAGACGCGCAGCGACGAGGAGCTGGAGGCCGAGACCAAGTACAAGGCCGCGGCCCAGGCGATCCTCGGCGCCAGAGCCGCGGAGCGCTACGACGCGAAGGCCGCTCGCGCCCACTTCCAGCGCGCGCTCGCGGCCGCCAGGCCGCAGGAGCGTCTGCAGCTGCGGCGCATGGCCGACGCGTCGCTGGCGCTCGCCGAGCGGCGCGCAGAGGATCTCAAGCGGGCCACCGAGCGGCTAGGGGTCGAGGGGCCGACCAAGGGCCAGATGCGCGGGCTGAAGCTGATGGGGCTGGTCGCGCCGCCGTCGAGCGCAGGCACTGCTGCACGGATCCGCGGGATCGTGATCGTGATCGTCGCGATCATCCTGATCCTCGCCGCCGGGTTCGGGCTCGTCAGCCTGGTGGCGCTGGCGGCGGGCGGCCTCTCGCTCGACCTGAGGATCTTCTGGGGCTTCGTGCTCGTGGTGGTGGTCGTCGCGGTGATGGCCCTCATCGGCCGCCGACGGCAGAAGCGCGCGCAGGCGCAACGCGCCGAGCAGCTCGCCTCCAGGACGCGCTGAACGGCGCGTGTGCGGGCGCTACTCGCTGGCCGGCGCCGACCCGTTCGACATCCGGGCCAGGTTCCCGGTCGGCGCCGAGGTTCAGGTCCGACGCCGTTTCAACGTCGCGCCCGGCGATGACGTGCTGGCGGTCGACGCCGACCGCGACGGCGCGCCCCGCGGCGAGCTGCTGCGCTGGGGGCTCGTGCCGCCGTGGGCGAGCGTCCCCCGGATGGGGCTCAGCATGATCAACGCCAGGGTCGAGACGGTCGCCGAGCGGCCCGCGTTCCGCCGCGCGTTCGAGCGCTGGCGGTGCCTGATCGTCGCCGACGGCTTCTACGAGTGGCTTCGGGCCGCGAGCGGCCCGAAGCGGCCCTTCCACATCGCCCGCGCCGACGGGGCGCTGTTCGCCTTCGCGGGGCTATGGTCGATCTGGCAGGCGCCGGACGGCTCGAAGCTGCGCACCTGCACGATCCTGACGACCGCCGCCAACGCGGCGATAGCGCCGCTCCACGACCGCATGCCCGTGATCCTGGAGCCCGAGCACGAGGCGGCGTGGCTGGACCCGGCCACCCCACGCTCGCAGCTGCACGAGATGCTCGCCGGCCTGCCCCCGGGGGCAACGGCGATGGTCGAGGTCAGCACCGCGGTCAACGACGCTCGCCGCGACGGTCCAGAGTGCCTCTCGCCTCCGTCGCCACCGTCTCAGGGCGAGCTGTTCTAGCGCCCCCCTCCGGCCAGGGCGCCCTTCGCCGGCCAGGGCGTCCCGCCGGTCAGGACTCGGCGGCCGCCGCCAGCCTGGAGAGATCGACCGCTCCCCCGACCACGGCGGCCGGCGGCTGTGGCAGGCGCTTAGCCCCCGTCACGGGCAGCTCCGGTGGTCCCGAGTGCAGCAGCCAGGCGTTGAACGCATCCGGCGGCATCGGGCGGCTGACGTGGTAGCCCTGCGCCAGGTCGCATCCAAGCTGCGCGAGCTCGTAGAGCGTGGCGCCGTCCTCCACCCCCTCGGCGATCACGTTGAGCCCTAGGTCGTGACCGAGGTTGATCGTCGAGCGCACGATGATCAGGTCGCTCTCGTCGCGCAGCATCGGCGAGACGAACGAGCGATCGATCTTCAGCTCGTCGATCGGCAGCCGGCGCAGGTTGGCGAGCGACGAGTAGCCCGTGCCGAAGTCGTCCACCGACAGGCGAACCCCGAGCGCGCTGAGCCTGCTGACCGTGGCCAGTGCGCGATCGGGGTCGGACATGATCATGCTCTCGGTGATCTCCAGCTGCAGCGCGTCCGGAGGCAGCGAGTGAGCGGTCAGGAGCCGGTCGATCTGCTTGGGCAGGTCATGGTCGAGAAGGTTGCGGACCGAGAGGTTCACGGCCACCGACAGGTCCCGCCCGTCGCGACGCCACGCGGCGCACTCCGCGATCGCGCGCTCGAGCACGTGCCGGGTGAGCGGGCCTATCAGGCCCGTCTGCTCCACGGTCTGCACGAACGCCGCCGGGGGGATCAGGCCGTGCTCGGGATGCTGCCAGCGGACCAGGCCCTCGGCGCCGCGCACCCGGCGGTGCTCCAGGTCGATGATCGGCTGGAAGTGGACGACGATCGCGTCCGTCGCCAGCGCGTGGCGCATCTCGGTCAGCACGCTCAGCCTGCGCACCGAGTGCTGGTTCTGCTCGGCCTCATAGAGCTTGTACTCCGTCTGCGCGTCCTTGGCGTTGTACATCGCCACGTCGGCGCAGCGCAGCAGCGCGTTGGCGTCCGTGCCGTCCACCGGGTAGCGGGCGACGCCGACGCTCGCACCGACCTCCAGCGACAGCTCGTCGATCCGGAACGGCTCGGCGAGCATCGAGAACAGGCGGCCGATCGCCACGTCGAGGACCGCCGGGTCGTCGCTGTCCAGCGGCGGCAACAGGCCGAACTCATCGCCTCCGAGCCGGGCCACCACTCCCCCCGGCCCGAGCGCCGCCGCCAGCCTCGGGCCCAGCTCACGCAGCAGCGCGTCGCCGTGGTGATGGCCGAGGGTGTCGTTGATCTCCTTGAAGCGATCGAGGTCCATCAGCAGGACCGAGAACCGGTGCCCGCGAGCGCCGGCGGAGACGATCCGCTCGGTGATGACCTCCATGAAACGGTCTCGGTTGCACAGGCCGGTCAGCTCGTCGGTGACGGCCGCACGGCGCAGGGCCTCGCTTCGGCGCTGAGACTTGAGCAGCTCTCCGATCAGGTACTGGAAGATCAGGAAGACCAACCCGAACAGCGCAAGACCTGCAGTGCCTAGCTGCTCAGCGACAAAGACTGCGATCAGGGTCAGAAGAGCCGAGAAGAGCTCGGCAGACAGAAGCGGGACTAGGGCCTGCCCGGCCTTATCGACTAGGGAGGTTCGATCGAGAAAGCACTGGTACGACGCGATACCAACGAAGTTCAGCGTCAGCCCGAGCGCAAACGCAGCAAAGACCAAGAGGTAGAAGCCCGCGTCCGATGGTCCGACACCAGTTGCCGCTCGCCATGCATGAAACGCAATCCCGGTAAGCAAAGGGAATACCGCGAACGTGACAAGGTTGTTGCGGAGATAGTGACCAGCCTCTCGCAATCGCAACCATCCGACCGCAATTGACAGCACGCCGAGTGCGGACGCTGGCGCTCCGCCCAGTGTCACAGCGGCGAGCACTATCCCCAAGAAGCTGCCGGAGATGTGCAGCTTGGGACCGACTTCGATCATCGTCAGTTCGCACAGCAGTGTGAACCCGCCGATCAAACCGAGCCAAGTCAGGTTCCAGGTTGCCGATCGCGAAGTCAGGGCCGATGCGACCACCGCCGAAAAGAATGCTGCGATCTGCACGGCAGCGACTCCGGAGCCGGGCTCTCTCGGCTGGTCACATAGACCCGCGTCTGGGGACGTTACGCCCATCCGCCCTTAGATCGGCTCGAAACGCGATTCTCTGAACCGTCCGTTAACGCGAATGGACGCGCTAAAGAGTTCTGGCGATCTGCCGATTCAAGAAGCCGGAGTAGAGGGGCCCTCGGTGCGAGCCGAGAGCCCCTCACACAACGTTCAACCGCCCCTGTACCCCATCGAAAGCGCTCCTTTCCTGAGGTAGTTGGGTAACCAGCGAACGACAGGAGGCTGGCGCCGTGCATTGCTATGGGCTCGGCGTCAGCTCTCCGACGTGGATTCTGCACCTGACCCCTCCCGGGTTCAAGGACCGGCTCCAATCGGAGGGGTAATACATTCGTCCAGAGCGTCGCCGGGACGCTCAAGGGGGCCCTCCCCCGCGCCGACCGCGGCGCGCGCGATCGGACGTCGCGCGCGCTACATAACTATGCGGTCTCAGGCGACTTCCAGGAACAGCTGCTCGTCCTCGGACAGCCGGTCGCGCAGGCTGCGCTTCAGCTTTCCGTGGATCTGGCAGACGCGGCTCTCGGAGACGCCGAGCACCTCACCGGCCTCCCGCAGCGTCAGGTTGTTGACGTGCAGCAGCAGCGCGACCTTCCGCTCCCGGGTCGAGAGCTCGTCGAACGCCTCACGGAAGCGCGCGATCGCTCCGTCCCGCATGGCGGCGTGCTCCGGGTCGCAGTCGCGGTCGTGGCTGGCGAGGGTGTCGAGCCGCTCCGCCTGGCCGTCGTCGTCCCCGGAGACGAGGGCGTTGAGCGAGCCGACGTCCGAGCGGTCCAGGTCGCCGATCAGGCGATCCAGCTCCTCGGTGCTGATCGCGAGCATCTCCGCCAGCTCGGCACGGGTCGGTGCACGCCCGTGGAGCACGTTGAAGCGCTCGCGCGCGCTGTGCATCTCACGCTCGGCGCGTCGCAGCGAGCGCGGCGCCCAGTCGAACCGGCGAAGCTCGTCGAGCACGGCGCCGTGGATCCGCGTCCAGGCGAACTGCTCCAGGGTCGCGCCCTTGGCCGGGTCGTAGCGGTCGAGCGAGCGGATCAGCGCCTCGAGCCCGCAGGAGATGAAGTCATCCACCTCGCGGTAGGCGGGGATCTCTCGGACCTTCCGGTATACGATGCACTTCACGATCGGGGCGAGGGAGAACACGAGCCGGTCCCGTGCACGCATGTCGCCCGACTCCCTGTAGCTGCGCCAGAGGCTGAGCAGCTCCGCCTGGGACATACGTCCGCCCTGAGTGCTGGACTTCAAGACTTCCTCCGAACGGGTCGTCGCTGTACTCACGAGGCTCGTATCGGCGCCGCACACGAACGGTTGACCGCAGCGATTGCCAGTGCGTATGCGTAGTAGTTACGGAGGTCCTGCGCGCCGGTGCACGGCCATGGCGCGCGGCGCCTTCGGCCGCGCTCTGCGCCGCAATGGATAATCGGCGCTGCACCGATGCCCATCTCGCCCCTGCTGTCAGCGTATGACCACGTTCTGCTCGACCTCGACGGCTGCGTCTCGGTCGGCAACGCGCCGGCGCCGCGTGCCGCCGAGGCGCTCGGGACGCTGCGCGCCGCCGGCAAGCGGCTCGCGTTCGTGACCAACGACAGCAGGCTCACGCCTGAGGAGCACGTTCGCCGGCTGTGGTCGATGGGGTTGCAGGCCTCGCTGGACGAGGTCGTCACCGCCGGCTCGGCGATCCAGTTCGCACTCGCCGATCGAGTGCCCCGCACGCCGGTGTTCGTGATCGGTCCGCCCGCCATCGCCCGCCACGTGTCCGACGCGGGCCTGATCGTCGTCAACGGCACCCCGCGGGCGGCCGAGGCCCGCGTGGTCGTCGTGGCGGCCCACGAGCGCTTCTCCTACGACGAGCTTGCGACCGCGACGCGCGCGGTGCTGGGCGGCGCCGAGATCCTGGCCGCGGTCCGCGACCGCACCTATGCCGGGGCTGACGGCCCGCTGCCCGCGACCGGCGCGATCGTCGCCGCGCTCGAGTACGCGACCGGGCGCAGCGCCCGGAGCGTCGGCAAGCCGGAGCCGCTGCCCTACCGCGTGGCGCTGGACCGGCTCGGTCCGGGGCGCGCGCTGGTCGTCGGCGATCGCCTCGATGCGGACCTGGCGGGAGCGGCCGCGGCGGGCCTGGACGCCGCGATCGTGCTGACCGGCGCGACCACGCGTGCGCAGGCGCGGGCGGCGCGTGACCCGGCGCCCGTGGCGATCGCCGACACGCTGCACGCGCTGGTGACGGCGTGACGCCCGCTCAGCCCGCGCCGGCCGCGCCGTCGCGCGCGGCCGGAGGCCGGTCGCTCTCGCTGATCGTCAACCCCCGCGCCGGTGGCGGCCGGCCCGCGCGGCGCCTGCGCGACGTGCGGGCGGCGCTGGACCGGCTCGGCCTCCCCCATCGGGTCCACGAGACGCGTGACCTCGATCATGCGCGGGACCTGGCGCGCGCGGCGGCGGCCGCCGGCGAGGTGGCCGTCGCGTTCGGCGGCGATGGCCTGATCGGCGCGGTCGCAGCGGCGCTGCGCGATGCGGACGGCCTGCTCGGCGTGCTGCCCGGAGGCCGCGGCAACGACTTCGCCCGCGCGCTCGGGCTCCCGCTGGATCCGGCCGCCGCCTGCGAGGTGCTCGCCTCCGGAGCCGTGATGGCGCTCGACCTCGGCCAGGTGGGCCAGCGGACCTTCGTGGGGATCGCCAGCTGCGGTCTGGACTCGATCGCCAACCGGATCGCCAACGAGACGACCCTGATCCGGGGACGGCTCGTCTACGCATACGCCGCTCTGCGCGCGGTGGCCGGCTGGCACCCGGCGACGTTCACCGTGTCGGTCGACGGCGGCGAGCCGCGGACGCTGACCGGCTACACCGTGGCGGTCGCCAACTCCCGCTGCTACGGGGGCGGGATGCTGATCGCTCCGGATGCGCGGCCCGACGACGGCCTGCTGGACGTCGTGGTCGTGCTCGACACGCCGCGTCTGCGGTTCCTCACGCTGATGCCGACTGTCTTTCGCGGCGCCCACGTGGGACTCGACATCGTCGAGGCGATGCGCGGCACCTCGGTGCGGATCTCGGCGACGCGGCCGTTGACCCTGTACGCGGACGGCGACCCGATCGCCGAGCTGCCCGTGACCGTGACCGTGGTGCCGGCCGCGGTGCGGGCGCTCGTGCCGGCCGCATCGGTCTCCCACCGCGACCCGGTGCGCGCGTGAACCTGCTCGATGCCAAGGTCGCCGCCGCACGCGCGGTGGGCGAGCTCGCGCGGCGCGCGGGACGCGGCGGCGGGACCAGCCTGCCCGGGATGGTGCTGACCCGGCTGGCGCCCGACGCGATCGAGCGGCTCGCCGCGCGACTCCCGCAGGGGAGCGTCACGATCTCGGCGACCAACGGCAAGACCACCACCGCGGCGATGGTCGCTTCGGTGCTGGAGCGCGCCGGCGTGCGACTGGTGCACAACCGAGCGGGAGCGAACATGGCCGGCGGCGTCGCGTCCGCGCTGGCGCAGGCGGCGCGCCGCGGCGGGTCGATCGACGGCGATCTGGGGCTGTTCGAGGTTGACGAACTGTGGCTGGACAGCGTCGTCGCGCAGCTTCATCCGCGAGCGCTGGCGCTCGGCAACCTGTTTCGCGACCAGCTGGACCGCTACGGCGAGCTTGAGGCGATCGCGGACCGGTGGGCGGCGGCGGTCGACGGCCCGGCGGCGTCCGCCCAGCTGGTGTGCAACGCCGACGATCCGCTGATCGCCGACCTGGGCCGCGATCACCGCCGGGTCACCTACTTCGGCGTCGAGGACCGGTCGCTGGCGCTGGCCGAGATGCAGCACGCATCGGACTCCAAACACTGCCGCCGGTGCGGCGCGGCCTACGTGTACGACGCCGTCTACCTCGGCCATCTCGGTCTCTACCACTGCCCTTCATGCGGCCGCCGCCGCCCGCAGCCGACCGTCTGCGCACGGCGGGTCAGGCTCGACGGCACGCGCGCCGCGAGCTTCGAGCTGCATGTCCCCGCGGGCGTCGCCGAGGTTCGGCTGCCGCTCCCAGGCCTCTACAACGTCTACAACGCGCTCGGCGCGGCCGCGCTCTGCCTGGCGCTCGGGATCGACCTCGGC
>JAJZWB010000137.1 GCA_021846845.1 Actinomycetes bacterium | reverse complement strand
GTCTCGCCGCCTTGGGCGCGCTGGCCCTCGCGGCGGCCGTCCCCGCCGGGGCTGCCGCGAGCGCCGCCGCCCCACCGTCCGCGCGTCGCGGACCCGCCGGGGCGGCCTTCTACAGCCCACGCCGGCTTCCGGCGGGACCGCACGGGACCCTGATCTGGTCAAGGCCGCTGCACGGGATCGCGGCGCTGCGGGGCGCCCGCAACTGGCTGGTGCTCTACAAGCAGGTCGGAATCCACGGCCGTGAGGTGCCGGTGTCGGGGATCGTGTCGGTCCCTAAGGGCCGGGCGCCCCGCGGCGGCTGGCCGGTGATCACTTTCGCGCACGGCACGACCGGGATCGCCGACCAGTGCGCCCCGTCGCGCGCGACGAGCGCGTCGAGCGATGCCGGAGGCGCCGACGCCTACGTGGCGCCGCTGCTCGGCGCCTGGATCCGAGCCGGCTACGCGATCGTGCGCACCGACTACGAGGGCCTGGGCACGCCCGGTCCGCACCCGTACCTGATCGGCACATCCGAGGGTCGGTCGGTGCTCGACATCGTGACGGCCGCGCGCGAGCTTGACCCCGCCCTCGGCAACCGGGTCGTGATCTCCGGCCACTCGCAGGGCGGTCACGCGGCGTTGTGGGCCGCCGCGCTCGCGCCGCGCTACGCGCCGGCGCTGAGGGTGCTCGGCACGCTCGCGTTCGCGCCCGCGTCCCACCTGGCGCAGGAGACGAGCCTGCTGAACCAGATCTCCTCCACCGCGCTGACGCCGCTGGCCGCAGTGATCCTGCGCGGCGTCCAGATCGCGGACCCTTCGCTGGGGGTTCCGTCGCTGCTGACGCCGGCCGCGTCGAAGCTGTTCGGCCAGACCCTGACCCAGTGCCTCAGCGGCCTGTCGGCACCGAGCTCGTTCGGCGGCCTGCCGCTGGACCAGCTCGTGCTCCCCAACGCCAACCTCGGGCCGGTGGAGCGCGAGCTCGCCGCCAACGATCCCGGTCGACTGCACATCCACGGCCAGGTCGTGATCGAGCAGGGGCTGGCCGACACGACGGTGCTGCCGCCGTTCGATCAGCAGCTTGCCAAGGAGCTTGCGGGCAACGGCGCTCGGGTGACCTACCGCACCTGGCCCGGGGTGACTCACATCGGCGTGGTCACCGCCGCGCTAGGCGACTCGCTGAAGGTCCTGCATCGCTGGTTTCACCCATGAGAGGGCGGGATCGATGGCTGAGCTGAGCGTGGAGGGCGGGATCGATGGCTGAGCTGAGGGTGGAGGGCGAGGAGCTGGTCCTGCGCCTGTCCACGCTGGAGAAGGTGGAGGGAATGCACGGCGACCTGCGGGCGCCGCGTTTCACGGTGCGGGCGGTGGAGGTGGTCGGCGACGCGTACGCGGCGGTCCACGGCCTGCGCTGGCCGGGCACCGGCATCCCCGGCGTCGAGCTGGTCGGCACCTTCCGGGACTCCGGCACGAAGACCTTCGCGGTGGTGCACGGGCGGCCGCGCGGCGTGCGGATCGTCTTCGCCGAGGGCGGCGACTACGACGAATGGATCGTCGGCTGCGAGGACCCGGAGGCGGTAATCGCGTCTCTGTAGCCGGCGCCGGGCGCCCCGAGCGTAGGCGCCCGCGGCGGCGGATCGGTCCCGTACCAGCGCGGGGCGGGGACGGCTACGGGCTCCGGATCACCCCGTGCAGGGCCGCCGGGACGCCCGCGCCGACGGCTCTGGGCGACGCGATCGTCGAGAGCCCGACGGAGCGCAGAAGGGCTGCTCCACGCGGTCCGAGCAGGAACCTGACGAACGACTCGCCCGCCGCTCGGTGCGGAGCGTTCGCGAGCACCGTGACCGTGTAGGTCGCCCGCAGGTCGATCGGCCCGAGCGACACCGTCGGGATCCTGGCGGCGCTCGCCTCGACCGTGTAGAAGAAGCCGGCGTCCAGCTGGCCCGACTGCAGGCGGCCGACCAGATCCTGCTCCGGGAACAGGTCGGACTGATCGGACGCGATCCTTCGCAGCGACGGCTCGCGATAGGCGGTCGCGGCGCGGTCGAGCGCCTGCACCGTGAGCACCCCCTTGGGGTCGAGCCTGGGGTCGGTGAAGCCGAGCCTGAAGCCGGGCCTGGCGATCACCCTGTACCAGGGCTCGTGGCGCAGCGCGGCCGCGAACCTGCTCCCGGGGTTGTAGCCGAGCACCAGCGAGGTGGTCGCGAACGGCGCATACCAGGAGACCCAGCTGCCGTTCCCGGGCCCCCGGAGGGTCGAGTTCACCGAAGGGGCCGCGCTGAGGAACACGTCGCCCTGGAGCACCCTGCCCCTGATCTGGCTCGCGAGCGAGCTCGAGCCGCCCGGGAAGCCGTCGAACGTGTAGCCGGTCGCGTGGTTGAACGCCGGGCCCAGGGTGCCGTTCATGAGGGTCGTCAGCGACCCGGCATAGAGCACGTCGACCGGGCCGGTGCCGCGCGCGGCCACGCTCGATGGGGACGAGGTGCCGCCTGCGGGGGCGGCTGTCGATGAGCCCCGCGTGCCCGGTGCCGAGGCGCCGGCGGTCGCCGAGCTGCTGGGGGAGGATGAGCCGCATGCCGCGACCGCGAGCAGGGTCGCGACGGCCGCGCCTGCGGCGGCCACGCGCCGCCCGGCGGGTGTCCGTGATCTCATCGCCTGCTCCCTTCGCTCGCGCCACGATCCTGTCGTCCGGCGACCGGACTGCGGCCGCGACAGGATCCAAGCAGGCTACTACCATTCTGGCGATGGAGGCCCAGTCCGAGCTTCGGGCCCGCCGTCAGGCATCGGGCCTGACCCAGGCGCAGCTCGGCGAGAGGGCGGGGGTCAGCCGCCAGCTCGTCGCCGCGGTGGAGGCGGGGCGCAACGTGCCCGCGGTCGATGCCGCGCTGGCCCTCGCGGCGGCGCTCGGCTGCACGGTCGAGGATCTCTTCGGCGCCCTCGGCCCGGAGCGGCAGGTGCGCCCGGCGCTGACCGCGCAGCTTGCGGACGGGGCGCCGGTCCGTGTCGGTCGGGTGGCCGACACGCTCGTGGTCGCCCCGCTCGGGGACCACGGCGTCGCGGGCACCGGCTGGGCCACCGCAGATGCGGTCGTGCGGCAGGGAAGGCTTGAGCTGTTCGCGGGCGCGGCGCCCGCGGGCCTCGTGCTGGCCGGCTGCGAGCCGGCGCTGGGGATCGCCGAGAGGCTCCTCTCGGGGCTGGGCGACCGCAGCCTGATGGTCGTCTCTGGGTCGACCGGCTCGGCTCTGGAGGCGCTGGAGGCCGGCAGGGTCCACGGCGCCGTCGTGCACGGACCGCCGCGCTCCATGCCGGCCGCGCCGTCGTCGGTGCTCCGGCTTCACTTCGCCCGCTGGCAGGTTGGGCTCGCCACCGCCGCCCGGTCTCGAGCCGTCACGGTCGAGTCCCTGCTGAGCGGGTCGTTGCCGATCGCCCAGCGTGAGCCGGGCGCGGCCAGCCAGCAGGCGCTCGATCGCGCCCGTCGTCGCGCGGGCGTCGCGCGGACGCCTCGCGGGCCGCTGGCGACCGGGCATATCGACGCGGCTCGAACGGCGGCGACGCTGCGCTGCGCGGGGCTCACGACCGAGGGAGCGGCGCGCGCCTTCGACCTGAGCTTCATCGCGCTGGAGGAGCACTCGGTGGAGCTCTGGCTCGACCGCCGCTGGGCCGAGCACCCCGGCGCGCAGGCGGTCGGCGAGCTGATTCGCAGCAGCGGCTTCCAGCAGCGGATCGGCCGGCTCGGGGGCTACGACCTCACGGGCTGCGGCGACTCGGTGGCCGGCACGTAGCCGCCGCGCTCGGGCCACACGGTGATGTCGGCGGGCGCGAGCCACGCGAGGCAGCGGGCCCCGGGCTCCTGCCAGCCCGCGGCCACGGATCTGGCGGTCAGCCGGAGGCCGCCGTCGAGCACGACGATCAGCTCGCGCAGCGCGCCGAGATCGAGCACGTCCTCGATGACGGCGCCGTGGGCTCGAGCCTCGGCGTCGTGCGCGGCTCGGGTGTCGCGCACGGCTCGGGTGTCGCGCACGGCTCGGGTGTCGTGCACGGCTCGGGTGTCGTGCACGGCTCGGGTGTCGTGCACGGACTCCGTGTCGAAGTCGACCGACTCGAGCCTCACGCGCTCCGCGCGGATGCACCACGACACCGTCGCGCCGTGATCGATCCCGGCGCCGGCCACGGTCAGCTCCGTCGTTTCGCTGACGAGCGTTCCGGGCGCGGCGATCCGCCCGCTGCGCAGGTTGTCGATCGCGAGCAGCCTCGCGACCTCAGGTGAGCCGGGCCGCTCGAACACGGCGCTCCTGGTCCCGGCCTGGAGCTCGCGTCCGCCGGAGATCACCACGATCTCCTCGGCGAGCATCGCCGCCTCCTCCGGGTCGTGGGTGACGAGCACGGTCGCGATCCCGACCTCACGCTGGACCCGGCGCAGCTCGCGCCTCAGCTCGTCACGCACCGGGCGGTCCAGTGCCGAGAACGGCTCATCCAGCAGCAGCAGGTCCGGGGTGCGTGCCAGCGCCCGGGCGAGCGCCACCCGCTGGCGCTGGCCGCCGGAGAGCTGATCTGGCATCCGGTCGGCGAGCTCGGCGATCCCGAGGCGCGCAAGCCACGAGGCCGCGACCTCCGGATCGGCTCCGACGCCGAACATCACCTGGCGCCAGACGTTCAGGTGCGGGAGCAGCGCGGCATCCTGCGGCACCCAGCCGATCCGGCGCTGCTCCGGGCGCAGCACGGAGAGGTCGCGCTCGCCGAGCGTCACACGGCCGACATCCTGTGGCAGGAGACCCGCGAGGCAGCGGAGCGTGAGCGACTTGCCGGCTCCGGAGGGCCCGAGCAGCGCCAGGCGCGCGCCGCGGCCCGCATGGGTCAGCCGCAGCTCGAAGCTTCCGGCTCTGGCGGTCAGGTCGAACTCGAGCGGCTCGGCCGAGAGCGACACCCCGCGGACTGCCGGCGGTACGTCGCGGTCGCCGAGCGAACCCACCCCCCGACCGAGCGAACCCACCCCCCGACCGAGCGCCGCCGTGGGTAGGTGCGATCCGCGGCGCGGGCTCGCGGTGCCCGCTCGCCGCCAGGCCGCCCCCAGCAGCCGACCCGGGCGCCATAGGGTCACGGTGAGCACGATCGCGGCGGCCAGGATGGCGACGCCGGTGGGTGGCAGCGCCGTCGGCAGGCCGGTGGAGCTGAACTGCACGAACGTGAACACCGGCAGCGAGTAGGGGTGATAGGCCATGATCACGGTCGCTCCGAACTCGCCGAACGCCCGCAGCCAGGACAGCAGCAGACCCGCCCGGATGCCCGGGGCGGCCATCGGAAGGCTCACTCGCCAGAAGCGCGCCCAGCCGCCGTGGCCGAGGGTCGCCGCCACCTCGGTGAGGCGCGGATCGACCGTCTCGAACGCCGAGCGCGCCGAGATCACCAGGAACGGCGCCGCGACGAAGGTCTGCGCGACCACGATCGCCGCGGTCGTGTCGGTCAGCCGCCCGCCGGTCAGCCTGCCGATCAGCGTGTAGGGTCCGAACACCTCGATCAGCAGGATCCCGCTCATCAGCGGCGGCAGCGCCAGCGGCAGCTGGACCGCCACCCCGAGCGCGCCCCAGAGCCGGCCGCGGCCCTGGGCGAGCATCCAGGCGAGCGGGATGCCGAACACGGCGATGATCGCAGCCGAGATGGTCGCCGTCAGCATCGAGATCCGCAGCGCGGATCCGAGGCCGGGCGACGGCGCGGTGCCGCTTCCAGTCGCCAGGTGGTACGCCAGCACCGCGATCGGCGCCAGCAGGTAGAGCGCCAGCAGCGCTCCGAGGAATGGAAGCGGCCCGCGCCAGGGGCCGCGCCGGCGACGCCGCCGCGGCCCGCTGGACGCAGAGTTGATCACCGTCGAGTTGTTATCACCACCGTCAGCGACGGATCACCCCGGCCAGGGAGGAGGGCAGACCACGGCCGACGGCCTTCGGGGTCGCGTCCACCGCCAGCCCGACCGACCGCATCTCCGACCGACCCGTCGACCCCAGCAGGAAGCGGACGAAGGCCGCCGCCCCGCCCGTGTCGGGCGCCCGGTTGAGCACCGAGATCGTGAACGTCGCGTACTGCTGGATCGGATAGATCGTGACGCTCGGAATGCGCGCCGCACTGGCCTCGACCGTGTAGAAGAAGCCGGCGTCGAGCTGTCCGGCCTGAAGCCGGCCGACGAGGTCCTGCTCGGGGAACACGTCGGACTGGTCGGTCGCGATCTTCCGCAGGGCCGGAACGCGGTAGCGGCTGGCGGCGGCCCTGAGCGCGTCGACCGCGAGCACGCCCTTGGGGTCCAGCTTGGGGTCGGTGAAGCCGAGCCGGAAGCCGGGCCTCGTTATGACCTTGTACCAGGGCTGGGTGCGCAGTGCGCGCGCGAAGCGCGAGTGCGGGTTGTAGCCGATCACCAGCTTGGTGACCGCGAACGGCGCGTACCAGGAGACCCAGTTGCCGTTGCCCCGGCCCTCCAGCGTCGCGTTCACGCTCGGGGCGGCGCTGATGAACACGTCGCCCTGCTGGACGCCGCCCTTGATCTCGCTGGCGAGCGCGTTGGATCCGGCCGGGAAGCCCTCCAGGGTGTAGCCGGTCGCGCGGTGGAACGCGGGTCCGACGCGGTCGTTCATCAGGGCCTCAAGCGAGGCGGCGTAGAGGACCTTGACGCTGCCACGACTCGCGGCGCGGGCCGTGGCAGGGCGCGCGCTCGCGCTCGAAGCCGATGCGAGCAGCCCGGTCGAGGCGCTCGCTGCGAGCGCCAGCGGGAGGAGTCGCGTCCGCAGCATGGTGGTGCGGGCTTTCACAGGCAGATCACCGTCCTTCTCGGCCGAGCGCTGAGGTCCGGGCCGAAACGTAATGACAGAAAGCTGGCACCCTACTACAATTCTGGCGCGCAGCAGCCGGCGCCTGCCCGGCCGGCGTCCCTGGCCAGCCTGCTCGCCGGCGCGTTTCGGAGTGCGCTCAGGGCGCCGTTCAGCGTCTGATCCAGTCGCGCGCGCTGAAACGGCGAGAGCTGTGCGACCGCCGGCCAGTCGCCGTCGCGCAGGCGCACGCCGTCGAGCGCAAGCTGCAGGGTCGCCAGCCAGCTCTGAGCCTGACCGAGCGCCCGGTCGAGCCCGGGGAGCAGCGGGACCAGCGTCGCGATCGTCTCACGCGCGGCCGCGAGCGACGCGGCGGTTCCAAGGACGCCCGCGCCGCGCCATGGGGCC
The DNA here is from genome assembly GCA_021846845.1 of Actinomycetes bacterium. Taxonomy (GTDB): domain Bacteria; phylum Actinomycetota; class Thermoleophilia; order Solirubrobacterales; family Solirubrobacteraceae; genus Palsa-465. The sequence goes on along the minus strand of JAJZWB010000137.1, from coordinate 2,720 downwards.
TGGGCGCCGGCGAGCGCCTCCATCTGCGCCGCGAGTATCCGTCGCACGCCTGACGCCAGCCCCGTCGGCGCGATCCTCAGGCGCGGGAGGATCCGCCGCTCCTGACCGACCGCCTGCGCGAGCGCAACCGCGGCGGGCCCGAGCGACCGCGGCGCCGCGTTCGTCCAGAGCCCCACCCCGAGCCGGTGCAGGCCGGCGAAGCCGCCGTCGCCCCGCTCGGATGGCATGCCCCCCAGCCGCCGTGCGATCGCCGCGGGCAGCAGCCATGGCACGGCTCCGAGGTGCAGGTAGTCGGCGAACGCTCGCTGCCACGCGCGCCGGGCGGCGGCGCGCCCGCCGGCAGCCAGATCGCTCCTCACCAGCGCCACCTCCGCGGCAAGCCGGCCGCTCCAGCGCTCGGAGTAGGACCGATAGCGGGAGATCGCTTCCGTCGCCGCGCTCGGGGCCGCGGTCCCGTGTTCCGGAGCCGGCCGCCGGACGTCCGGACCGGCTCCGGCCGGCGTCGCCGTTGGATGGGGCCGCGCCGGCTCGGCGGCGGCGTGCAGCCGCGCCAGCTTTGCGACGGCGAACCGCTGCGTCCCGGCGCGGTGCGGCCCGGGTACCAGCGCAGCGGCGATCAGGGTCACGAGCGACAGCGCCAGCACGGCCGCCACCCGCCGCCGGGTCGACGATCGGTCGCTGTCTCTCGTCGCTGCGTGGATCGGGCGACGCTACGCCTCGTCCGGCGCCGGGCTGTTACCCGATGGTGGCCGAGCTGTGAACCCTGACGACACATCCGCGTGACCCCTGGTTCACGTCTGGGCCGGGGCTCGGATGGAGGATCACGCCGTCGCCGCGAGGGCGGCCGCGGCGACGAACCGGCAGCCGTCCGCCAACGAGCAAAGGAGCTCGCGTGCAGATTCGCACCAGGTCATTAGCAGCGGTGCTCGCCGCCGGCGCCCTCGGGGCTTCGGCGATCGGGCTGTCCGTTTCGTCGGCGGACTCCGGGGGTGGCGGTGGGACCACGGTCGGATCGGATCCGGCCGCGGCGTTCGCGACCGCGACGCCGATCAAGCACCTCGTCGTGATCTTCGGCGAGAACGTCTCATTCGACCACTACTTCGGCACCTACCCGACGGCGCTCAACCCTCCCGGCGAGCCGAAGTTCACGCCGCTGCCCAACACGCCGTCCGTGAACGGGCTCAACGCGGCGCTGCTCGACGCCAACCCCAACCTCTACAACCCGGCGCGCCTCGGCCCGAGCCAGGCGGTCACCTGCGACCAGAACCACGGCTACACCGCGGAGCAGAGCGCCTTCGACATGGGCCTGATGGACAGGTTCGTCCAGAGCACGACCGGGGGCGACTGCACCCAGTCGACGTACCCAGACTCGGGCAGCTACGGCCCGAACGGGATCGTCATGGACTACTACGACGGGAACACGGTCACGGGGCTGTGGAACTACGCGCAGCACTACGTACTCAACGACAACCAGTACGGCACGCAGTTCGGTCCCTCGACGCCTGGGGCGCTGAATGTCACGAGCGGTCAGACCCACGGCGCGATCACGGTCGGGGGGACGTCTCCGACGGTTGCCAACGGCACCGACATCAGCGACATCGACCCGGCCTACGACCTGTGCTCCAACCCAGGCGCGCCGGCAAACGCCGGGACGCTGCCCGGCAACCCGGCGGTCCCCGGCGACACGGTTCCGCAGCCCAACGGCGTCACGCTGCAGATGACCGGCCAGAACATCGGGGACCTGCTCAACACCAAGAGCATCACCTGGGGCTGGTTCGAGGGCGGCTTCACGCCCACCGGCCGGACGAGCAACGGGTTCCCGATCTGCGATCAGCAGTCGCACACCAACGTCGGCGGGGCCTCGATCGTCGACTACATCCAGCACCACGAGCCGTTCCAGTACTACGCGTCGACCGCAAACCCGTACCACAACTCGCCCGCGTCCGTGAACGACGTGGGCATCAGCGACCCGGCGAACACGCCGCTGTCGCAGGCGGTCAACCACCAGTACGACATCTCGTGGTTCAACCAGACGCTCGCCAACGGGAACATGCCGGCGGTCTCCTACCTCAAGGCCCCCGGCTACGAGGATGGGCACGCCGGTTACTCGGACCCGCTTGACGAGCAGCGGTTCCTGGTCGACGAGATCAACAGGATCATGCAATCGAAGTTCTGGCCGTCGACGGCGATCGTGCTCGATTGGGATGACTCCGACGGCTGGTACGACCACCAGATGGGGCCGATCATCCGCCAGTCCTCCGACGTGCTGGACACGCTGACGGGCCCGGGCCACTGCGGAATGCCGAACACCTCGGCCCCGGGATTCCAGAACGACCGCTGCGGCGTGGGGCCGCGGATCCCGCTGCTGGTGATCAGCCCGTGGGCGAAGCAGAACTACGTCGACAACACGTTCACCGAGCAGGCCTCGATCGTGCGCTTCATCGAGGACAACTGGGGCCTGACGCGGATCGGCAACCAGTCGGCGGACGCGAGCGCCGGGACGCTGATGAACGCGTTCGACTTCAACCAGAGCTACGGACACGCTCCGGCGGTGATCCTGAACGACACGACGGGCGAGGTCGAGAAGGTGATCCCGCCGGCGGGCGCCTCGCCGTCCGGCTACGCCGGCTCACAGGGCAACCAGACCGGCTCACAGGGCAACCAGACCGGCTCACAGGGCAACCAGACCGGCTCACAGGGCAACCAGACCGGCTCACAGG
>JAJZWB010000136.1 GCA_021846845.1 Actinomycetes bacterium | reverse complement strand
CCAGCTCGCTCCGCCGGGAAGCGATGTCGCATACCGCCGGACTCGACCACCAGCAACGGGTCCTGCTCGCCCGGGGCACCGGGGCCCAGCCAGCGCCCGGTCAGGCGCAGACGTTCCCCGCGCATCCGGTCGACCCGGTCGATCACAACCGGGGCGTCGACGGTGGATGTGGCAGCGAGTTCGTGCATTCCGGCGAGCGGCCTCCGCGCATCTCGTGCCGGGCGCGCCGCAAAGGCTGTGCCCGAGGCCGCCGGACTGGGGTCTTCAAGGATACGTTCCGGACGGCCGGGTCCCTGGGCGACGGGCGGCGACCGGCGCCGATGACAGAGATCGCCCAGCGTGCGGTCGACCCGGCGTCAGCGATCGCCCGTGAAGCGTCGCGTCGCCACGGAGACCGCGACGGCCGCCAGAGCCAGCCCGGCGCCTCGCACGGCGACGCGGCGGCCGAGAGTCCTAGCCCGCCGGCGCAGGTACCGCCTCACTCCGTAGCGAACCGCCAGCCCTAGAAGCCCATTGCCCACGGGCCGATCCTAGCGGTCCCGCTCCCGGCCCTACCGCGAGGCGCTCGCGACCGCCGCGCTCGACGCCGGGTCACCGCGCCGACGGCCCGGCCGCCGCGCGTCATCCCGGCAGCGCCGTCGCCACGAGCCGCCGCTGCGACCCCGACGCCAGGGCGTGGAACCGTCTGGCGAACTGCGCTCGCAGTTCGTCCTTCTCGCCCGTGAGCCGCTCGCAGAGGACGCCCATCGAGAGGACGGCGGCGCCCCCCCCGGGCAGGCTCGCGACCTCGTCGGCCAGCGAGAGCAGCATCGCGATCTGGACCTCGCGGTCCTGGTGGCTGCCGAGCAGGTCCTGCATCCCCCGCAGCGAGTCCAGCAGTGAGGCGACGACCTGGTGTGGAAGGACCGGGCCGAACAGCTCCAGCAGGTAGCGCAGCTCCTTGGCCCGCTTGCGCAGCTCGTGGTACTCGGCGGCTCGGCTGCGAGGGCCGAGCCGGCGCCCGAGCTTCAGCGTCCGCTCGTAGGCGTGACGGACGCGGCGCCCCGCCAGCTCGGCGATCGTGAGCCGCGCGTCGGGTCGGTCCGCGAGCGGGGCGGACACAAGCGACTCGAGCATCCGGTCCCAGTCGGCGAGCAGCTCCCGCATCCGAGGGGAGCCCAGGGCGCCGGCCATCCGCTCGCGCGCCCGGAGGCGCCGTCTCTCCAGCGCGGGCCGGAGCGGCGCCAGGTCAGCTCGGCGCTCGGGCGCCAGAAGCCGCGCGAGCGAATCCAGCTCCGTCACGTAGACGTCCAGATCTCGCGCCTCCCCGGTCGCCTGCTGCAGCCACCGCAGCTCGCTGCGAAACCCCGGCAGCGAGTGCGGCTCGAACACCCCCTCGAGCTGACGCACGACCGTCCGCGAGCGGCGAACAGCGACCCGCAGCTGGTGGAGGTGCTCCGGATCGCCGCCCGCGACGGCCCCCTCGACGTTGCCCTCGATGGCTGCAGCAAGCGCGCGGCAGACCGCGACGGCGGCCGCGTCGGCGCGCTGGTCCGGGGCGAGCTGGACGTCGATCCGGGCGCTGAGCGGTCCGTCGACGCTCACGCGTTCACCGGACCAGCTCGCCCAGCCTGTGCAGTGCCTCGTCGATCTCGGCAGCGGTCACGACGAGCGGCGGCTCCAGGCGGATCGTCGCCGGACCGGTCGCGTTGACGATCAGCCGCTGCTCCAGCAGCGCCCGCTGCGCGAGGTCGCCCGCGGCGAGTCCCTCCACCAGGTCGAACCCGACCATCAGCCCGCGACCTCGGACGGCGGCGACGAACGGCAGCTCGCGCAGCCCCTCTCGCAGCCGCTCGCCGAGCGTCCGCACGCCGGCCAGCAGTTGCGGATCCGAGCAGATCTCCAGCGCCTCGAGCGCCGCGCGGCAGACGAGCGGCCCGCCCGCGAAGGTCGATCCGTGATCGCCGGCGCCGAGCACGTCGGCCAGCCGGGGGCCGGTGACCAGCGCGCCGATCGGCAGGCCGCCGCCGAGCGCCTTGGCGGTCGTGAGCGCGTCGGGGACCACCCCCGTCTGCTGGTAGGCCCACAGCGTCCCGGTCCGTCCCATGCCGGTCTGGATCTCATCGAAGATCAACGCGGCGCCGGTGCGATCGCAGGCGGCGCGCGCCGCGGCGAGCAGCTCCTCGCTGACCGGGTGGATGCCCGTCTCGCCCTGGATCGGCTCGAGCAGCACCGCCGCGGTGTCCTCGCCGACGGCGGCATCGAGCGCCGAGGGGTCCTTGGCGACGACGTCGAACCCTGGCACGAGCGGCGCGAACGGCGCCTGCTTGGACTCCTGCGGGGTCGCCGACAGGGCCCCGTAGGTGCGCCCGTGGAAGGCGTCGCGCAGGACCACGATCCGGCCGCGAGGCCGGGCGCGGCGCGCGAGCTTGATCGCGGCCTCGTTGGCCTCGGCGCCGGAGTTGCAGAGGAACACCTTGCCGCCGAGCGATCCGCGGGCCAGCGCGGCCGAGAGCCGCATCGCGGGCCCGGTGTAGTAGAGGTTGGTCACGTGCGTCAGCAGCCCGGCCTGCTCGCGCACGGCGGCCACGACGCGCGGGTGGCAATGACCCACGTTGAGGACCGAGATGCCGGCCAGGAAGTCGAGGTACTCGTTGCCGTCCTCGTCCCACAGCCGGCAGGCGGAGCCGCGCACGAACTGGACCGGGTTGCGGACGTAGGTGGCGATCGCGTGATCGCGCTCGAGCGCCTGCAGCTCGGCGAGCGGGGCGAAGCCCGAGGGCTCGCCGGCGGAGGCCCGGCCCGAAGGCGCGCTCATGCCCCCGGTCCGATCTTCGTGCCCTGACCGGCGTCGGTGAACAGCTCCAGCAGCAGCGAGTGCGGCACTCGACCGTCGACTATGTGGGCGTAGGAGACGCCGCCGTCGATCGCCTCCAGGCACGCGGCGAGCTTGGGGCGCATGCCACCCTGGACCGACGGCAGCGCCGCCTTGACCTCGTCTGCGGAGACCTCGGAGATCACGCTGGAGGGGTCGTCCGGGTCACGCAGCCAGCCCGAGACATCGGTCAGGAACATGATCTTGTAGGCGCCGAGCGCCCGCGCGACCGCCCCCGCGGCCTCGTCGGCGTTGATGTTGTACGAGTGTCCCTCGCGGTCGGCGCCGACCGAGGCGATGACCGGGATGTAGTCGCGGGCGACATGGTTGAGCACGTCCACGTCGACGCGCTCGATCCGCCCCACGAAGCCGATGTCCTGACCGGACGGCGCCGTGCGCCGCGAGGCGCGGAACAGCAGCCCGTCATCGCCGCACAGCCCGATCGCCGGCTGGCCGTGGCGGTTTAGGCGCAGCACGATGTCCTTGTTGACCTTGCCGACCAGGACCATCTTGGCGACCTCGACGGTCTCCGCCGACGAGACCCTCAGGCCCTCCACGAACTCGACCGGCAGGTCCAGGCGGCGCATGTAGCTGGAGATCTCCGGCCCGCCGCCGTGGATCACGATCGGGTTCATGCCCACGTACTTGAGCAGCACCACGTCGCGCGCGAACTCCTCGCGGAGGGTCGGGTTGTCCATCGCCGCCCCGCCGTACTTGATCACGACCGTCTGGCCGTAGAACTCTCGGATGTAGGGCAGCGCCTCGAGCAGTGTCGCGACGTCGCGCTGCGGTCGTGTCACGGTCATGTCGTGTACTCCGCGTTGACCGTAACGTAGCCGTGGCCCAGGTCGGAGAAGTAGACCTCGGACTCGGCCCCCTCTCCGGGGAGGCTCACCTCGTACTCGACCTCGTCACCGGCCACCGCCGCCGCCAGGGCGTCGGCGTCGTGAGGCGCCGCCGCGCCGGCGGAGCAGACGGTCACCCCCTCGATCGCGATGTCGAGCGCCAGCGGCGCGGTGCCGGGCAGCGCCGCCCCGACCGCCTGCGCGATCCTCCCCCAGTTGGGGTCGGCGCCATGCAGCGCGGTCTTGACCAGCGGCGAGTCCGCGACCGCGCGGGCCGCCGCCCCAACCGTCGGCTGGTCGCCTCCGCGCACGACCACCCGGCCGACGCGACGCGCCCCCTCGCCGTCGCGCACGACCAGCAGCGACAGCTGGCGCAGCAACGCGTCGAGCGCCTCCCCGAACCGCAGCTCGTCCTCGCTCTCAGGCTCGACACGGACGCCGGACTCCCCGCTGCACTGCAGGATCACGGTGTCGTTGGTCGACAGCTGCCCGTCGACGCTGATCCGCTCGAACGAGCGCTTCAGGCACACCGACAGCAGCAGGTCGCAGGTCTCTGGGGAGAGCAGGGCGTCTGATTGCACGAACACCAGCAGGGTCGCAAATCGAGGCGAGATCATCCCCGCTCCCTTGGCCTGCGCGGTGATCTCAACCGTTCCCGAAGGCAGCCTCGCCTGCAGACGGGCGCGCTTGTCGAACGCGTCGGTGGTCCGGATCGCGGCCGCGAACGCGCCGGCCCCCTCGGGGGACAGCGCGTGCGCTGCGGCGAGTATCCCACGGTTGACCCGGTCCATCGGCAGCTGCACGCCGATCACGCCGGTGGAGCAGACCGCCACCCGGTCCTCGGCGACGCCCGCGGCGAGCGCTCCCGCGCCCTGCATCCTGACCGCGTTGTCATACCCTGCGCGACCCGTGGCCGCGTTGGCGTTGCCCGCGTTGACGACCACGGCACGGAGCGCCCCGAGCTCGCAGCGCTCGCGGCAGACGAGCACCGGCGGTGCCTGCGTGCCCGAGGCGGTGAACCTGGCGGCGCTTGACACGCCGGGCGAGTCGCACACCACGAGCCCGACGTCCGGGGCTCCGGAGGGCTTGATCCCGGCCGCGACGCCGGCGGCGCGGAACCCCGCTGGCAGCCGGTCGCCGCTCAGCTCGGCGACATGCTCGGGACAGCTCACCCAGCGGCTGGAGAAGAAGCCGGCGCCGGTCATGAGATGCCCTCCCCCTCCGGACGCCCGAACATGAGGTTCAGGTTCTGGACGGCCTGCGAGGCGGCGCCCTTCCACAGGTTGTCGATCGCCGAGAAGACGATCAGCCGCCCCGTTCGCTCGTCGACGTGGACCGAGATCCTGCAGATGTTGGTCTCGCGCACGTCGCGCACGCCGGGCGGAACGCCGACCACCTCGACGAACGCCTCGTCCGCGTAGGCCTCCCGGTAGATCGCGGTCAGCTCGTCGGGCGATACGGGCTCGCCGGGAGTCACGTAGCAGGAGACCAGCTCGCCCTGGTCCAGCGGCGCCAGGTGGGGCGTGAAGGTCACCCTCAGGTCGGCGCCCAGCGCGGCGAGCTCCTGCTCGATCTCCGGCGTGTGGCGGTGTCGAGGCACGCCGTAGGGGTTCAGGTTCTCGTCGACGGTGACGAAGTGGGTCTTGTCGGTGGCTCCTCGCCCGGCGCCCGAGACGCCCGACTTGGCGTCGATCACGACGTCGGCTAGCAGCCCCTCGCGCGCCAGCGGCGCGAGCCCGAGGATCGTCGCGGTCGGATAGCAGCCCGGGTTGGCGACCAGGTCGGCGCCCGCGATCTCGTCACGGTAGTGCTCCGGCAGGCCGTAGGTCGCCCTGGCGATCAGCTCCGGGTCCGGGTGCGGTCGATACCACTCCTCGTAGACCAGCGGATCGCGCAGGCGGAAGTCGGCGCTCAGGTCAACGACCCGCACGCCGCGGCGGACGAGCTCGGAGACGAGCTCGGCGGCGGCCCCGTGCGGGTAGGCGACGATCGCCGCGTCCACCTCGGAGTGGCGGTCGAGGTCGAGCTCCTCCAGCACCATCGGCACTCGGTGGCGGGGATGGACGTGGTCCAGCCTCCGTCCGACGTCCGAGCGGGCGGTGATCGCCGTGAGCATGAAGTGCGGGTGGCGGTGCAGCAGGCGGGCGCTGAGCGCACCGCCGTATCCGGCCGCGCCGAACACGGCGACGGTCGGGTTCGTCCTCTTACTGCCCTGGCTGGCGGTCAACGGCCCTCCTCGCATCTGTCAGGAGTCACGGACCCTCCCCTGCAGCCTCTGCGCGAGCGCCTCGGCGATCCTGCGACGGCGGGCCGCGACCTCGTCATCGGTCAGCGTGCGGTCGCCTGCGCGAAACCGCAGCCGCAGCGCCAGCGAGACGTTGCCGGCCCCGACCCGCAGCTCGTCCCGGTAGACGTCGAACACCTCCGCGCCGGCCAGCAGGGCGCCACCCGCCTGGCGCACAACGTCCAGCACGTCAGACGCGGCCACGGTGTCGGCGACGACCACCGCGAGATCCTCGCGCACCTCGGGGAAGCTGGTCAGGTCGGCGTATCGGGCGACCGACAGATGGCGAGCCACGACGTCGAGGTCGAGCTCGAAGGCCGCGACCGGGTCCGACCAGTCCCACGCCTCCGCCACGCCGGGATGCAGCTCACCCAGCCAGCCCGCCACCTCGTCGCCGACCAGAACGGTGGCCGCACGCCCGGGATGCAGGAACGGCTCGCCGCCGCGCCGCACCGTCCACGGTGCGCGCACCGCGTCGAGCGTCGCAGCCATGACCCCCTTGGCGGCGAAGAAGTCGGACGCCGGCGGCCTGGGATCCCGCCACGTGGCCGGGCGAACGGGTCCTGCCAGCAGCGCGCCCACTCGATAGGGCTCGTCCGGCCGAGCGCCCCCGCCGGGCAGGTAGACGGCGCCCTGCTCGAACAGGCGCACGGCGCCGGCGCCACGTGCCCGGTTGCGCCGGCCGGCGTCGAGCAGCGAGCCGAGCAGCGTGGTTCGCAGGCGCGACTGCTCGGCCGACATCGGGTTCGCGAGCGCGGTCGCCGGCCGCTCGGCGAGCCCGAGCCGCTGAGCCGTCTCGGGTCCCTCAAAGCTCCATCCGACGATCTCGTGCAGCCCCCGCGCGGCGAGCGCATCGGTCACGCGGCGGCGCAGTCGCTGGACCGCCGTCAGCCCGACCGATGCCCGGCGGTCCGAGTCGACCCTGGCGCGGTGCGCCGGAAGCGTCGCCGGAAGGGTGTCGAGCGCTCCCAGGCGGGCGACCTCCTCGATCAGGTCCGCCTCCCGGGTCACGTCGGAGCGCCGGAAGGACGGCACGGTCACGTCCAGGCCGTCGGGCGCGGGCTCCGCCCCGAAGCCGAGCGCGGTCAGGATCTCCGCGCAGCGGTCCCTCGGCACGTCCACTCCGAGCAGGCCGCTGACGCGCGCGTCGCGCAGGCGGATCGTCGCCGGAGGCGGGCCGTCGCCGCCGATGTCGATCGTCCCCGGCAGCGGCCGGGCGCCGCACAGGTCGATCATCAGCCGGGTCGCGATCGCCTGGGCCTGCATCGCCTGCTCCGGCTGCAGGCCCTTCTCGTTGCGCGTCGACGCCTCGCTGCGCAGTCCGAGCGCGAGCGAGGTCCGGTGGATGTTGGCTCCGTCCCAGTTGGCCACCTCCATCAGGACCCTCGTCGTCCCGGAGTGCACCTCGGAGCGCTCGCCGCCCATGATCCCGGCGATCGACGTGGGGCCGTCGCCGTCGGCGATCAGCACCATCCCGGAGCTCAGCGTCCGGGTCTGGCCGTCCAGCGTCTGCATCGTCTCGCCGTCGTGCGCCGTGCGCACGACGAGCCGGGCTCCCGCGATCCTGTCGAGGTCGAACGCGTGCAGGGGCTGTCCGGTGAGCATCATCACGTAGTTGGTGATGTCGACGACGTTCGAGATCGGGCGCTGGCCGGCGGCCATCAGGCGCGCCTTCAGCCACGGCGGCGACGGTCCGATGCGAACCTCCTCGAACGCGCGCGCGGTGAAGCGGGGACACAGATCCGGGCAGCGCACATCGATCCGCACCGCGTCCAGGACCCCCTCGGGCGCCGGGTCCTGCGACCAGGGCTCGGGCGCGAGCGGCGCGCCGGTGGCGGCGTGGACCTCGCGGGCGATCCCGTAGATCCCCAGGCAGTCCGGCCGGTTGGGGGTCACCTCCACGACCAGCACATCATCGGAGATCGGCAGCACCCCGGCCAGCGGCGTCCCCGCCGCGAGCGAGTCGTCGAGCACCATGATCCCGTCGTGGTCGGTGCCGATCGCGACCTCGTCCTCGGCCAGGATCATGCCGTTGGACTCCTGCCCGCGGAGCCTGGCGCGTTTCAGCCGCGTTCCGTCCGGCATCACGGCGCCTGGCCGGGCGACGGCGACCGTCTGGCCGGCCGCCACGTTCGGAGCGCCGCAGACGATCTGCGACGGCTCGCCGTCGCCGGTGTCGACGGTGCAGACGCGCAGGCGGTCCGCGTCGGGATGGCGCTCCGCCGCCAGCACCCGGCCGACCACGAAGGCCTCCGCCCCACCCACGCCGTGGTGCTCGATCCGCTCCACCTCGGTCCCGCTCATCGCAAGGCGCTCGGCCAGCGAGGCGGGCGTGAGCTCGGGCGCGCAGTACTCGTGCAGCCACCGCAGCGGGACGCGCACGGTCAGCCCTCGTTCCGATCGCCGGCCATGCTCAGAACTGCTCCAGCAGGCGGATGTCGTTGTCGTAGAGCAGCCGCAGGTCGGGGACGCCGTGCTTGAGCATCGCGATCCGCTCGATCCCCATCCCGAAGGCGAACCCCTGGACGCGCTCGGGGTCGTAGCCGTGGTCGGAGACCGCCAGCAGCACGTTGGGGTCGACCATCCCCGATCCGAGGATCTCGATCCAGGCCGTGCCCTTGCACAGCGGGCAGCGCTGGCCGTCGGGCGTGACCCCGCCCGTGCAGTGGAAGCACGACACGTCGACCTCGACGCTCGGCTCGGTGAACGGGAAGAAGTGCGGCCGCAGGCGGACCTCACGCTGCTCGCCGAAGATCGCGCGGGCGAACGTCAGCAGGGTTCCCTTCAGGTCCGCGAGCGTGATGTCGGTGTCGATCGCCAGTCCCTCGATCTGGTGAAACTGCGGCGTGTGGGTCGCGTCGGAATCCGGCCGGAACACCCGCCCGGGCACGATCACGTAGATCGGGGGCGGCTGCGCCTCCATCGCGCGCACCTGCATCGGCGAGGTGTGGACGCGCAGCAGCGGCGTGTCGGGCGCGAAGATGTCAGGCGAGCCCGAGCCCGTATCGATGTAGAAGGTGTCGGTCGGCAGTCGCGACGGGTGCGTGGGCGCATGGTTGAGCGCGTCGAAGTTGTAGTGGACGGTCTCGACCTCGGGACCCTCGACGACGTCGTACCCGAGCGCGACGAACACGTCCTCGATCTCCCGCCGCGTCTGCGTGATCAGGTGCAGGCGCCCGACGGCAGGCAGCGGGTCCGCGTCGAGCGTGACGTCGACCCCCTCCGCGATCAGCCGCGCGCGCAGCTCGGCCTGCGCCAGGTCGCCGCCGCGCCGCTCGATCGCCTCCTCAAGCGCACGCCGGGCCTCGTTGGCGGCGCGTCCGACCTGGGCACGCTGCGCCGGGTCCAGCTCGGCCACGCCGCGCAGGAGGTTCGGCAGGGGCGCGCGGCGGCCGAGGTGCGAGACGCGCGCGTCTTCGAGCTCCAGCGTCGTGGCGGCGGCGTCGATCGCCTCCCTCGCCGCGCGCTCCAGCGCGGCGATACGCTCGGTCATCTCGCTCATAGGCGCGCCATCCTAGACGCCTCGTAGAGCGCCACCGTCGCCGCCATCGCGGCGTTGAGCGAGTGGTTGCAGACCGGGATCCGCGCGACGTGATCGGCGGCGGCGACCATCTCCTCGGGCAGCCCGTCGCGCTCCGAGCCGATCAGCAGCGTCGACTCGGCGAGGCGCAGGCGGTCGAGCGGCGTCCCCCGCCCGGCGCAGAGCGCCACGGCCGGGCGTGGGAGCTGCGCCACGACGCTCGCGCGAGCGAGCGAGACCGTGAACACCGCCCCCATGCTGGCGCGCACTGCACGCGGCGAGTAGGGATCGGCGCTACCCGGTCCGATCGACACCGACGCGGCGCCGAACGCCTCCGCGGAGCGGAGGATCGCCCCGACGTTGCCCGGATCGCCGACCCCGTGCAGATGCACGCAGAGCGGACCGGCGGGCGCCGGACCCCCG
>JAJZWB010000135.1 GCA_021846845.1 Actinomycetes bacterium | reverse complement strand
ATGTGGCCGCTCCGGACGATGTGGCCGCTCCGGACGATGTGGCCGCTCCGGACGATGTGGCCGCTCCGGACGATGTGGCCGCTCCGGACGATGTGGCCGCTCCGGACGACGCGGTCGTCGTGGGTCGCGCCGCCGCGGTCCGCGCCGGCCCGACGGTCGGCGAGGACGACGCCGTCGCGCGCTGGTCCGTGCGCAACGCGCCCGCGGGCGTGCGCGCGGACGCCGTCGCCTCCGGGTGCGTGCCTGACGGTGTCGCGCCGGCCCCGCAGGCGGCCAGCGTGAGGCACGCGCAGGCGAGGAGCGCTAGGCCCGACAGGTGCCGTGCGCTCAGCCTCCGCGAACCTCGTCGCCGTGCGCGACCGGCTCGCGTGAGGCCCGGCCGGCGGCGTGCGCTCAACCTCCGCGAACCTCGTCGCCGTGCGCGACCGGTTCGCGCTGGCCCGTGGCGCTGGGCGTCACCGGCCCGCTCCGGCGCGGGCCGCGGAGGCGATTCGGTCACGCCGGCTGGTGGACCTCGACCGCACCGGTCGAACGTAGCAGCCGGGTGGTGGTCCGAGCGGAGGCTGCGCGACGCTCCGGCCGTGCCGCGGGCCGTCGGCGGCGACCCTCGATAGGATCGACGCCGAGCGGGATGTCGTTGGAGCACACCAGCCAGTCGGGCTCATCGGGTCGCGCGGGCGCCAACCAGCCACGCGCGGCGGATGCGTCGCTGAACATCCTCGTCGTAGACGACGAGTCGGACCTGCGCGAGATGCTCACGCGCTCCTTCTCACGGGAGGGTCATCGCGTGATGGCGGTCGCCGACGGCCGTTCGGCGATCGACCGTGCCAGCACCGACAGCTTCGACATCCTGCTGCTCGATGTCGCGCTGGGTCCTGGACCTGACGGCTACGAGGTCTGCCGAACCCTGCGGGCGCGCCGCAACGTCGTCCCGATCATCATGCTCACGGCCCTTGACTCCGAGGCCGACGCGGTGCTGGGGCTCGAGGCGGGCGCGGACGACTACGTGACCAAGCCCTTCGGCCTGGCCGAGCTGCGCAGCCGGATCCGCGCCGTGCTGCGCCGCTCCGGCACCCGCGCGATCGGCGACGAGGTTTTGGTCGTGGGCCCGATCGCGCTCGACCGCGCCCAGCGTGAGGTGACCGTCGGCGGCGCGCCGGTGAAGCTCACGTTCTCCGAGTTCGAGCTGCTGGACGCGCTGATGGCCGATCCGGGGCGGCTGCTCAACCGCCAGGAGCTGCTGCGCGCGATCTGGGGCGACAGCGCCTACCGGGACCCGCGCGCGATCGATGTCCACATCCGCCATCTGCGCGAGAAGCTCGAGCCTGAGCCGGACAAGCCGCGCTACATCCTCACCGTGCGCGGCGCCGGCTACCGCCTGCGGGGACCGTAGCGTGCGCCTCGCCCGAGCCGGTCGCGCGCTTGGACTTCGCGCCCGGATCGTGGGCGTGGTGATGGTGACGGCGGTCGCGACGCTCGCCATCGCCGCGGTGACGCTGCTCGGGCCGCTTGAGCACAGCCTTCGCAACGCGGAGAAGGTAACGCTCAGCAAGGAGCTCAACGCCGGCACGGTGAGGGCCTTCGCGGCGCTTCCGCTTGACCTCGTCGAGAGCGACGTCGTCGCTCGGACGGAGCTGCGCAGAAGGGTCACCGCCCTGCAGCGGCGTACCGGCGCCTCCGTCTACGTCCTGGCGGCGCCCGTCGCCGGGTCCACCGCCGTGCATTCGCTCCTGCCGGCCATCGACGACGGCGACACCTTCGGCGACGTGATCCAGGCGTACCGGACCCGCAGGACGGTGCGCAGCTTCGGCCAGCTTGACGGCACCGAGGTGGCCCGTGAGGCGATCCCGTTCACGGCGCGTGACCACCGGCGCTACGTGCTCGCGGTGCGCAAGCCGATCGGCGAGATCCCCGGCGCCGTGCACGCCGTCAGCCGCGCCTTCCTGTACGCCGCGCTCGCCGGCCTGGCGCTCAGCCTGATCCTCGGCATCCCGCTCTCGGCGCGGCTCGTGCGCCGGCTGCGCCGCCTGCGTGAGACGGCCCTGAAGCTGACCGACGCGGTCGCCGGAGTCGAGGTGCCGGTCGACCGCGTCCACGACGAGGTGGGGGACCTGTCGCGCGCGCTGGCGACGATGCAGGACCGGCTCGGCAGCCAGGAGCAGGCGCGGCGTGAGTTCGTCTCCACCGCTTCGCACGAGCTGCGCACCCCGCTGGCCTCGCTGGAGGGCATGCTGGAGCTGCTGCGCGACGACCTCAAGGACGATCATCCCGACCTCCAGGACGCGCGGGCGCTGGTCGAGCGCGCCCACGCGCAGGCGCGGCGGCTCGGCCGCCTGGCGGCCGACCTGCTCGACCTGTCGCGGATCGACGCCCACGTGCAGCTGCGCTCGGAGCCTGTGGAGCTCTCCGAGTTGAGCCGTGCGGTGCTGGCCGAGTTCGAGCTCGGGACCGAGCGCAACGCGCTGGTATCGACCCTGCGCGACGCCGACACGGCGGTCTGGGCGCTGGGCGACCCCAGCGCGGTCGCGCAGATCCTCCGGATCCTGCTCGACAACGCCGTCAGGGTCGGCCCGCCCGGGAGCGAGATCGCGGTCACGCTCGGGCGCGAGCCCGCGATCGCACTGAGCGTCTCAGACCAGGGACCGGGGGTGCCGGAGGATGAGCGTGAGGTGATCTTCGAGCGCTTCCACCGCGGCAGCAACACGGCCGGCCAGGCCGGCTTCGGGCTCGGCCTCGCGATCGGGCGCGAGCTGGCGCAGCGGATGGGGGGCGAGCTGGTCCTTGAGGATCGGATCGGCCCCGGCGCGACGTTCACCCTCCGGCTGCCGGCCGCGCCGGCGCCGGAGCAGGATCCGCTCGCCGTGGCCTGAGAGCCCTGCCGCTGACGGCACGGCCGACGATCGCGCCGGCATGGCCGCTGACCGTGCCGGCACGGCCGATGACCGCGGGCGCCCGCAGGATCCGCTCCTCGGGGCCTGAGAGCGCCCTGCCGAAGCGGGATCTCCGCGGCGCGGCTGGGTGGTCGCGCCCGGGGCCACTAGCATCGGCGTCCATGGATCAGGCGCTGATGCAGGCGACGCTGGCCGTCGACGAGAGCCACTGGTGGTACCGGGGCCGGCGGCGGGTGATCCGGGCCGAGATCGACCGTCTCGGGCTGCCGCCCGGGGCGCGCGTGCTGGACGCGGGCTGCGGCTCCGGGCGCACCATGCAGGAGCTCGCCGGCTACGGGCGGGTGAGCGGCATAGAGCTGTCGCCGGACGCGGCCGAGGTCGCGCGGGCACGCGGGCTCGGCGAGGTGCACATCGGCTCGCTTGAGCACCTGCCGTGGGAGGACGAGAGCTTCGACCTGATCACGTGCCTGGACGTGATCGAGCACATCGACGACGACATCGGGGCGCTCGCCGAGCTGAGGCGCGTCTGCGTCCCTGGCGGGTGGCTGCTGGTCACCGTGCCCGCCTACCAGGCGCTCTGGTCGGCTCACGACGAGGCCAACCACCACAGACGGCGCTACTCGCGGCCGATGCTGCGCGGCGCCGTGCTCGCGGCCGGTTGGAGGATCGAGCGGATGACGTCGTTCAACAGCCTGCTGCTGGGGCCTGCGGCGATCGTGCGGGTCGCACGGCGGCGGCAGCCGGCCGACGACGGCTACGCGGGCGATCTGTCCGTCGGGCCGGCCTGGCTCAACGGCGCGCTCGAACAGCCGCTCGCGCTCGAGGCCGCCTGGCTGTCCCGTGGGGGGACGCTCCCAGCAGGGCTCTCGCTGCTGGCGGTGCTTCGCCGTCCGCCGACGCTGGGGTGAGGCCTCGATGCTCGCCCTCGCCTCGATCATCCCGATCTCCAGCGGCCTCGGCTACCTGCTGCCCGCGATCATCGGCCTCGAGTCCATGGGCGTCCCGTCGCCGGGCGAGACGGCGCTGGTCCTGGCGGCCGTGCTGGCCAGCCAGGGCAAGCTCCAGATCTGGCTGGTGATCGTGATCGGGGTTGCCTCGGCGATCGTCGGCGACAACTGCGGCTACCTGCTGGGCCGTCGGCTGGGGCGGGAGGTCCTGGAGGCGCCCGGGCCCTTTCAGCGCCGCCGGGTGAGGGTGATCCGCGCGGGCGACCGGTTCTTCCTGCGCCACGGACCCAAGGCGGTCTTCCTGGCGCGGTGGATCGCGCTCGTGCGTTTCGCCGCCGCCTGGCTGGCCGGCATCAACCACATGCGCTTTCGTGAGTTCTTCTTCTGGAACGCGCTCGGCGGGATCAGCTGGGGGGTCACCTACGGGCTCGTCGGGTACTACGGGGGATCAGCCGCGGCCAACGCGATCGCCAAGTTCGGCATCTGGGCGCTGGTGGCGCTCGCCGCGCTGGCGGTCGCGTGGGTCGCCTTCTCCAGGCGGCGCGAGCACCGCCAGGAGCTGGATCTGGTCCACGGGGACGACCCCGCCGGCGGGCGGGGGCCCGGGGTCCGCGGCGACGACCCCGCCGGCGGGCGGGGGCCCGGTCAGCCCTCCGCTTCCGGGCCCGACGACTCGAGCGCCAGCGCGCACGAGTTGATGCAGTAGCGCAGCCCCGTCGGCCGCGGGCCGTCCTCGAACACGTGGCCCAGATGGCCGCCGCAGCGCCGGCAGCGGACCTCGGTCCTGATCATCCCGTGGCTGCGGTCCTCCAGCAGCTCCACGGCCTCGGCGACCGCTGGCTCCCAGAAGCTCGGCCAGCCGCTGCCCGAGTCGAACTTCGTGTCCGACGAGAACAGCTCGGCGCCGCAGCCCGCGCAGCGGTAGATGCCGTCCTCCTTGACGTGCACGTAACTGCCGGTGAACGGGCGCTCGGTCGCCTGCCGGCGAAGGACCTCGTACTGCTCCGGGGTCAGCCGCGCGCGCCACTGCTCGTCTGTCAGCTTCAGCTCTGGCTCTGTCTCCATGCATCCGACAGTAGCGCGCGCCGGCCGGCCGAGGGGGACCCGGTGGCGCTCCTGCGGGCGCCGACGGCGCCGAGCCCGCCAAGGTGGCTGCCGGCCGCGCCGGGGTTGGGCTCAGAGAGCTCCAGCACGAGCGTCGACCACCCGAACTGCACCGCTCCCATCCCGGCGCGCGTGTACGGGTGGTAGTACTCGCGCAGCCCGGATCCCGTGACGGTCGCGACCATGCGCCGGGCCAGTTCGGCCGCGGCCTGCTCGTAGCCGAGGCGCACCAGGCCCATCCAGCACAGCCACGCCAGGTTGACCCAGGCCGGGCCCCGCCAGTAGCGGCGCGGGCCGATCGGATGGCGGTCGCGGACCGCGAAGCTCGGCTCCTGCGCCGAGACCGATGCCGGCGCGACGGGTGTCCAGAACCGCCGCGGGTCCAGCAGGTGCTCCTCGACCAGGCGCCTGCCGATCCGCTCCGGCAGGTCGGGCAGCGCCAGCGGCGACAGCGCCGCGATCGTGGCCGGGATCGCGCCCTCGGGCGCGGGGCGCGCGTCCGGCAGGAACAGGCCGCGGGACTCGTCCCAGCAGCGGTCGATCAGGGCCGGCGTCAAGGATGGGAGCCCAAGCGCCAGGCGCGAGAGGCCGTAGAGGACGTTTGTCGTGACCTCGCAGCAGACAGGGCCGCCGGCGGCCTCGATCCTGCGCGCTTCGAAGCCCAGGCGGCGGTTTCGGTGCACCAGCGCGACGTAGCCGGGCCGGCTGTGGGCACGTCGGCGCCAGATCGGGTCGAACTGGGGCGAGGCGTCGAGCCCGGACTCGTCGGGGGAGACGATCCACAGCAGTCCGTCGCCGTCCAGGTCGCGGTTGGCGGCCAGCCACTCGTGCTGGCGCACGATCCCGGGCTCGGCCGCCGGGTCTCCGCCTGCGATCAGCCACGCCCAGGCGAGCATCGGGGGCTGGATGCTGGAGGTCATGCGGTCCTCCGGGGAGACGACGTTGTACGTGTATCGGCGCACCCCGCTCAGTGGCCGGTCCCAGAAGATCGTGTGGCCGATGAAGCCGTCCTCCCGCTGGGCGGCGAGCAGCGTGCGCAGCTCCCGCAGCCCGTTGCCGGCGTCCAGGTGCCGCCACGCGATCGCGTGCATGCACGAGTCCCAGAACCACTGCCAGGGGTAGTGGGCGGGGCTCGGGCACGTGTAGGCGAACGGGATCCCGTCCGCCGCCCTGGTTCCCTCACGCCAGTTGCTGCGCAGCACCGACTCGCAGCGCAGACGGACCAGCTCCCGATCGGACGGCGGCGGCATCACCGTCATGCTGCCACCGCCGCCGCGGGCGTGGGCCCCGTGCCGGTTCCAGCCAGGAGCCGGACAGGCGCGGGCGTGGGCCCCGTGCCGGTTCCAGCCAGGAGCCGGACAGGCGCGGGCGTGGGCCCCGTGCCGGTTCCAGCCGGAGCCGGACGGTCCCGGGCGCGGGTGCGAGCGACGGCGGGGCGGGAGTGGTCGACCGCATGGACGGCGGCGGAACCTGCTAGCAAGGGATGGATGCCGGCGACCAGCGCCCGCGGCCGCCTCGCCGCGCTCCACACCCGCGCCACAACCGGTCATGCCCGTGCGCTCGCCCTGGCCGGAGCGGGGGCGATCTCGTTCTCCAGCATCTTCGTGCGCGTCAGCCACGCCTCGCCCTCGACCGCCGCGATCTTCCGCTGCGTGTACGCGCTTCCGCTGCTCGCGGTGCTGGCGCGGCGGGAGCGGAGCCATCTCGGGCCGCGGTCGCGGCGCGAGCGAGGCGCGGCGCTGGCGGCCGGGGTCTTCTTCGGCATCGACAACCTGCTCTGGAACCGCTCGATCATCGACGTCGGCGCCGGCCTCGCGACCGTGCTGGTGAACATCCAGGTCGTGGTGCTGCCACTCGCCGCCTGGCTGCTTCTGCGCGAGCGACCGGATCGTCGCCTGGTCGCGGCGCTTCCGCTGGCCGCGCTGGGCGTGCTCCTGATCTCCGGCGCGCTCGAGCACGGCGCGTACGGGCGCGCGCCCGGACGCGGGACCGTGTTCGCCCTGGCTGGGGGGCTCTCCTACGTGGGCTTTCTGCTGCTCCTGCGCGGTGGCGCGCGCAACCCGCGCGCGGCGGCCGGGCCGCTCTTCGACGTGACGCTCTCCGGGGCGGTCTCGTGCATCATCGGGGGCCTGGCGATCGGCGACGCGAGGCTGGTTCCAGCGTGGCCCAGTGCCGGCTGGCTGCTGGCGCTCGCGCTCGGCTCGCAGGTGATCGGCTGGCTGCTGCTGTCCTCTTCGCTGCCGCGCCTGCAGGCGTCGGTCGGCGCCGTGCTGCTGACCGCGCAGCCGATCGGGTCGGTCGCCCTGGGGGTCGTGCTGCTCGGCGAGTCGCCGAGCGCGCTGCAGTTCCTCGGGGTGGCGTGCGTTCTCGGCGCGCTGCTCACCGCCGGCCTTGCGCGCGCGGCCGGCGAGGTGTCCGCGGAGCCCGCACGCGGTCCTGCGCCGGCGCTGGAAGCCAGCCAGAGCTAGCGAGCGCCCGAGAGCGGGTCGAGCCCTCTCGGTGGCCGCAACCGTCGAAGCTGGCCGGCGGTCGCGCGTCTTGACATCGCGGCGGCGTCGGTCAGCCCCGGCATCGCCTCCGTGACAGCGCGGCGGCGCGGTCGTAGACCGCGGCAAGCGCCGGCGCCACCGCCTCCGGCGCGGTCAGCTCCCGTGCGCGCGCGAGCGCTCGCTCGCGCGCCCCGGCTTGGCCGGCGATCCGGGCGATCGTCTCGGCCAGCGAGGCGGGGTCTCCGGGCACGGCGAGCCAGTCATCCGGGACCAGCTCCGGGAGCGCGCCGATCCTCGAGGCCGCAACCGGAACGCCCGCGGCCATCGCCTCGGCGGCCGACAGGCCGAACGTCTCGGCGAACAGCGAGGGGACGAGCGCCACCGCTGCGCCCGCGCGCAGCTCTCGCAGGAGCTCGGGCCCGGCCGGGCCGACGAAGCGCGCGTGCTCGGCACGCCCCTCCAGGCGGGCCCGCTCGGGACCCTCCCCTGCGATCACCAGCGGCAGACCCGCGAGCCGGCAGGCCTCGATCGCGATCTCAACCCCCTTCTCCGGCACCAGCCGCGCGGCCAGCAGCGCGTGGCCGTGGGTCGCATGGGCGCCTGGGGGCGGGTCGGCGAGCGTGCGGCTGGCGGTCGCGCCGGCGCCCGGGGGCGGGTCGGCGAGCGTGCGGCTGGCGGTCGCGCCGGCGCCCGGGGGCGGGTCGGCGAGCGCGCGGCTGACGTGGGGGACGACCGATGCCGGGCCCAGCGGTGCGCCGAGCTCGATCAGCCGCTCGAGCGCGTGGGCGCTGGGGGCCACGAACGCGTCGACCTGCGAGACCGTGCGCCGCTGCCACAGCGACAGCGCCGACGCGTACGCGATCGCCTCCGCGCGCGAGCCGCGGCAGTTGTGGCGCACGCCGGGGGTGGTGCGGGCTCCGTGGCAGCTCGTGCACTCTCGCCCGTCGCGAAAGCAGACGCCGGTCGCGCACACGAGCCGGTACTGGTGCAGGTGCGCGACGACGGCCGCGCCGGCAGCTCGCGCGGCGGCCAGCGCACGCCAGCCGAACGTCGGGTGAAGGTTGTGCGCGTGCACGATCCGTGCGCCGGTCCTGCGCACCGCGTGAGCGACCTGATCGGGGCGCAGGCCGCCGCCGACGAGGCCGGCCCCCGCGCGCGCCGGCGACAGCGCCGCCGAGTCACGCGCAAGCAGCTCGGCATCCTCGCCCAGATGCTCGCGCACGAGCCAGATGAGATCCTCGACCGCCCGCTCCTCACCGCCGGGCTGGCGGTAGCGGTGATGCAGGAACAGGATCACGGAGTCATTCTCACAACGCCGCGGCGCTTCGCGTTACGATCACCCCCTCGCATGTGGCTCACCTGGTTGGTCGGGCTAGATCCAGGTGACCTTGGGACCGGCTCATACAACGAAGGCGGCTGCGCTCCCGTCAGCTGCCAGTGGTCGGAGGCCAGCAGGTCACGATGCAGGGCAACCAGATCGACGATCCGCGGCTGGTCAGGGGGCTCGCCCATCCGCTGCGCGTTGAGATCCTGAGGTCGCTCGAGGACCGCGTCGCGAGCCCCCGCGAGGTGGCGGACGAGATCGGCGCTCCGCTCGCCAACGTCAGCTACCACGTTCGCTTCCTCGCCCGCGTCGGCCTGGTGGAGCTGGTCGAGACGAGGCAGCGGCGTGGCGCGCTCCAGCACTTCTACCGTGCTGCGGCGCCCGTCGGCCTGACCGGCTGGGGCTGGTCGCAGGCTACCGGCGGGATCGGGTCCAGCCTGGTTCGCGCCGCCCTCCACAGGCTCGGCGCTGCGATCAGCGCCGCAGGCCAGGCGGGCGGGCTGGAGCGCAGCGACGCCCTGATCGGCTGGCACGAGCTGGCGCTCGACGAGCGGGGCCTCAGCGACCTCTCGGCCGAGCTGCGCAGGCTTCGCGCCCGCGCGCGTGAGATCGAGCGTGAGAGCGAGGAGCGCATGGCGTCCGACGGCGGCGTGGCGATCGCCTCAGGCGTCGGGCTGCTGCTGTTCGAGACCGCGGGCGACATGGCGCCGGTGGAGGCCCGGACCGTCACGAGCTCTGAGAGATCGGCTGCCTAGCGAGGCGCGCGGCGGGCCGTCCATCGGCTTGGGCGCGGTCGGGGACGCGGAGCCGAGAGCGCCTGCTGAGAGCCGCCGATCGACGATCCGTCCAGTGCGTGCAGGATCGCGCTGACGGCCGAAACACCCCGTAGCCGCTGGTCATCAAGGCGCTGATCGTCCCCGCCGGGCGCTCCGCGCCGTTCAGGCACACACCGTGCCGGCCCGATTAGTGCCACGGTGACCCAGGCCGGCGGACCTTTCACACGCAGCCTTCCCGTGCTCGCCTGCGCGCTCTGCGGAGGCCTCACGCTCGTGCCCGCGGCGGCGGCCGCCGCTCATCCGCGCCATGACGCGGCGGGCGCGCGGGGGGGCGCGGCGCCCGGCGGACGGGCCGGGCAGGTCCCATCGGTTCGGCTGATGCCGGTGACGGTGACCGGCACGGTCATCTTCTCCGGTGGCGGCTCCTTCACGATCCAGAC
>JAJZWB010000006.1 GCA_021846845.1 Actinomycetes bacterium | reverse complement strand
GACGTCGGGGCGCCGAGCGGCAGGCCGTACCCAGCTGACGCTCAACGAGCAGTCCACGCAGCTCATGTCCTACGAGCCGTCCAACAACAGAGAACGGAGACTCCACTGATGCGAAGGATCAAGGCAACGATGTCGACGGCGCTGGTAGCCGGGATCGCGACGCTCCTGACCGTGTCGGCGACGAACGCGCTGGCCTCCCCGGGAGCCCACCACCCCAGGACCCGAGGCACGCGCGCCGGCCACGCGCGGATGATGCTGATCGACGCCTCGCTGGCGCCGTCGATGACCGCCGATCCGATGTTCCACCACGTCGGTCCCGGCGCGAAGCCGTGGAAGCTCGCGCACGGGACCGTGATGGTCACGAGCGCCGGGCTGAACCTTCACGTCAACGGCCTGCTGATCCCGGGGGTCGGCACGGGCCCGGTGAAGACGATCAGCGCCTCCCTCTACTGCGGTGCCGACATGACCATGAAGGCCGCGGCGACCAGCCCGCAGGTGGCGCTGTCGAGCAAGGGCGACGCCGTGATCGAGGACCGGTCGTTCATGGCGCCCGCCACGTGCCTGGCGCCCGTGGTCCTGGTCCATCCCAACGGCGTGCTGACGTCCTACATCGCGGTGAGCGGCGCGCGCCCGTAGATCGGCCGCGTGGCGCGGCGGGACGGTCGCCTCGATCGCGGCCGTCCCGCTCCGCGCGGATCGACCTGGGGCGCGGGCGGATCGGCCTGCGGCGCGCGATCGCCGTCGCCCCGTTCCGAGCCGCGCGCGATCGCTGCGGTTCCGCGGCCTGACCCGCGCGCGGCACCGGGGAAGCGACCCACATGAGCGTCATCAGGAGAGCGCTGCTCACCGCCCTGGTGGTCGGCTACGCGGTAGTCGGGCTGATCGGCGCGCTCGCCTACGTGGAGGACTACTACCTTCACCGCGGGTTCGCGACGCCCGTGAGACTGGCGCGGGCGCCAGCCGGGCGGTTGCTGACGGTCCACTTCTACTCGCCGGCGCTCCACCGGCGAGCGGACTACCTGGTGTTCCTGCCCGGCGGCTACAGCCCAGCGCGGCGCTACCCGGTGATGTACCTGCTGCACGGGATGCCCGGCCGCCCGATGTCGTTCACGCTGATCGGGAACATCGAGACCAGGCTGGAGGACCTCATCAGCCTGGGACGCGTGCCCCCGATGATCCTGGTCTTCCCCGACGGCCGGATCGGCGGCAGCCAGTTCTCGGACTCCGAATGGGCCAACACGAGGGCCGGCGACTTCGAGAGCTACGTGCTCGACGTCGTACACGACGTCGACCGGCGCTTTGCGACGCTCGACCGCCGCCGGGACCGGGTGCTCGCGGGTCTCTCCGCCGGCGCGTACGGCGCGATCAACATCGCGCTGCACCACCTGTCGGTGTTCGCCTCGGTCCAGGTCTGGTCCGGCTACTTCACCGAGACCAGGAGCGGGGTGTTCGCTCACGCTGCCGCGCGACAGCTCGCCTACAACAGCCCGATCGACTACGTCAGGAGGCTTCGTTCCCAGCTTGCCGCTCATCCGCTGCGCGCGTTCCTCTACGTCGGCCGTGAGGATCCCTACAGCTCGCAGCTGCGTCCGATGGTCAGGGCTCTGCGGGCGGCGGGAGCCGATGTCGGCTGGGCGATCTACCCGGGCGGCCACGACTGGCAGATCTGGAACCAGCATCTCGATCAGATGCTGGTCCTGGCCGGGCGCGACATGCGATGAGAGCCGCCACCTCGACGCCCGTCGGGTGCCGCGACGGTTCGATGCCCGTCGGGTGCCGCGACGGTTCGACGTCCGGCCGGGCCGCCGGCTCAGCGCCGCGCTCGACGGCGGTCCTCTGGACGGCGATCGGCGCGGGCGCCGTCACGGCGGGCTCCGTCGCCGGGCTGCTGCTCGTCGTCGACGGGACGCTGGACGCTGCCATCGGCGCGGTGCTCGCGGTCGCGCTGGCGGTGCTGGCGCACACCGCGATCCGGCTGGCGCTCGATCCGGGCCGGCTCCGCGTCGAGGACGACGGGCCGGCGGGCCGGGGCTAGCGTTGCCCTCGGATGCGCGCCAGATACCGCCCCAGGCCGCTGTCACGGTTTCACCACCTCCCGGTCCGGGTTCGGCTGACGGTCGCGTTCGCGGGCGTGATGGCGGCGGTGCTGGCCGGCGCCGGGGTGTTCCTGTTCGTCCAGGTCCGCTCGGACCTCGACGCTCAGATCGACGCCGCCCTGCGCCTACAGGCCGCCAACGTCGTCAAGCTCGTCGCTCAGGGCAGCCCGCGGACGCTGAGCTCCACCGGCGGGGGGCTGGCGCAGCTGTACGGCACCGGTGGGGACCTGCTGCTCTCCACGCGCGCGGCTCGCGGATCCCGGCTGCTGACGCGGTCGGAGGCCGCGAGCGCGTTCGACAGCCGTCAGCTGATCGAGCAGCACACCCTCGCCTCGGGTTTGGCTCGCGTCCTCGCGTTGCCGGCGGCCACGGCCACGGGCGGGCGGGTCGTGGTCGCCGTCGCGGCGTCGCTGCGCCTCAGGGACCACGAGATCGACAACCTGCAGCGGCTGCTGCTGATCGCCGGTCCCTTCGCCCTGGTGTTGGCGAGCATCGCCGGCTACGAGCTCGCCGGTGCCGCGCTGCGCTCGGTG
Organism: Actinomycetes bacterium; assembly: GCA_021846845.1. Classification (GTDB taxonomy): domain Bacteria; phylum Actinomycetota; class Thermoleophilia; order Solirubrobacterales; family Solirubrobacteraceae; genus Palsa-465. Next base: position 43,516 of record JAJZWB010000006.1, on the reverse strand, counting down.
GAGGGGATGCGGGCCCAGGCCGAGCGGATCACCGAGCACGACCTCTCGGAGCGCCTGACGGTGCCCGAGGCCGACGACGAGGTCGCCGCGCTCGCGCGCACGCTGAACGCCGTGCTGGATCGCCTGGAGGCGACGGTCGTGCGCGAGCGGAGGGTCGTGAGCGATGCCAGCCACGAGCTTCGCACCCCGCTGACGACGCTGCGAGCGGAGATCGATCTGGCGCTGATCGGCGACCGGGAGCAGCCCGAGCTGCGGGCGGCGCTGGAGTCGGCCTCCGAGGAGGTGCGGAGGATGTCCCGCCTGGCGGACGATCTGCTCGTACTGGCGCGCGCCGACCAGGGGCGCCTCCCGCTCAACCCGAGGCCTCTGGAGGTGGCCGACGTGCTGGAGCGGGCCGCCGGCCACGCGCGAGCCGCGGCCGAGGTGCGGGGCCGTTCGATCGTCGTCTCGGCGCTCGCCGTCCGCGCGCGCGTGCGCGCGGACCCCGACCGCACCGCTCAGGCGATCGACAACCTGATCACGAACGCGCTGCGCTACGGCCGTGGCACGATCATCCTGACGGCGCGCAACGGCGGGGACATGGTCGAGCTGCACGTGACCGATGAGGGGCCCGGGTTCCAGGACTCGTTCCTGGAACGGGCGTTCGAGCGCTTCGCGCGCGGCGAGGGAGCCGCGCTCAGCGGCCAGGGCAGCGGTCTGGGCCTGTCGCTGGTGCAGGCGGTGGCGCTCGCCCACGGAGGCCGCGCCCACGCGCGCAACCGCCCCGAGGGCGGCGCCGACGTCTGGATCGCGCTCCCGCGCGACGGCCCTGCGCGCTCCGGGGGTCCGTAGCCGGCCTCTCGTGCCAGGCGCGCCGGCGGGCGTCCCGCCCAGCGCTCCGTCTCGATCGCGGCGACGCCGACAGGACGGTCGACGCGCCTAGGCGCCGGCACGCAGCCTGTAGCCCGCGCCGCGCACGGTCTCGATCGTGTCGACGCCGAAAGGGCGGTCGATCTTCTCACGCAGATAGCGGATGTAGACGTCGATCACGTTGGAGCGGTTCTCGTAGTCGATCTCCCACGCGCCCTCGAGCAGGTCGTAGCGCGAGAGGACCTGGCCCGGGTGGCGCATGAAGACCTCCAGGATCTGCACCTCCTTGGTCGAGAGCGAGATCTCGACGCCGCCGCGCCGGACGGCGTGCGTGGCCGTGTCGAGGCTCAGGTCCCCGACGGTCAGCACGGTGCCTCGAGCGGCTGGGCCGCGCCGCGCGAGCGCGCGGACGCGGGCGAACAGCTCGCCGAAGTCGAACGGCTTGACCATGTAGTCGTCGGCGCCGGTGTCAAGGCCCCTGATCCGATCGTCGACGGCATCGCGGGCGGTGAGCATCAGGATCGGGGTCCCCACGCCGTCGGTGCGGAGGCGATGGCAGGTCTCGAAGCCGTCGATCCCGGGCAGGTTCACGTCCAGCACGAGCACGTCGTAGGCGGTCGAGGACGCCATCCACACCGCGTCCTCGCCCTTGACCGCGACATCCGCGAGCAGGCCCTGCTCGCGCAGCGCCTTGCGGATCAGCGCCGCGAGCTTGACCTCGTCCTCGACGATCAGCACCCGCACGTCAAGCTCCGGGATGCGGCGCGGCCGCTCGCCGTCGCGCGGCTGCGCGTCGGCGCAGGCGGCCGAGCCGGGTCTGTGGGCTGTCGCGGGGTTCGCGCACCATCGCTCAAGGTCGCAGACACGATCGCGCGCCTTGATGAAAGCCGGATGAGTCCGCTATCGGATCCTGCCGCCCGGGGGCGCGCGGCGTGCGCCGGTCGCCCGGCCCGGGCCACACGGTCGTGCGCCGGAGCCCGGCTGCTACACAACGCGTCGATGTCCACGACCCCGCCCGCCGACGTCCAGGCAGACGCGCCGCTGGCGGAGGCCCTGATGCGCTTCTGCGCCGACCCTGGCGTGACGTTCACGACCCCCGGTCACAAGCGGACGCCGCACCTCGGCGACGCGCTGCTGGCGTTCGACGCGCCGCTCGCCTGCGGCGTGGACGACGCCCAGCTCTCGAGCGACTATCTCGGGAGGGCTGAGCGGCTCGCGGCTCGGCTTTGGGGAGCGGACCTCTGCCGGTTCTCGGTCAACGGCTCGACGCACGGAAACCAGGCGTTCGCGCTGGCGCTCGGCGCGCCCGGCGACCGGGTCGCGGTGTCCCGCAACCTGCACAAGTCGCTGTTCGCGGGCCTGATCCTCGCCGGGCTGACACCGCTCTGGATGCAGCCGGAGATCGACGCCGGCAGCGGCCTGCCCGCCGGGGTGCCGGTGGCCGAGGTGCGGCGGGTGCTGGCCGAGGGGGCTCGCGCCGTGATGCTGGTCGAGCCGTCCTATGTGGGGGTCGTCTCCGATCTCGCCGCGATCGTGCGGCTCGCCCACGCGGCCGGGGCGCCGGTGATCGTCGACCAGGCGTGGGGCGCGCACCTGGGAATGCACCCTGAGCTGCCGGCCGGGGCGCTGAGGGCCGGTGCGGACGGGATGGTGATCTCCGCCCACAAGACCCTGGCGGCCTTCACGCAGGGCGCGATCGTGCTCGCCCGCGAGGGGCTGCTGGACCTTCAGAGGCTCAGCGAGGGCTTCGAGCTGCTCCACACGACCAGCCCGAGTGCCGCGATCGCCGGCTCGATCGACCGGGCTCGGCAGATCATGGCGCTGCGCGGCCCCGAACTGCTGGGCGCGACGCTCGCGCTGGCGCGTCGCTTCCGCGCCGAGCTCGCCGACATCGAGGGGCTGCGCATCCTGGACCCGGACGACGTGCGCCGCCTGCCGGCCGTCGGCGACTTCGACCCGCTCAAGCTGGTGCTCCTGCTCCCGGGCACGGGCGCCGACGGCCACGAAGTGGAGCGTGACCTCAACGACGCGGGGGTGCGGGTCGAGATGGCCGACCGCGACGTGATCATCCCGCTGCTGACGATCGGCGACGACGACTCGACCGTCGACCGGCTGATCGACGCGCTGCGACGCTCGCTTGACCGCCGCCGTGGCGCGCCGCGGGCCGTCTGCACCGCGAGCGCCTGGCGCGTGCGCCCGCGGGCCGCGATGACGCCGCGGGAGGCGTTCTTCGCCCCGCGTGAGCGGGTCCGCGCCGAATGTGCCGCCGGCCGGATCTCGGCCGAGACCGCGGCGCCCTATCCGCCGGGGATCCCCGTCCTGGCTCCCGGCGAGATCGTCACCGCCGAGCTGCTCTCGGCGCTGCGCGCGGAGGCCGCGGCCGGCACGCGCGTAGCCTACTGCTCGGATCCGACGCTCAACACCCTGCTCGTCGTCCGCGGCGCCGGCTGAGGCGCCGGCCAGAGCGGGAAGGATTCCGTCCGGATCGGCGTCCTGGTCACCAGAGGCCCGCCCGCGGTGGGCGGACGGCAACCCGCGACCCTTGGAGCAGCAGATGAAGGAGATCAAGTTCCGGACCGGCGTTGGCGCCGCGATCGTCGCCGTGGCGCTGACGGTGGCCGCCTGTGGCAGCGCGAGCTCATCCTCAAGCTCGTCCACGTCCACGAAGGTCGCCAAGGCCTCGTCCTCCGCGGCCGCCGCCACCGGCCCGGCAAAGGTGCAGGCCGCCAAGGGCAAGGTCGGCACATACCTGACCGGTCCCAACGGCCACGCGCTCTACCTGTGGATGGGCGACTCCGCCGGCAAGTCCAATTGCACCGGCGCCTGCGCGGGGGCTTGGATGCCGCTCACGACCAGTGGCTCGCCGGTCGCCGGCGCGGGCGTGACCGCCGCCGACCTGGCCACGATCGGCCGCTCCGGCGGGGCCGAGCAGGTGACCTACAAGGGCCATCCCCTCTACTACTTCTCGGGGGACTCGGCCGCGGGCCAGACAAACGGCCAGGGCAGCACCGCCTTCGGCGCCAAGTGGTGGCTCGTCTCGCCGGCGGGCGCATCGATCACGGGCTCCGGGAAGTCCTCGTCAGGCTCGTCGGGCTCAGGCGGCTGGGCCGGCTGACGACCGCGGCCAGCGGCGGGCCGCGGCGCGCTTCCCGCGCGTCCCGGCCCGCCGGGGGCTAGGCGTGGCCCGTGCATCCGATCCGACGCCGCGGTCGGTACTAGCCCTCGGACGGCAACGGATCAAGCCGGATGGCGGAACGGGCGCGTGCCGCCAGCATCCGTTCATGACATCGCAAGCCCGTCGCTCGCTCGCTGTGGTCTCGGTCATCGTCTCGGTGCTGGCAGCGGGCTGTGGCTCGAGCAGCTCCACCGCGTCCTCGGCCCAGTCGAGCGCGTCCACGGCCCAGTCGAGCGCGTCCACGGCCCAGTCGAGCGCGTCCACCAGCGTGAGCGCCTCGACGTCCACGACCGTCCTGGCGACCGCGCTGACGGCCGCGTACCGCAGCGAGACCGCCGCGCAGGCGACCTACCGGAACGTCGTCGACCGGCTCGGACGGATCCGGCCGTTCGTCAACGTGCTCGACGCGGAGCAGCAGCACGTGGCGACGGTCCGGTCGCTGATGGTCGCCCACGGCGTGCCCGTGCCGGCCGCCGCGCCGGGTACGGCCTCGCCGGGCACGATCGCGCTCGCGTGCGACCTGGGCGTGCGCACGGAGCAGAACGTGATCTCGCTCTATGACCGCTACCTGCCGCAGATCAGCGCCTACCCGGACCTCGTGCGGGTGTTCGACAGCCTTCGCAGCGTCTCGGCCGGGAGCCACCTGCCCGCGTTCCAGCGCTGCTGACCCGCCGCCGGGGACCGTGCGGCGCAGGCGGCGGGCGTGAGCTGGGTCGATCCGGCGATCGTCGTCCTGCTGGCGCTCGCCGCGCTGCACGGGTGGCGCCGGGGGGCGGCGACGCAGCTGCTGGCGATCGGAGGGTTCTGCGCCGGGCTGCTGGTAGGCGTCCTGATCGCGCCGCCGCTCGCCCGCCCGCTGCCAAGCCGGGCGCAGGCGGTCGTCGCGATCCTGGTGGTGCTCGGCTCGGCCGTCCTGCTGGGCATCGCGGGTGAGCTGCTCGGGATGCGGATCGCCGGGCTCGCTCGCCGCCTGCGCCTGGTCGGGCTCGACGAGGCGCTCGGCGTGGCCGTGTCGGTGATCGGGACGCTGATGGTCGTCTGGCTGGTCGGCAACGTCCTGGCCGCCGGGCGCGCGCTCGGGCTCGACCGCGCGCTGCAGCGGTCGGCGATCCTGAGCGCGCTCAATCGCTCGCTCCCGGACGTGCCGTCGATCTTCGCCCAGATCGAGTCGTTCCTGTCGGTGCGCGGGTTCCCGGTGGTGTTCGTCAACGTCCCGCCCGAGCTCCTGCCGCCGCCGCGGGCGCCGGCGGACGCCGCGGTCCGCGCCGCGATGGCGGTCGCCGGGCCCTCCACGGTGAAGGTGGCCGGGCCGGCCTGTGCGTCGCTCGTCGAGGGCTCCGGCTTCGTCGCGGCGCCGCAGCTGGTCGTGACCAACGCGCACGTGATCGCGGGCGACCGGCGCCCTCGGGTGATCGACGAGGCGGGGAGCCACCAGGCCACGCCGGTCGTGTTCGACCCCGGCATGGATGTCGCCGTGCTTCGCGTCCCGGGCCTCGACGACAGGCCGCTCCCGCTCTACGAGGGGACCGTCCCGCGCGCCACGACGGCGGCGGCGCTCGGCTATCCGGGTGACGGCGGCCTGCTGGCGACCCCGGCCGCCGTGAACGGGCTGTTCTCCGCGACCGGGCTCGACATCTACGGGGAGCGGATCGTGACCCGCCGGGTCTACGCCGTGAACGCGTACATCCGCTCCGGCTCCTCCGGCGGTCCGCTGGTGTCGACCGGTGCGGCGGCGATCGCCGGCGGCACGGTTATCGCGGCCGGCACGGTGATCGGCGTCGTCTTCGCCCGCTCCACGACCGATGCCGGCATCGGATACGCGCTCACGGCCGCCGAGGTAGAGCCCGCGCTGCGCCGGGCGAGGGCCGTCACGGGGCCGGTCGGCACGGGAGCCTGCCTCGGGTAGGGACGGCGGCCGGCGCGCCCCGTCCCGGAGGTCCGCTAGCGGTCGCCCAGCGTCGCGCCCGGATGCCCGGCGAGGTCCGCGACCCGCCGCAGGGAGCGCAGCTCCTCCAGCCAGGCTGAGGCGGCGGCGTCGGACGGCGCGCGCCAATCGGAGCGCGGCGAGAGCGATCCGCCTGAGCCCACCTTCGGTCCGTTGGGCAGCGCCGAGCGCTTGAACTGGCTGGTCTGGAAGAAGCGCACCAGGAAGGACTCCAGCCAGTGGACGATCTCGGCCAGCGAGTACTCGCGCCTGGCCGACTCCCCCTCGCCTCCGTCCTGGACCATGTCGCCGAGCTCGGGCCAGTCTCCGTGCCGGCGATCGCCCCAGGCGCAGTGCGCCAGGTAGGCGACCTTGCTGGGGCGAAACCCGAAGCGGACGATGCCGTAGAGGAAGAAGTCGGCCAGCTCGTAGGGCCCGACGGTCGCCTCGCTGCGCTGCGCCGGCCCCCCGGCATCGCCGTCGGCGGCCGGGATCAGCTCAGGCGAGATCTCGGTCGCGAGCACCGAGCGCAGCACCTCGCCGGCGCCCGTGCCGAACTGCCCGGTCTGCGCCACCCAGGCGAGCATGAAGCGGATCAGCGTCTTGGGCACGGACGCGTTGACGTTGTAGTGCGACATCTGGTCGCCGACGCCGTAGGTCGACCAGCCGAGCGCCAGCTCCGAGAGGTCGCCGGTGCCCACCACCAGTGCGCCGTGGAGGTTGGCCAGGCGGAACAGGTGAGACGTGCGCTCGCCCGCCTGCACGTTCTCGTAGGTGATGTCGTAGCGGGGCTCGCCGTGCGCCGCCGGGTGACCCAGGTCACGCAGCATCTGCATCGCCGACGGCCTGATGTCCAGCTCGGCCGCGCTCACCCCGAGCGCCCGCATCAGCGCGTGGGAGTTGCGCAGCGTGCGCTCGCTGGTCGCGAACCCCGGCATCGTGTAGGCGAGCACATTGGTGCGGGGGAGGCCGAGCCGATCGACCGCCCGGGCGGCGACGGTCAGCGCGTGGGCGCTGTCCAGGCCGCCCGACACGCCGATCACGAGCCGCTCGATCCCGGCCGCCTCAAGCCTCGTCTCCAGTCCCCGGACCTGGATGTTGTAGACCTCCTCGCAGCGCTCGTCGCGCCGCCGCGGGTCCGACGGCACGTACGGAAAGCGCTCGATCCGGCGCTCCAGCGGCAGCGGCCCGGCCGGCGGGCCGAGCTCGAACGGCACCCGGCGCACCGAGCGCAGCCGCTCGCGCAGGTCGTGGACGCAATCCCCCCAGCTGGAGGTTGCGATCCGGTCGGCCTCCAGGCGATCGAGGTCCACGTCGGCGACGATCAGCTGTGGCTCGTCCGAGAATCGCTCGGACTCCGCCAGCAGGCGTCCGTCCTCGTGGATCAGCGCCTGGCCGTCCCAGGCCAGGTCGGTGGTCGACTCCCCAAGCCCTGCGGCGGCGTAGACGTAGGCCGCGATCGCGCGGCCCGACTGCGCCTCGCACAGCATCCTCCGGTAGGCGGCCTTGCCGACGGTGATGTTCGAGGCCGACAGGTTGGCGAGCACGGTCGCCCCCGCCATCGCGGTCAGCGTGGTCGGCGGGATCGGCGACCACAGGTCCTCGCAGATCTCGACCGCGAACGTGAAGCCCGCCACGTCGCGGCACTCGAACACGATCTCAGGCGAGAACGGGATCTCCTGGCCCAGGACAAACACCCGGTCGCCGACCAGGTCCCGCGCCGCGCGGAACTGGCGCTTCTCGTAGTACTCCCGGTACTCCGGCACGTAGCTCTTGGGCACGGCGCCGAGCATCCGGCCGCGATGTACGACCATCGCCGCGTTGAACAGTCCTCCCTCGGCGACCACGGGGGCGCCGACGACGATCGCGGGTCGCAGCTGGATGCTCGCGTCGATGAGCCGCTCCAGAGCCGCGTGCGCTCCGTCGATCAGCGCGCGCTGCCGGTGCAGATCCTCGCTGGAGTAGCCGGCCAGGCCCAGCTCGGGGAACACGACCAGCGCCGCGCCGCGGGCGTCGGCGGCCCGCGCCAGCTCGAGCGTCCGCTCCCCGTTGAACCTGGGGTCACCGACGCGGACGCGCGGGACGGCGGCCGCGACGCGCACGAAGCCGTGCGCGTACGGCGAGCGAAACGGCGGTGGCGCGTCTGCCCCGGGCATGCACGCAGTATCGCGCCGGGACGCGCCGCGGGCGGTGCCCCAGATCGGGACGCGGCGGAGCGCCGGCGCGCCCGGCGGCTCTCACAAGGGCTCGCTTGCGGCCGCGATTGGGTCTAAATTGTCCCGTCTGGGAACACGAACCTCTGGAGGAGGATCAGTGAAGAGATACGTTCGGCCGTGGGCGGCGACCCTGCTCACGGCTGCGGCCGCGCTCGTCATCGCGGCGTGCGGATCGAGCAGCTCGTCATCCGCGAGCAGCTCCTCGGCGCCCGCGTCCTCAAGCTCGTCGGCCGCGGCGTCCTCGTCGTCCGCTCCCGCCGCGAGCGGCGGGAGCGTCACCATGCTGCTGGGCACCGCCCCGCAGTCGCTGGACCCCGGGCTCGACTACACGACCCAGGGATCGGAGTTCAACTGGGTTGTCTACACGGGCCTGACGACCTACTCGCACGCCAGCGGCGCCGCGGGCGGTCAGCTGATCCCCGGCCTCTGCTCGGCGCTGCCGACGATCTCCAACGGCGGCAAGACCTACAGCTGCACGCTGCGCAAGGGCCTTGTCTTCTCCAACGGCAAGCCGGTCAAGGCGTCCGACTTCGCCTACACGGTGGAGCGGGCGATCAAGATCCCCTGGGGCGGTTCCGGCTCGTTCATCACGCCGATCATCGCCGGCGCGTCGCAGTACGCGGCGGGCAAGGCCAAGTCGATCAGCGGGATCACGACCAACGACGCCACCGGGAAGATCACGATCAACCTGACGGCCCCCTACGGGCCGTTCGACAACGTGCTCGCGTTCCCGTCGCTGGGCCTGATCCCGTCGGGCTTCCCGATGAAGGTGGAGGCGACCTCGCCGCCGTCGGGCGACGGGCCCTACATGATCACCAACATCGTCCCCAACCAGTCGTTCACCGCGGTCCGCAACCCGCACTGGGCGGCCCAGAACATCCCCGGCATCCCAGCCGGCCACGTGACGGTGAACGTGAAGATCAGCTCGAACCTCCAGGCCAACGCTCTGGCGGTGCTCAACAACTCGGCCGACATCTTCGACTGGGCCGACACGATTCCGGGCAGCCTGCTCGGCCAGATCCAGTCGCAGGCCGCGAGTCGCTTCAAGATGGTCAACCTCGGCGGCTCGACGTACTACATCTTCCTGAACGTCACCGAGAAGCCGTTCTCCAGCCAGCTGGCGCGTGAGGCGGTCGTCACCGGTCTCAACCAGGACGCGATGTCGCGCCTGGGCTCGGGCACGCTCGAGCCGGCGTGCTACTTCCTGCCGCCCGCGGTTCCGGGCCACCCGACCGCCCCGTGCCCGTACGGGACGCCGGGCCTCGGAAACCTCGCCAAGGCCAAGCAGCTGGTCAAGCAGTCCGGGATGGAGGGCCAGCCGGTGACGGTCTGGTCCGAGACCCGCTCGCCGCGCCAGCAGTGGATGACCTACTACACGCAGTTCCTGAACCAGATCGGATTCAAGGCCACGCAGAAGGTGATCGCGGACGCGACCTACTTCACGACGATCGGCCAGGCCAAGTCGGTGCACCCGCAGACCGGCTTCGCCGACTGGAACCAGGACTTCCCCAACCCGGTCGACTTCTACGGACCGCTGCTGGACGGGAACTCGATCCTCCCGACCAACAACGAGAACTTCGGCCAGACCAACGACCCGTACATCAACGCACAGGTCAAGAAGCTGGGGTCGACGCCGACGACGCAGCTGAGCTCCGTCGTGTCGCAGTGGCAGGCGCTGGACGAGTACGTGGCCAGGAAGGCCTACGTGGCCGTATTCGGCTACCAGAAGTTCCCGTTCTTCGCCTCCAACCGGCTCAACTACGGGGCGCTGGTCTTCCAGCCGATCTACGGCTGGGACATCACGTCGTTCGCGCTGAAGTAGCAGTTGGCTGACGGGGCCGGGGCAGCTAGGCTGTCCCGGCCCCTCTTCCAAGGAGCAGAACGAGATGTCGGTCATCAGCGGACAGAGCCCGGGCCAGGGGCCAGGCGAGCTCGGCGAGGGCTTCGACGCCGGATTCGAGTCCGAGGGCCAGCTTCCGCCCGGAGTCGGACCGTGGAAGCTGGCCTGGCGGCGCCTGCGCCGAAACCGGGTTGCGATGTTCTTCGGCTTCGTGTTCCTGCTGATCGTCGTGGTCTGCCTGCTGGCGCCGGTCTATTCCACCGACATCGCCCACATCGGCCCCAACTACGGCAACCCGACCGGCACCTTCACGCTGAACGGCAAGACCCAGTTCGTGCTGAGCCAGATCGGGATCCCGATCGGGCCCACCTGGGACATCCACCACTACTTCCTCGGTGCCGACGACCAGGGTCGGGACGTCGCCGTCCGGCTCCTGTACGGGGGGCGCACCTCGCTGATGATCGGCGCCGTCGCGACGCTGATCACGATGATCATCGGCACGCTGCTCGGGGTCTTCGCGGGCTACTTCCGGGGCTGGTGGGACGCGATCCTCCGCAGCGCCAACGACGTCGTCTGGACGTATCCCGCTGTGCTGCTCGGGATCACGATCGGCACCGTGCTCAACATCCACGGGATCGGGCCGCTTCACGGCACGAACGCGCTGGTGCCGGCGGTCGTGATCGGCTTCGTCTACGTGCCGTACGTGTTCAGGCCGGTCCGCGGCCAGGTGCTGACGCTGCGCGAGCGTGACTTCGTCGACGCCGCTCGCCAGCAGGGCCTGAGCCACTGGCGGATCATGACCTCGGAGATCCTCCCCAACCTGTCGAGCACGATCGTCGTGTTCGTGCCCCTGATCATGGCCAACTCGATCCTGCTGGAGGCCGGCCTGACCTACCTCGGCGCCGGGGTGCAGCCGCCCAACGCGTCGTGGGGGACGATGATCTCCGACGGGATCAACAACGACATTCCGACCGCGTTCCACAACGTTCTGATCCCGGGGCTGATGCTGGTGATCGCGGTGATGTCGATCAACATCTTCGGCGACGGCCTGCGCGACGCGCTTGACCCGCGCAGCAAGATCCGGGTGGCGCGATGAGGCTCGCCGCCGCCCAGACGCTGGATCACACCCGGGGCGCCTGATGCTGCGCTTCGTCGTCCGCCGCATGCTCGTGATGGTCGCGCTGCTGATCGTGATCTCGATGTTCACGTTCGCGATGTTCGTGCTGCTGCTGCCCAACGGCAACCCGGCGGCGCTGCTGGCCGGTCGGCTCGCCACCCCCGCCGAGATCCATCTCATCTCGGTGCGCTACGGCTTCGACAAGCCGATCTACATCCAGTACATCGACACGATGAAGAACATCTTCACCGGCCAGGCGTACTCGTATCAGTCGAGCTTCAACGTCCTGGACGAGATCAGGGCCGGGATGCCGGCGACCCTGTCGCTGGCGATCGGCGCCGGGCTCATCTGGCTGCTGGTGTCCATCCTGTTCGGCACGATCGCGGCCGTCAGAGCCGGCAAGTACGCAGACCGGGTGCTGACCGTGCTGTCGATGATCGGGGTCTCGATGCCGCCGTTCTTCTTCGGCGCGATCCTCATCTACTACGTCGCCTACAAGGCCAACATCATTCCGATCGGGGGGTACGTCCCGTTCTCGCAGAGCGTCGGCGGTTGGTTCGGGCATCTGGTCGCGCCCTGGATCACGCTGTCGATCCTGTTCATCGGCTTCTACTCACGCGTGCTGCGCTCCTCGATCCTCGATTCGATCAACGAGGACTACGTCCGCACCGCGCGCGCGAAGGGCCTGTCCGAGCGCCAGGTCCTGATCCGCCACAGCCTGCGCAACTCCCTGATCCCGATCATCTCGCTGTGGGGCCTGGATTTCGCGCAGGTGATCGGCGGCGGCGCGATCCTGACCGAGACCGTCTACAACCTGCACGGGGTGGGCGAGCTGGCGCGCGATTCGATCGGCAGGCTGGACACGATCACGCTGATGGAGATCGTGATCCTCACGGGGATCGCGGTCGTGGTGATCGGCGCGATCGTCGACGTCCTCGTGGCCTATCTCGACCCGCGGATCCGGCTCGCGTGAGCGCCACCGAGCCGCCGCTGCTGGAGATCTCCGACCTCAGGGTCGCGTTCGCGACCGAGGACGGGACCGTGCAGGCCGTCGACGGGGTCTCCTTCACCGTCTCACGCGGGGAGGTGGTGGCGATCGTCGGGGAGTCGGGCTCCGGGAAGTCGGTGACCGCGATGACGCTGATGGGGCTCCCGAGAGGGTCCAACGCCACCTTCCAGGGGACGGCGACGTTCGACGGGACCGAGCTGGTGGGGGCCTCCGACGAGCAGCTGCGGCGGATCCGCGGGGCGGGGATCGCGATGGTCTTCCAGGACCCGATGAGCTCGCTTGATCCCGTCTACCGGATCGGCGACCAGATCGTCGAGCAGATCCGGGCCCATGAGCGCAAGATCTCCAAGGCCCAGGCGCTCGATCGCGCCGTGACGCTGATGGAGAGGGTCGGGATCCCGCGCGCCGCCGAGCGCCTTCGCTCCTACCCGCACGAGTTCTCAGGCGGCATGCGCCAGCGGGTGATGATCGCGATGGCGCTCTCCTGCTCGCCCAAGCTGCTGATCGCCGACGAGCCCACGACCGCGCTGGACGTGACGATCCAGGCGCAGATCCTTGAGGAGCTGCGCAAGCTGCGCGATGAGACCGATGCGGGCGTGATCCTCGTCACCCACGACCTCGGGGTCGTTGCCGACATCGCCGATCGCGTGATCGTGATGTACGCGGGGCGGGTCGTCGAGCAGGGGGTGCTGGACGACATCTTCTACGACCCGCAGCACCCCTACACGTGGGGCCTGCTCGGCTCGATCACTCGGATCGACTCCGACCGCTCTCAGCGGCTGCCGGCGATCCCGGGGATGCCGCCGTCGCTGCTCTCGCCGCCGAAGGGCTGTCACTTCCGTCCCCGCTGCCCGCACGCGTTCGAGAAGTGCGTCGAGGTGCCGCCGCTGGAGGGGCACGTCGCCAACCGTCCGGAGTCGCTCGACCGCTGCTGGCTGACCGAGGATCGCAAGCGCGCGCTGCGGCAGGTCGACGGCCAGGTCGGTCTGCGGAGCACCGAGCCGGTGATCTCGTGACCGAGCACGACTCCCTCCCTCCCGATCGGCGCGACGCCGACTCCCTCCCTCCCGATGAGCGCGACGCCGGCGCCCCGCCGGACGCGGACGCCGGCGGGTCCGGCGACGACGTGCCGGACGCGGGCACGACCGGCGAGGGCACGCCGTCAGCGAGCCCTGGCGGATCCATGAGCGGCGCACCGGCCGAGGCCGGTCCCGCCGCGGATCCCGGCACCTCGTCCGAGGGCGCGACCGCCGAGGGCACGCCGCTGCTGTCGGTCGAGCACCTGCGGATGCTGTTCCCGATCAAGGCGGGTCTGCTGGTAGACCGTCAGGTGGGCCAGGTCCACGCGGTCGACGACGTCTCGTTCGCCCTGTACGAGGGGGAGACGCTCGGGATCGTCGGCGAGTCAGGTTGCGGCAAGACGACCCTGATCCGGGTGCTCGTCCGGTTGCTGGACGCGACCTCGGGCGCGATCCGCTTCCGCGGCCGGGACATCACCCGCAGCGGTCGCCGGGAGCTTGCCCCAATCCGGCGTGAGATGCAGATGGTCTTCCAGGACCCCCAGGCGTCGCTGAACCCCCGCAAGCGCGTCGGGCAGATCCTCGCGACGCCGCTGCGGCTCCGCGGCGTGCCCCGGGAGCAGGTCGCGCGCGAGAGCCGCGAGCTGCTGCAGCGGGTTGGGATGGCCGGCGACGTGCTCAACCGCTTCCCGCACGAGTTCTCCGGCGGGCAGCGCCAGCGGATCGGCATCGCGCGCGCGCTCGCCGTCGATCCGCGCCTGATCCTGCTGGACGAGCCGGTCTCGGCGCTGGACGTCTCGATCCAGGCCCAGGTGATCAACCTGCTCGACGAGCTGCAGGACGAGTTTCGGCTCAGCTACGTGTTCGTCGCCCACGATCTCAGCGTGGTGCGTCACGTCTCGGATCGGATCGTGGTCATGTACCTCGGCAAGCTGATGGAGGTCTCACCCGCCGAGCAGCTCTACTCCAAGCCGATCCACCCCTACACGCAGGCGCTGCTCGGGGCGATCCCGATCCCTGACCCCAGGGTCAACCGGTCGCGTCAGCGTGCGGTGATCAGCGGTGAGCCGCCCAACCCGATCAACCCGCCGTCGGGCTGTCGCTTCCACACCCGCTGCCCGCACGCGACCGAGGTCTGTCGCACGATCGAGCCGCCGCTGACCGAGTACGCGGGCGGCCATCTGGCCGCCTGCCACCACCCGCAGAACGTGACCGCCGGGGAGGTCGCCGCCGCGACGCGCTCCGATCAGAGCCCTCTGAGCGCCGGTGCCGAGGGGCCGTCCCTGATCGCCGCCGGCGACGGGCGGGAGACGTCGGCGACGGCGCCGGTTCAGCGCTGATCACGGCGCCCGCGCCGCGCGGCCGGGGGGACACCGTCTGGCGCGCTTCAGGGGCGGGCGAGCTTCTTGCCGGGGTTGAGCAGCCCCCTGGGATCGAAGACGCGCTTGATCTGCTCGTGCAGACCCAGAGCCCGCTCGGGCCACTGCAGGGCGAGCGCTCCGCGCTTGACCACGCCGAGCCCGTGCTCGCCGGACACCGATCCCCCGAGCGAGGCGGCGAGCTCAAGCAGGTCGCCACCCGCCGCGCTCGCTCGCTCGATCTCGGACGGGTCCTCAGGGTCGACCATCAGCGTGGCGTGGAGGTTGCCGTCGCCGGCATGGCCCCAGCTGCACGCCCGCAGTCCATGGCGCGCGCCGACCCTCAGCGTGCCCTCGATCGCGTCGGCCAGCCGCTCGAGCGGCACCACGATGTCCTCGGAGACCTTTCCGCCCCGGGACGCGATCACCGCCCGTGACACGCCCGCCCGCCAGCGCCACAGCTCGCGGACCTCGCCCGCGTGCGCCGGCGCATGGGTCGCGAGCGAGCCCGGCGACAGCGCCTCCAGCAGCTCCCCGCGCAGCCGGTGCGCCTCATCCCGCGAGCCGTCGGCCTCCGCGATCAGCATGAACGCCGGTCGCGCCGGCGCCCTGCCCGGGAAGGAGGCCAGCGAGGCGCCCGCCGCGACCGCGTCCAGGTACTCGATCGCCGCGGCGCGGAGCCCCGACGCGAGCACCGTGCCGAGGGCCCCGCACCCCGCGGCGGCATCCGGGTAGAACGCCACCACCGGCAGCTGCGCCTCGGGCGCGGGCACGAGCCTGACCCAGGCGGCGGTCACGATCCCGAGCGTGCCCTCCGAGCCGACCAGCAGCGCCCGCAGGTCATATCCGGCGACGTCCTTGCGGACCGGACCGCCGATCGAGACCACCTCACCGGGCGCGAGCACGGCCTCCAGCCCGGTCACCCAGCTGCCTGTCACGCCGTACTTGAACGTGTGCGGCCCGCCGGCGTTGGTGGCGATGTTGCCGCCGATCTGCGACTGCTCGGCCGCCCCCGGATCGGGCGCGAACAGCAGGCCCTCCTCGCGTGCCCGCCGCGCGAGCGTCGCGGTCCTCACGCCTGCCTGCACGTGCGCGCGCCACCGCTCCGGCTCGATCCGCGGAGCGGCGGCGAGGCGCTCAAGGCTGAGCACGACCCCCCCGGCGATCGGCACGGCGCCGCCAGCCAGCCCGGTGCCGCCGCCGCGCGGGACGATCGCCACGTCGTGGTCGTAGCACCAGCGCACCACCTCCGCCACCTCGGCGGCGTCCCGTGGCAGCGCCACCGCGTCGGCGCGGCCGCTGAGCAGCCTGCTCTCGGTGGCGTCGCTCAGGTACGCGCGCGCGGTCCCCGAAAGCACGCCCCCGTCGCCGATCAGGCCGCGCAGCTCTCGCTGGATCGTGTGAGCGTCGGTCGTCGCCAAGCCTCTGACCATCCTCACGCGAGCTCAGGCCGGGCCTGCGAACCGGGCGGGGACCCCACGGCGCCTGAGCGACTCCCGCATGAGCCGGCTGCGGTGGCGCTCGCCGTCCTGTCGCCTCGCGGCCTGCGATGAACGGGGAGCGGGCTGGGCGGCACTGGCCGGCCCAGCGTACCGATCAGCCGCAGGGCCCGGGGAACCGCCCGCCCGCACGCCGGCCAGCGGAACCGCCCGCCCGCACGCCGGCCAGCGGAACCGCCCGCCCGCACGCCGGCCAGCGGAACCGCCCGCCCGCACGCCGGCCAGCGGAACCGCCCGCCCGCACGCCGGTCGCACGACACCCCGCCGGGCGCGGGTCCCGGCGCGCTGGCGCTCTATCCTCGCGGCGTGCACCGATCCGAGCTGACGGCCGTCGAGCAGCGCGTCCTCGGGTGCCTGATCGAGAAGCGCTGGACGACTCCGGACCAGTACCCGCTGTCGATCAACGCGCTGCGCCTGGCCTGCAACCAGTCCACCAATCGCGATCCGGTCACCGACTACGACGAGTCCCAGGTCCGGGCGGCTGCCGACCGCCTCACGCGCTACGGCCTGGCGCGGCTGGCGAGCGGCGCCGGCTCACGCGCCACCAAGTACCGCCACCTGGCCGAGGAGGCTCTCGGGCTGGAGCGGGAGCAGCTCGCCGTCCTGTGCGTGATGCTGCTGCGAGGCCCTCAGACCCCGGGGGAGTTGAAGGGTCGCAGCGAGCGGATGGCGCATCTGGCGACGCTCGCCGACGTGGAGCGTGTTCTGGACGATCTGACCTCACGCGGCTACTGCGAGCGGATGGCGCGCCGGCCGGGGCAGAAGGAGGACCGCTACCGCCACCTGCTGGGCGAGGGCGCGCTGGACGGCGACTCCGAGCACGCGACCGTCCCGGAGACCGCCTCCGCGGACCCGCGTGCCCTGCCCGTCCAGGAGGCACGTGTGGCGGCCGACTGGGACGCGCCGACCGCAACGGCGTCAGGCACCCCGATGGTGCTCGGCCGGGACGCGCCGACCGCAACGGCGTCAGGCACCCCGATGGTGCTCGGCCGGGACGCGCCGACCGCAACGGCGCCAGGCACCCCGATGGTGCTCGGCCGGGACGCGCCGACCGCAACGGCGCCAGGCGCGCACGGCGCGGCCGTCGCGAGCGGCGATGGCGCGCTTGCCGAGCGTGTGTCCGCTTTGGAGGCGGAGATCGACGAGCTTCGCTCGCTGCGGGCGCAGCTGGAGGAGCTCCAGCGGCTCCGGGCCGAGATCGGAGAGCTCCGCTCGCTCCAGGCGGATGTCGCCGCCCTCAGGCAGCAGCTCGCCGAGCTGTTCGAGTGAGCCGCGTTCCCACCCGCCTCCCGGTCGATCCGCGCACGCAGCCGGCCTAGCCGTGCGGCCGGACCGCCGACCCGCCGGGCGCCCGGCGGGTCGTGCCGCTGTCGCGCGTCAGGAGGGCAGCCCGAGGCCGACCAGGTACAGGGCGCCACCGACGATCACGCCGGCGAGCGTCATCTCCAGACCGGCGGCCCACCAGGAGCGCAGCGTCACCAGCGACTTGGCGGCGCCCACCAGGAAGTGGGCGACCAGCGAGACGACCGCGGCCGCGATCGTCGCGATCGTGCCCGTGGTGATCATGAACGGGATCACCGGGATGATCGCTCCGACGCCGGTGGAGATCCCCGCGGCGACCGCGGCCTGCGTCGGATTGCCGCCGTCGGCGGAGGTGATCCCGAACTCCTCCGCGCCAAGCGCCGAGAGCATCGCGTCCGGGTTGCGGGCCAGCTGCTCGGCCAGCTGGTTGGCGGTCTCCTCGTCGACCCCCTTCAGCTGGTAGAAGAGCGACAGCTCCTCCTTCTCCTCCTCCGGGTGCTCCAGGATCTCCTGGCGCTCGCGGTCCAGGTTGGCGGCGGCGACCTCTGCCTCGGAGCGCTCGGCGAGGAACGCGCCGGTCGCCATCGAGAGCGCCGACGCGATCGCGCCCGCGAGCCCCGCCGTCAGCACGGCGCTGGACCCGTTGGTCGCGCCCGCGACGCCGGCGACGATCCCGAACACGGCCGCCAGCCCGTCGTTGGCGCCATAGATCGCGCCCGAGATCCAGTTCCCGCCTCGACGGTGCCAGCGCTCCCGACCCAGGATCCGGTCAAGCCGTGCCTGCAGGTCGACCGTCCGGTCGGGCAGCCCGTTCCCGTGGGGCCTGGAGGGCGGCGATCCGGCGCCGGACCCGTTCGTGACCCCGACCGGCGTCTGCTCGTCGACCGCGGCGAGCAGCGGGATCGTCCCGTCGCCGCCGGCGCGCATCTCGGCGACCGCCATCGAGTGGGAGCGCTCCTCCTTGCGGATCTCACGCAGCAGCATGTCGGTCTCAGCATCGCCGGTCGGCCGCTTGTAGAGGCCGTCCACCTCGGCGTCCTCGGCCGCCTCGCGGGCGGCCAGCAGCCGGTCGATCGGCGCGATCCGGGCCTGCAGTCGCAGCCAGAGCGGCACCCTGACCGTGCCCGGGTCGGGGATCGCGATCCCCAGCTCCTTCATCCGCTGCTCCAGACGGCTTCGGTGGCTCGCTTCGGCGGCGGCCATGCGTCGCATGATCTCCGCCTCCCGCGCACCGAGCCGGCGCGCGATCAGCTCGTAGACGGCGCCCGCGACGATCTCTCCCCGCCATGCGGTGAGCAGCCTGTCTCGGACCTCGGCGGGGGGTGGGGTCTTCATGCGGACAAGGCTAACGGGCTGCCGTGCGGCTCCTGTAACCGTGATGTGTCCGAGGATCGGCTTTCCGCGCCGGGACCGACGGCGGGCCCGCTGCCCGGTGCCGGGGGCTCGCGCCGGCTACAGGATGCCGATCTCGGAGTTGTCGCCGACAAGGAACCGGTAGGCGCGAGGCTGGCGCCCGTCGCGCCCGATACGGACGTTGCGCCCCAGCAGCGAGGACTCCATCCGCCCATCCCCGAGGTCCCGCACCTCGGACCCCGTGAGCAGGATCGAGTGCTCGACCTCGGCGTTGGAGACCACGCACTCCTCGCCGATGGCCGTGTACGGGCCCACGTATGCGTCGATCAGTCGCGCGCCGGCGCCGATGATCGCCGGTCCGCGAACTGTGCTGCGCTCCAGTCGCGCTCCTCGCTCGACGATCACGCGCCCGTCGACCTGGGAGTCGACCAGGTCCCCCTCGATGCGCGTGTCGATCGTGTCCAGCACCAGCCGGTTGGCCGCGAGCATGTCCTCCAGGCGGCCCGTGTCCTTCCACCAGCCCCGGACCACGTGGGGGTCGACCCGCAGCCCGTCGTCGACCAGGCGCTGGATCGCGTCGGTTATCTCAAGCTCGCCGCGCGCCGACGGCTTGATCGCCCTCGCTGCCCCGTGGATCGCCGCGGTGAACATGTAGACCCCCACCAGCGCGAGGTCGGTGCGCGGCGCCGGAGGCTTCTCGACCAGCCGCACGACCGCGCCGTCGCGCAGCTCGGCGACCCCGTAGTTCTCAGGATCGGGCACCGGGGTGAGCAGGATCAGCGCATCGGGTCGCTGTTCGTTGAACGCGTGCACCAGGTCTCCGATCCCGCCCTGAAGCAGGTTGTCCCCCAGGTACATCACGAACGGCGAGTCGCGCAGGAACGGCTCGGCCGTCAGCACCGCGTGCGCCAGCCCCGCTGGCTCATCCTGGAGGATGTAGGTGATCCGGACGCCGAACCGCTCGCCGTCGCCCGCGGCGGCGCGGATCTCGTCCCCCGTCTCGGGCGCGATGATGATCCCGATCTCCTCGATCCCGGCGTCGGCCATCGCCTGGATGCCATAGAAGAGGACCGGCCGGTTGGCGACCGGGACCAGCTGCTTGGCGCTGGTGTGGGTGATCGGGCGAAGCCGCGTGCCCTTGCCTCCAGACAGGATCAGCCCCTTGAGCTCCGTCATCGTGCAAATCTATCGGCCCGCCCGACAGGCCGGGTGTGGCGTCCGGGCGCGGACCGGTCGAGGCTGAGCCGTGCCCGGGGGTCCCGAGGGTCTGGGCCGTGCGCTGCGCCGGGCGTCAGCGTGAGACCAGCTGCGCGCCGGCCTCGATCGCGGCGGCCGCCTGTCGCACGGCCTCGCGCGCCTGCTCGGGCTCCAGCACCACGGCGTCGCCGGCCTCCTTGAGCGTCTCCCGCACGAGCCAGTCGACCCCGGCGAACCCCAGCTCGACGATCAGCGCTCCGTCCACGAGCTCGGCGACGACCTGCCGCTCCTCCCTCGCCCAGCGCGCGCGCTCGGGGGAGATCCAGACGCGCGCACGGCTCGAGGCGGGGACCTCGCCCGTGCGGGGCCATCCCTCGACGTCGGCCGCGGGGTCCACCTCCGGCCGCGGGTGGAACGGCGTGTCGGTCACGGTGGCCGACTTGAAGCGATCCAGGCGGAAGTGGCGGACGCTGTCGCGCTTGGGGTCGAAGGTCGTGACGTACCAGCCCTCGCGGCCGTTGATCAGCGCGTAGGGCTCCACGAGGCGGGTCGTGAACTCGTCCTCGTTGGCCTTGTAGTACTCGAACGAGAGCATCCGCCGACCGGCGATCGCGCGTGAGACGACCCCCGCGATCTCCTCGTTGTCGCCTCCTGGGGGCGCGAACTGAAGTCCGTCGTGCACGGGATCCTCGCCCAGGGCGCCGACGACCTTGCGCCGGGCCGAGGCCAGCGAGCCCTCCGGGATGTGGTCGCCGATCAGGTCGATCGCCGCGATCAGCGCCTTGGCCTCGACCGGCAGCAGGCGCGCAGGCCGAGCGAACGAGTCGCCGTACGGCTCGGGATCGACCTCGACCCGCCCGTCGTCGTGGATCTCGGCATACAGCACGTAGGTGCCCGCCCCGAAGTTGACGACGTTCAGCACCGAGACGTCCTCTCGCAGCTCCGCCTCCGAGACGTTCAGCGCGCCGCACAGCTCGTCGACGCTGAGCAGCCGTCGGGCGCGGCCTGCGTCGATCAGCATGCTGGCGAGCGTCACCAGGCGGGCGAAGCGCTCGGGACGGATCGCCCCGTCCGGCCGCGTCCCGGCGCTCTCGTCGTCGTCCGCGCGATCGGCGCCGCCGTCCGGGCCCCCGAGGTGGTCGCCGGCCGGCATCGCGTCGGCGAGCAGCGGCTCGCCCGTGTGTCGCTCGACCAGCAGGCGCAGCCGGTCTCGCAGCGAGTCGACCAGCTCCTCGGGGCCGACGAGACGGGCGTTCTCACGCAGCCCGAGCACCCATGCGATCAGCTGCCGGGCGTTGGCGTAGGGGGTCCGGAAGATCAGGTCGCCGTCGTCGCCGGTCGCCTCAAGCTCGCCGAAGTGGCCGAAGCTGCGCTGGATCTGCCATGCGATCCGGCTGGAGATCCACACCTCGGCGACGCCGACCGGCTCGCCGAACTGCCAGTCGATCCGGTTGGCGTACGCGCGCGGGTCGAACTCGGTGGGGCGCTGGAAGTCGTGCTCCGCCTTGGTCGCATAGCCGACCTTGCCGCGGATCCGCGACAGCCTGAACACCCTGATCGCGTCACGCTCGTGCGAGCGCCCGACCAGGTAGAACTGGCCGCCCCGGTAGAGCAGCTGGTAGGCGTCGACCCGTCTGTTGGAGAGCTCGTCGCGCTCGATCGAGTGGTAGTCGAACACGATCGTCTTGCGACGGAAGATGGCGGTCTCGATCTTCGCCAGGCGCTGCGACAGCTCGTGTCCTCCAGCCGACCCGGTCAGCCCGAGTGCGACCGTTCTCTGCTCCGGTGCCTTCAGCGGGCTGGGGCGGCCCCAGGAGATCTGCTGCAGCGCGAGCCGGAGCGGCTCGGCGTAGGCGAACTCCCCGTCGAGCAGGTGCAGCGCGGTCCGCAGAGCTGCGAGCTCGCGGTCGGTGAACTCGATCGGCGGCAGATGGAAGTTCTCAGGCGGCAGCGAGTAGTTCTCCTGCTCCACCAGGCCGTCGGCCGGCTTCTCGACCTGCAGCACGATCCCGAGCGCCTCAAGCTCCGAGCGGTCGGCGTAGAAGCGGCGCGCGAACGCATCCTCGTTCATCGCGCTGTAGCCCTCGACGTCGCGCCTGATCTCCGGCGCTGTCACCGGTCGCCGCTCGGCCATCAGGTACGAGATCAACGAGAGCTGACGGATCAGTTTCTCGGTGTCCTTGGCCATCCCCGGCTCAACTCTAGCCGCGGGGGGATCCGCCGCTCACGCGGTTGCGGGCGCCCGCGCGCAATTTGCAACGCTTTCGGCGCAGCCTCGTCTCCGGTCGCGGTGCGGACTGGTTGCGCGACCCGAACGGTACTCGACGCCGCGCCGCCCGACCCGACGCCGCCCGGCGCTACGCCGCCCGGCGCTACGCCGCCCGGCGCTCGGCGGCTGCTCCGGGTGCGATCGCGAAGTATGCCCCCGAGCCGATCGCCCGGTCGTAGGGCGACCAGTGCTCGCCGGCCGGCATCGACCGCTCGATCCGGTCGAAGCTCCCCAGCTTCCCGCCCAGGTTGTCGATCATGTGAACGAGCGTCGCCTCGCGCGTGCACGGCACCACCGGGCTGCCGTACTCAAGCGCGCCGTGGTGGCTGAGGATGATGTGCAGCACCGCCTCGGCGGTGCGCTGCGGGAAGCCGTCCAGCGACTCGATCGCGGTGCGCACGCGGTGGTACCCCAGCGGGATCTCGCCGTACAGACGGCCCTGGTCGGTCATCTCGATCTCGCCCTCTCGCAGCTCGTACGCGTCGAGCTTGCCGATGTCGTGCAGCAGCGCGCCGGTCACGGCCACGTCGCGGTCGATCCCTGGGAACGTGGCCGAGATGGCGCTGACCGCCTGCGCGACCGTCAGCGAGTGCTCCAGCAGCCCGTGCCGGTATGCCTGGTGGTAGCGCTTCGCCGCCGGCGCGTCGCGGAACGCCGCCCAGGTCGTCGACCGCTCGCCGAGCAGCTCGGCGAGCAGGCGTCTCAGGTGCGGATCCTGGACGGTCCCAACCAGCTCCCTCAGGTCCGCCTCCATCCTCGAGGGCGGGTGCGGAGGCGCTTCGATCTGCTCTCTGGCCTGCATCGACGACGACCACCATAGAGCCGGCGCCGGACGGCAGAAAGCCGCGTTCTTGCAGGGCAACCGCGGACACTGGACGGCGGGCCGCCGGCGGTGCGATGATCTGCGTGAGATCCCCAAGGTTGGTGGTCGGTCCGCGCCGGAACGGAGTCTGAATGGATGCCGAGCAGCTCGAGGTGGTCGTGGTTGACGATCACCTGGCTGTGCGCCATGGGATCGAGCTTGTGCTGCGCGAGGCCGGGTTCAGGATCGCGGGCGTGGCGGGGACCGTGGCCGAGGCCTCCGCGCTCCTGGCGAGGAGGAGGTTCGACGTCGCCCTGCTGGACGTCCAGCTCGGCGACGGGACCTCCGTGGGGCTGGTGGAGGAGCTCCTGCGTGAGGACCCGGCCGCCCCGATCGTGCTCTACACCGGCTACACCCAGCCCGAGTCGGCGCTCCATGACGCGGTTCGCGCCGGCGCGCGCGGCTTCGTGCTCAAGTCCTCGCCGCCGTCGCTGCTGGTCGGCGCGCTGCGGGCCGTCGCCGCCGGCGGCACCTATGTCGACCCCGAGCTGGCCGCGGCGCTGTCGGAGGGCGGCGAGCTCGGCCGCCTCGCCTCGCTCAGCGACCGCGAATTGGAGGTCCTCCAGCTGCTCGCCGAGGGCCTCAACGGCCAGATGATCGCCGAGCGCCTGTTCCTGTCGCCGGAGACGGTCCGGACGCACGTGCGCAACGCGACCGCGAAGCTGGGCGCGCGCACGCGCGTCCAGGCGGTCGCGATGGTCGTGGGCGGTCGCGGGTCGGGCTGAGCGCTGCCGGCGTTCAGTCGCCGAACTCGCGGCGGATCGCCTCGATCTGCCCGAACACGTCGTGGAGCGCCTGCAGCGCGCGCTCCTCGAAATGGCGCCCGCGCTCGGCCTCCATCATCTCGACAGCCATCCCGACCGGGAAGGCGGGCCGGTAGACGCGGTCCGACGTGAGCGCGTCGAACACGTCGGCGACGGCCGCGATCCGGCCCGCGATCGGGATCTCGGTGCCGCTCAGCCCGCGCGGATACCCGGTCCCGTCCCAGCGCTCGTGGTGGGTGTGGGCGATCGTCGCCGCCACCTGCAGCAGCTCCGAGCCGGAGTCCGAGAGGATCCTGTGCCCGATCTCGGTGTGGGTCTCCATCACCCTCCGCTCCGCGCTGGTCAGCGTGCCGGGCTTGAGCAGGATCCGGTCCGGGATCGCGACCTTGCCGACGTCGTGCAGCTCGCTCGCGAGCCGGATCTGACGGCAGAACGAGTCCTCCAGCTCGAGGGCCCGCGCGATCAGCTCGCAGTAGCGGCTCATCCTGACGAGGTGCTGGCCGGTCTGCGCATCGCGGAACTCGGCCAGGCGTACGAGCCGGTGGATGGTCTCGGACTCGAGCAGCGCGATCGGATCGGAGGTCCGGCCCCCGTTGGTGTGCAGGGCGCTGCGCAGCTCCCGCTCGGCCACCTCACGGTTGTTCTCCAGGCTGTCGACCCGGCGCAGCAGCTCGGTCTCGCGCCGGAGCCGGTGCAGCGCGTTGGTCACGTTGATCAGCAGCTCGCCGGCGCGCACCGGCTTGACGAGGTAGCCGTACGCGCCGAGCTCGATCGCCCGCGTCGCGAGCGACAGGTCGTCCTCCCCGGTGACCATCAGCACCGCGGTCCCGGGGTGCTCCGTGCGGATCTCCGACAGCAGCTCGATGCCCGACTCGCCGGGGAGGTTCACGTCGAGCAGCGCCAGGTCGAAGCGTTCTCCGGCGAGCGCGGCTCGCGCCTCGGGGACGTCGACCGCCTCCTTGCACTCGTAGCGCTGAGACTCGAGCACGCGCCGCTCCCAGCGCCGCAGCGCGTCCTCGTCGTCGACCAGCAGCAGGTGGGTCATCGTCGCCGGCCGGGCATCGCTAGGACCCCGCGCCGCCCAGCGCCCAGTGAACGTGATCGAGCAGCTCCCGCGCGCTGAACGGCTTGTCGATCAGCGCCTCGCGCAGCCGGCCGGTCGGCCCGAGCACGGCGTCGGAGAAGCCTGACATGTACGCGACCGCGGTCGATGGGCGCAGCGCGCGCAGGTGCGTCGCGAGGTGGTGGCCCGCCATCCCGGGCATCACGATGTCGGTCAGCAGCAGGTCGATCCGCCCCGGGTGATCGGCGGCGAGCCGGAGCGCCTCATGGCCGTCGCGCGCCTCGAGCACCTCGTAGCCCGCCCGGGAGAGGATCCTGTGGCAGAGCTCGCGCAGCGGGTGCTCGTCCTCGACCAGGAGGATCGTCCTGCGCGTCCCCTCAGCCCGCTCGTCCTGGTGCGGTCCGTGCGCATGGTGGGGTGCGTGCGCATGGTGGGGTGCGTCCGGACGGGGGGCCAGACCCTGCGGATCGGCCCTGCTCGGATCGCGGGCGTCGATGCTCCGATCGACCACGCTTCCCGCTCGCCGTGCAGGTCCGTCGGCGGGCGGGAGCTCGAGCGTCGCGCTGAACGTCGAGCTGTCGCTGGTCACGAGCACCTGTACGCCGCCGCCGGTCGTCGCCGGGTGCGTCGCGATCGTGATCGCTCCGCCGCCGGGCATCGTGTCGGCCGCGGCGCTCGCGAGCGAGAGCAGCGTCTGCCCGATCCTGGTGGCGTCGGCGCGGACCCGCCCCCGGCCGGCGAGCGACAGCCGGAGCAGGACCTGCGGGCCCAGCGCCTGCTGCAGGGCCTCGCGCAGCTCCCCGATCGCCAGGTCGACGTCCAGCGGCCCGGGGCGTCCGGCGCGCTGGGGTGCCAGCGCCAGCAGCTCGCTGCCCAGGCCGACGGCCCGCTCGGCGGCCTCGCTGATCTGGCCGAGGTCCTCTCGCAGAGAGGTGCGCTGGGACTCCGTCGGCGCGCAGCGCAGCCGCTCCAGCTCGCCGCTCACGAACGAGGCGTAGTTGATCACGATCGAGAGCGCGTTGTTGAAGTCGTGGGCGACGGCGCGCGACCGGTGCTGCGCCCGGTCGTCCTGCGGCTCGCCCCTGCCCGCCCGCTCGCCGGGCCGGCCGTTGGTCGCGCCCTCCGGCGCCCGCTCGACGGGCAGGCCGCTCATCGCGCCCTCCGGCCCCCGCTCGACGGGCGCCCGATCCCCGCCGGGGTCGGGCTCGGTTCGGTCGCCCGGCGCGCCGGCGAGCGCGCGCTCGATCCCGAGGCCCCCGGTCAGCGCGCCCGCGTCGTCGTAGCGCGCCACCCATCGGCTCTCGACCTCGACCTCCCGGCCGTCACGCGTGCGGTGGCGCAGGCGCCCCTCCCAGCGGCCCAGGTCGGTCAGGACCTCAAGGATCTCCAGCAGCGGCGCTGGAAAGCGGGTTTCGAGCAACCGCGCCGCCGGCTGACCGACCGCCTCGTCCGGCGTGTAGCCGTAGACGTTCGCGGCCGCGCGACTCCAGTAGACGATCCGCCCCCGCGCGTCGAGCCCGATCACCGGGTCCGGGATCGACGCCAGCAGCTCGGCGACCGGCGGCCGGCCCCATGGTGCCCGCGTCGCCGCGGCCGGACCAGCCGGGATCGCATCCAGGGTTCTCCGCGTCGCGCTCAAAATCTGTTGATCTCCCGGTCGGCTCCAACCGGCTGGGCCCAATCGCATTTTCGTCCCGATTCCGGACTGATTCAAGCGAAATCGGCGATGTGACGGCGACGCTGCCTCTCGACCGGCCGCGCGCGCCGTGCTGCAAGCGCCGCGCCGCGTCTTGCGGCGGGCCGATCCCGGTAATAGCGTTTGCCTCGATGACGGCAGAGCGCAGCCCGGACGGCCTGCTCTCGGGACTCCTTGACTCGGTGCCGGACGGCATCCTGGTCGTGTCCCTGGACGGCCGCATCATGTACGTGAACCGCGCCGCGGAGGAGATCTTCGGCTACCCGCCCGGCGGGCTTGTCGGAGAGCTGATCGAGCAGCTGGTCCCCGGCGACCTGCGTGCCCGCCACGCGGCCGAGCGCGACCGCTACGCCGCGGACCCCTGGACGCGCCCGCTCGGTCACGTGCCCAGCCTGGTCGGCCTGCGCGCCGACGGATCTGAGCTTGCGCTCGACATAAGCCTCGCGCCGGCCGCGCTGGAGGGAGCGGACGCGGTCGTCGCGGTCGTCCGCGACGCGGGCGAGCGGCTGGCCGTCGAGGAGCGGCTGCGCGACCATGCGCAGGCGGCGGCCGTGGAGGAGATCGTCGCGGCGCTGGGGGCGATGGTGTGGGAGTCGCGGTCCGCCGACCGGCGAAGGCTGAGCTACGTCGGCGGGCGCGCCGAGGCGCTGCTGGGCCATCCGCGCTCGCGCTGGCTTCAGGAGGGCTTCTGGGCGTCGGTCGTGCACCCGGATGATCTCGACGCGGCGCTGGAGGCGATGCGCGGCGCGCGTGAGCGCGATCGCATCGAGCTCAACTACCGGGTGGTGTCGCGGGCGGGCAAGCTGCGCGAGGTGCGCGACATCGTGTCGGTGTCGCGCGGGGCGAACGGCGAGGTCGAGCGCCTGCGCGGGGTGATCACCGACGTGACCGAGCGCGCCGAGGTGGCCGCGCGAGTCAGCGAGGCGCAGAAGATGCAGGCGGTCGGACAGCTCGCCGGCGGGATCGCCCACGACTTCAACAACCTGCTTACGATCGTCTCCGGCTACGCCAGGCGGCTGCTGGCACGCCCCGAGCTCGTCGACGCGCGCGACGACCTGGAGCAGATCCTGACCGCCTCTGACCGGGCGGCGCAGCTGACGCGCCAGCTGCTGGCCTTCGCCCAGCGTGGTCATGGCACGCCGGATCGGATCGATCTTCTGAGGCTGATCAGGGAGCTGGAGCCGATGCTGAGGCGGCTGCTGGCCGCCGACATAGTGCTCGACTTCCGGCCCCAGCACGGCCTGGCTCCGGTGATGATGGATCGAGCCCGAATCGAGCAGGTGGTCATGAACCTGGTCATCAACGCCGCCGACGCGATGCCCGCCGGCGGCACGCTGCGGATCCTGAGCGGCGCTCGCCGGGTGGATCACTCCGAGGCCGAGCTCCGGGGCGTGTCGGCGGGCGCCTACGTCGAGCTGTCGGTGAGCGACACGGGGACCGGCATGTCCCCGGAGACGGCCCAGCGGATCTTTGAGCCGTTCTTCAGCACCAAGGGCGAGGGTGGCACCGGCATGGGTCTCGCCACGGTCTACGGGGTCGTGGACCAGGCCGGCGGCTGGGTCGAGGTCGACACGGAGCTCGGGCGCGGGAGCGCCTTCACGGTCGTGCTCCCGGCCGCCGAGGACGCGCTCGCGCCACGCGGCGCGCACCCGGCGGCGACGCTGCTGCTGGTCGAGGACGAGCCGGCGCTGCGCCACCTGGTGGCGACGATGCTCGCCGAGCAGGGCTATCAGGTGCTGCGTGCCGGCGATGGGGAGGATGCCCTGGCCGTCGCCGCCGCCCACCGCGGCCCGATCGACCTGCTCGTGACCGACGTGGTCATGCCGAGGCTGTCGGGTCCGGAGCTGGCCGATCGCCTCCGTGCCTCGCTCCCCGCGCTGGAGGTCCTGTTCATGTCCGGCTACAACGACAGCCGGTTCGTGAGCCGGGGCCAGCCCGGCGGCGGCGACAGCCTCCTGGTCAAGCCCTTCACGCCGGAGCAGCTGGTCGCCAGGGTCTCGGCCCTGATCGACCGGCGCCCGGCGCGCTCGGGCCACTAGCCGACCGGCGCCCGGCGCGCGCGGGCCACTAGCCGACCGGCGCCCGGCGCGCGCGGGCCACTAGCCGACCGGCGCCCCGCCCGAGACGCTCGTGGCGGGGCCGGGGGGTGCCTGGCCGGCCTGACGGGCCCTCCCCGCCGCGAGGTATCGCAGCGCCCAGGTGAGCCACAGCCGTGCGTGGGCTCGCCACAGCGCGCCGGTGTGGCCGCCGGGATAGATCCGGAACACGTGCGTGATCCCGCCTCTGCGCAGGGCGGCGTCGAACCGCACGTTCATCTGCAGAAAGCGGGCGTCCTGGTTGCCCACGTAGAAGCCGATGAACGCGGGCCAGCTGCCCAGCGCGGCCCGCAGGCCCGCCCCCTGCGGCACCGTCGCGGCGGTCTGCGCCGCCGGGGACCCGAGGTTGAGCACGTGCTCGCCCGACGGATCGGTGGCGACGAAGTAGCCGCTCCAGGACTCGACGGCTGCGAACGACTGCAGGTTGCGCAGCCCGATGTTGAAGGCCCCGTAGCCGCCTGCCGACAATCCCATCAATGCGCGGCCCCAGCGGTTCGCGATCGTGTTGAAGCGGCTGTCGATGCAGGCCGGGAGGTCATCGGCGATCGCCGCAGGCCAGTTCTCGGACGGGCTCCAGTCCAGGTACTCGCGGTCGCTGCCGGCCGAGCGGGCGCCCTGCGGGGCGACGACGATCGCGCGCTGGTGCGCCGCCGCCAGCGCGCGCGCGACGAAACCGTTGGTCGTGTAGGTCGTGGGTCCCGCGGGCAGTCCGTGGAGGAAGTAGATCACCGGGTAGGGGGCTGCGCGAGTCGAGTAGCCGGCCGGGAGATAGACCTCGGCCGGCAGCGTCCCTCCCAGCGACGGCGAGGGGCAGAGGACTCCCACCGCGCGCGCGGTGGCGCTCGCGCGGCGTGCCCCTCGGCGCAGCGCCGCGTGCGAAGGGCCGGGCGCCGCGTGCGAAGGGCCGGGCGCCCCGCGCGGAGAGCCGGTGCGCGCCCGCGCCGGTGGCTCGCGCACCACGGCCATGGCCGCCGCCGCGCAGGCCGCCAGCACGACGGTGGTCGCCAGCCCCACGACGATCGCGCGCCAGCGGCTCACCCAGGATTCCGGTTCGTGGAGTCTCGCAACGTCGGTTAAGACACGCCGGCGATGCGAAAGACGCGGTGGGCCGCGGGTCCGGGTGCGTAACCTCGTTGTGTGCTCGCAGATGGGCCCCGTACCACCGCGCCGTGGGCCGAGCAGGCCGCGTTCCTCCGGCTGCGCCGCGGCGCTCGTGCGGCGGCCGTCGCGGTCGGCGCGTTCCTGGTCCTGCTCGCGGGGCTGTTCGCCGGCCTCGGCTGGGTGTACGTGCTGCGAGGCATGGGGTGGTTCGCGGCGGGGCCGTCGATCGGGGACTCGCTGCCGCTGCTGCAGCTCGCCTCCTTCGACGCCCAGCCGCTCGCGCGGGTGGTGATGGCCTGGCTCCTGGCCGGGGTGCTGGTGGGCCTAGCGCTGTCGCGCCTCTCACGGCGGCGGCGCGCGTTGATCGCCCTGGTGGGGGCGCTGCTGCTGCTGGCGCTCGACTCCCAGGCGTCCTACGCGTTGACGCGCAACCTCAACTTCGAGGCGATCCTTTTCTCACGCGCGCCCGGCCTCGGTCCGCTGGTGGAGGCCGTCGCGTTCGCGCTCGGTGCCACGCTCCGGCGGCAGGCCCGGGGCGGGAGCCTCGGCGAGCGCGGCCTGCGCGGCGGCGAGCACGGGGACGCAGCCAAGCACCAGGGCGATCGCGGCCAGGTGGCCTAGGCGCATCGGGGCGTCGGACCCGAGCGACTCGCCGAATGCGGCGAGCCCGCAGGCGAGCGCGACGACCGCCGCGAGCGCGTTCATGAGCGAGATCGACGTGACCGCGCGCTCGTCCGCCTGCAGCGCGGACTGGAAGCAGAGGAAGCCCGCGAACGTGCCCGCGGCGGCCACGATCGTCCAGGGCGACAGGACCGCGTCCAGGCCGTGCCTGCCCCAGCCGAGCGAGACCGCCTTGATCGCCGCATCGGCCGCCCCGTAGAAGCACCCGGCGGCCGCGGCCCGCGCCCACGGCCTTCGAGCGGCCGCGAACGCGACCGCCACCAGCGAGCTCAAGGCGGTCGCGGCGATCAGCGCCACGGGCGCGAGGCGGTCGTGAGCGGCGGGCAGGCCGAGCGGGAGCGCCGCCAGCCCGGCCGCGATCGCGAGCACCGAGAGCGCCTGCCCGCGGGTGATCGTAAGTCCGAAACGGCTCGCCGCGATCGGGACCGAGAGCGCCAGCCCGCCGGCCGCGAACGCCTGCACGAGTGAGAGCGGTGCCAGCGCGACCGCCACTATCTGCGTGAGGAAACCCAGCCATCCGAGCCCCTGGCCGGCCAGCCAGACCGGCTCCCGCAGCGCCCGGCGCAGCCGGACCGTGGAGCCGGAGCCGCCGCCGCGCCGCAGCGCGCGGTGCTGGAGCAGGAAGCCGATGTTGATCAGCGCGGCCGAGCCGAGCGCCAGCAGCAGGCCGGCGATCATCGGGCCGCCCTCCGCCGCCGCGAACGCGAGGCCGTCCGGGTCCCTCGGCGCACGGATGTCCGCCGCTGCGGGCGAGAGGCCGTCCGGGTCCCTCGGCGCGCGGCCGTCCGCCGCTGCGGGCGAGAGGCCGTCCGGGGCCGTCTGCGCCGGCCGGCCGAGTCCCGCCTGGGGTGGGCTCCGTCCAGACCGGCCCGTCGCGGGCTGCGCGTGCTTCGCCGCTGCGTGACCGCTCGCGCCCCGGCGGCGAACGTCGCCGCTCCCGTGACACGGGCACGACGGCGCCGGCGCCCGGCTCCGTGCGGGATCGGGACGACGCCGGGGGTCAGCGAGCGAGCGATCCCGGTAGCGCGCGCCAGCGGGCGCAGCGTGTCGCGGGAGGCCATCTCGAGCATCTGGTCGACGTGCGCGTTCCACAGCTGCCAGTCGTGGCCACCGGGGTAGAGCGCCCAGCTGACCTGCGCTCCCGCCGCGGCAAGCTCGGTGGCCATCGGCTTGACCTGGACGCTCGAGTTGTCGTCTCGCCCGCAGAACAGGAAGGCTCGCAGGGGATAGCGCGCGAGCTGCGCTCGGAGTCCCGAGGCATAGTCCAGGGGGCTGTTGGCGGCGAGCGCAGCCGGGCCGGCGTTCGCGAACACGCCGGTGCGGGTCTGCAGGTAGTAGCCCGACCAGGACTGCACGTTGGCGAACACCGGCAGGTGCTGCAGGGCGATGTTGACCGCTCCGTAGGCGCCCATCGAGAAGCCGGCGATCACCCGATCGCGCCGGTTGGCGAGCGTGGCGAACCGACGGTCGACGTTGTGAACCACGTCGACCACGTAGCTCGCGTAGGCGCCGGCGGGCGTGTTCGCCCACTCCGAGTCGGAGAACGTGCTGCCCGCGATCCGACCGTCGGGGAACACCAGGATCATCGGCCGCATGCGGTGCTCGGCGATCAGGTTCGACATCCGCACCGGCATGTGGGCGATGACCAGGAACGCCGCCGGCCGTCCCGGGCTGCCGTGCAGAAGGTAGTAGACCGGGTAGCGGCGGCCGCCCCCCGGCCTGTAGCCGGGCGGGAGGTCGACCAGGTAGTCGGCTTCGCGATGCAGCGCCTTCGAGTAGAAGCGGACCGTCTCCAGATGTCCCGAGCGGGCGTTCGCCACGTAGGACACCGACGCGAAGCCGCGGTGCACGTAGTAGGACTCCCAGTAGCGGTAGGCGCCCACCAGCCCGACCACCGCCATCGCCACCGCCACCGCCGCCATGACCAGCGTTCGAATGCGGAGGACGGCGCTGCCCGAGGTCACCTCGCTGTCCCGCTCGGCGGCGAGCTCACCGGCGCTCGCCGACTGGCTCCCTGGGCGGCGGCGCGGTCCTGACGGGGAGCGCGCCGGTTCTCACCCTGGGGCCGGCCGGTGTCAGCCGTCCACGACGCGACGCCGGCAGATGACCCTCAGCCTGCAGGACGCGGACGATCGCTCCCGCGAGCGCGGATCGCGACTCGCAGACCAGGTAGCGCGGCCGCCACTCGGGCGAGAACTTCTCGTTGAAGCGCACCAGCCGGTCCATCTGGAAATGGTGGCGAAGCGGCCGAAGCACGATCCCCTTCGCGGCGCGGCAGAGCAGCCCGCCGGCAGGGCCCTCTCGCAGGAGATGCGACATGCCGGCGTAGTTGAGGCTGACCTCGGCCACGCCGAGCTCTCGGGCGGCCTCGATCGCTGCCGCGACCAGCGCCTCGTTGAGCCCGTTGGGCGTCTCGCCGACCCGCTGCATCGTGTCCAGCGACAGCAGGTCGCGGCAGCGAGCGAACCTCATCACCGCTCGCAGCTCGCCCTCCGGGGAGCGCGCGAGGGCCAGCAGGTCGTCGGCGCGAAGCTCGCTTCCGTACGGCCCCATCGACATCGCGAAGCCGAGGATCCTGGGGTGGTCTCGCCGCCACTGCGCCTCGACAGCCCCGATCTCGGCCTCCAGGTCCAGCCCGACCTCGCGCCCC
This sequence comes from Actinomycetes bacterium, assembly GCA_021846845.1. Taxonomy (GTDB): domain Bacteria; phylum Actinomycetota; class Thermoleophilia; order Solirubrobacterales; family Solirubrobacteraceae; genus Palsa-465. The sequence goes on along the minus strand of JAJZWB010000006.1, from coordinate 10,476 downwards.
TCGAGCGTCTCGATCGACCAGCCGCGCCGCCGCGCGCGCTGCACGGACTGGCGCAGCTTGCGGACCGCGCGACCCTCGAGCGTGAACCCGCTCGGGTCCACGAAGGCCTCCTCCCCGGCCCGCACCGCGTGCATCCCGAGCGACCGGTAGGCGTCCAGATGGCGGCTCGACGCGCCCCAGACGACCACCCGCCAGCCCATGCTGCGCGCATGCGCCCTGAAGGCCTCAAGGGCCGGTCCCGCGCAGCCGGGCGGGCCGACCGGGTCGGCGGAGACCACCGCCGTGGAGCCGATCACCCGGTAGGCGAGCATGCCGCCGGCCGCGAACGCCAGCTCCTTGTCGGGGCGCACCAGAAAGGGCGACAGCGAGTCGGTGCCGTGCGCCTCGATCAGAGCGCGGGCCGCGAGCGCCTCGATATCGGAGTGGCCGTGGCGGCGGGCGGCCGGGCGCAGGATCGACCAGATGGTGAGCACGGTGGCCAGCGCGACCTGGATCGCGGCCGGCGCCCAGCGGCTCGCGACGGCGTTCAGGGCCGCCAGCGCGATCAGCCCGCAGATCGCAAGCGTGGTGGCGGTTCTGGTGCCACGCCAGAGGCGCGGGCCGAGGGCCAGCAGCGCCGCTCCGACGAGCAGCGTCAGCAGCCGTCCGCCGGTGGTCAGATCGACCCGCGACGCGCCGTGCGCATGCCGCACGGCGAGCCCGAACACGACCGCCTGAGCGGCGAGCAGCGTGACCGAGAGGGCTGCCGAACGTCGGACGGAGAGGAAGCGAACCCGCGGACCCATGAGCCTCATTCTGCGCCCAGATTCGGCGTGCGGGAGATCTCCTCCGACCAACAAACCGGCCCGTAACTACGGCATCACCTTACAAAAACATTATGAGCCGCCCGTGAACGGCCGGCCACGCCGTCTACGCTTGCGGCGATGCGGATCCTGATCACCGGGGCCGGCGGGATGCTGGGTATCGACGTGCGACGCGCGGTGGAGGCGGCCGGACACGAGGCGATCGCGCTCTCTCGCGCGCAGCTCGACATCCGCGACGCCCGGGCGGTCGCGGAGGCGTTCGCCGGAGCCGCGCCCGACGCGGTCGTCAACTGCGCCGCCTGGACGGACGTCGACGGCGCCGAGGAGCAGCCCGACGAGGCGCTCGCGGTCAACGGGAACGGGGCCGGGAACCTCGCGGCGGCCGCCGCCGCCAGCGGCGCCTGGACCGTTCACGTGTCCAGCGACTATGTCTTCGACGGATCGGCGAGCAGGCCCTATGTGGAGTCCGATCCGGTCGGGCCGCTCGGCGCCTACGCGCGCTCGAAGCTCGCCGGCGAGCTAGCGGTCTCCAGGGAGGCGGCCGATCACGCGACGATCGTGCGCACCGCGTGGCTGTTCGGCGTCGGAGGCCGCTGCTTTCCCAAGACGATCCTGCGTCTCGCGGCCGAGCGCGATCACCTGGACGTGGTCTGCGATCAGGTCGGCTGCCCGACGTTCACCGGCCACCTCGCACGCGCGCTCGTGGATCTGGCAGCGGAGCGGATCCCGGGAACGCTGCACGTCGCCGGCTCGGGCTCGTGCTCATGGTTTGACTTCGCCCGCGCGATCGTCGAGCGGGCCGGGCTCGAGTGCGATGTGCGGCGGATCCCGTCCGAGCGCTACCCGACTCCCGCCCGCCGTCCCGCCTACAGCGTCCTCGGGACCGAACGGGACGCGCCCCGGCTGCCCGAGTGGACCGGAGGCCTGAGCGAGTTCATGGAGCAGCTGGCGCCGGGGGTGACCCCTTAGTGCCGCGGCGATCCCCCGGTCGCGGGCTGCGATCCCCCGGGCGCGAGGTGCTTGCGTGAGGCTGCTCGTCTGCGGTGCGGCCGGCTTCATCGGGTCGACCTTCGTCGAGCTTCGCGTCCGCGAGCACGGGGACCAGGTGACGGTGCTCGACGCGCTCACCTACGCGGGGCGGCGCGAGAACCTGCGCGCGGTCGAGGCCGGGATCCGGTTCGTGCACGGCGCGATCGAGGATCCGGCCGCGGTCGCGGAGGCGGCCGAGGGTGCCGAGGCGATCGTCAACTTCGCCGCCGAGACGCACGTCGACCGGTCGATCGCCGACCCGTTCGCGTTCAGCGTCACCAACGGGCAGGGGACGCACGTTCTGCTGGAGGCCGCGCGCGAGCGCGGCCTGCGCTACGTCCAGGTGTCCACCGACGAGGTCTACGGCTCGATCGAGTCCGGCTCGTTCACGGAGGAGTCGCCGCTGCGACCGTCGAGCCCCTACAGCGCCACCAAGACCGGCGCCGACCTGCTCGTGCTCAGCTACTTCCACACCTACGGGCTGCCGACGCTGGTGTGCCGCGGCTCCAACAACTACGGCCCGCGCCAGTACCCCGAGAAGCTGATCCCGCTGATGATCCTCAACGCGCTCGCGGGCGACCCGCTGCCGGTCTACGGCGACGGGCGCAACGTGCGCAACTGGCTCTACGTGGAGGACTTCGGCCGCGGGATCGGCCACGTGCTCGAGCACGGAGCGCCCGGCGAGGTCTACAACTGCGGCGGCCCGGACGAGTGCGAGAACCTGGAGGTCGTCGGGCGGATCCTGAAGCTGACCGGTGCCGACGAGTCGCTGATCGAGTACGTCACCGACAGGCCGGGCCACGACCGCCGCTACTCACTCTCGTCGGCCAAGCTTGAGGGCCTCGGGTGGCGCGCTCGGACGCGCTTCGAGGAGGGCCTCTCGCGCACTGTGGACTGGTACCGGGAGAACGCCTGGTGGTGGGAGCCGATCCGTTCTGGCTCCTACCGGGAGTACTACGAGCGCCACTACGGCCGCTCCCTGAAGCGCTGAATGGCGCCGAACGCAGGGCTCGCGGCGCTGGAGGCGGAGATCGTCGCCTGCCGGCGCTGCCCGCGCCTCGTCGCGTGGCGCGAGGAGGTGGCCCGCGTCAAGCGGGCCGCGTTCGCGCACGAGCGCTACTGGGGCCGTCCCGTTCCGGGCTTCGGAGACCCCGATGCGACCGTCATGCTGCTCGGGCTGGCGCCCGCCGCCCATGGGGGGAATCGCACCGGCCGCGTGTTCACCGGCGACCGCTCCGGCGACTGGCTGTTCGCGGCCCTGCATCGAGCCGGGCTGGCCAGCCAGCCGACCTCGCGCAGCCGCGACGACGGCCTGCGGCTCCAGGGCTGCTGGGTGGCGGCCGCGGTCCGCTGCGCACCGCCTGCCAACCGCCCCACGCCGATCGAGCGCGACCGGTGCCTGCCCTTCGCCGCGCGCGAGCTCGACCTGCTCGCGGACGTGAGGGTGATCGTCTGCCTGGGCGCGTTCGCGTGGGACGCGGCGCTGCGGGTTCTGGCCTCAAGGGGTGTCCGGCTGCCCCGGCCGCGCCCACGGTTCGGTCATGGAGCGGAGGCTCGTCTCGGCGCCCACCGCCTGCTCGGCTGCTTTCACCCGAGCCAGCAGAACACGTTCACGGGCAGGCTCACCGAGCCGATGCTCGACGCGGTGCTCGCTCGTGCCCTTGAGCTGGCATCCGCCTGAGCCGGGGCCGCGGTGTCCGTGGCCGGCGCCCGTGCGCGCGGCGTCGATCGTCGGGGCTCGGAGCGGGGGGCGCGGACCGGTGCTCCACCGTCGTGCGGCGCGGCGGCCCGAGCCCCGGGACGGTAGGCTCAGCCGCGACCAGCGGCCTGGAGAGGACCAATGAGTGAATCCGGTCTGACACGACGTGAGACGCTCCGGCGTGCGGCGGCCGCGGGCGCGGGACTGGCCGCCGCTGGCGCCGGCGCGCCGGCGCTGCTCCCCGGCCTCGGTGGCCTGCTCGGCTCTGCCCGGGCCGCCGCTTCCGCGCACGGCTCGCTGCGCGACATCGAGCACGTGATCTTCCTGATCCAGGAGAACCGGTCCTTCGATCACTACTTCGGCACCCTGCGCGGAGTGCGCGGCTTCGCCGACCGTCGCGGCGCCGGGGCCTTCCGCCAGCGCGACCCGTCGGGCCGGATCGTGCTGCCGTTCCACCTCGGCCGCCAGTACTGCATGCCGGACATCACGCACGATTGGGGACCGCAGCACCAGTCATGGGACGGCGGCCGGATGGACCGGTTCGTCTCCGTTCACGAGCGCGTCGACAAGCCGGCCGGCGCCGGGATCGAGACGATGGGCTACTACGAGCGAGCCGACCTGCGCTTCTACTACGCGCTCGCGGACGCGTTCACGATCTGCGATGGCTACCACTGCTCGGTTCTCGGTCCGACGGATCCCAACCGCCTGATGTCGATGAGCGCGTCGATCGATCCGGCGGGCGCCGGTGGCGGGCCGCTGCTGGAGACCATGGTCGGGCAGCCGCGTACGGCGCTCAACGGCGCCTTCCGCTGGACGACCATGCCCGAGCGGCTCCAGGCCCGGGGGATCAGCTGGAAGGTCTACATGGACCAGACCGGCGGCGGGATCCTGGACAACGTGCTGACCTACTTCGCCGCCTACAACCGCCCGGGCGAGCTCGCGGACCGGGCGCTGCACACCAGCTTCCCGCAGGATTTCCTAACGGACGTCGCGCATGACGCGCTGCCGCAGGTGTCCTGGATCCTGACCGATTTGCGGGCGTCCGAGCACCCCGGCTTCTCGTCGGCTCTGGCGGGGGAGATCGCCGCCGCGCAGATCGTGCACTCGGTGATGTCCAACCCGCGCGTGTGGCGCAGGACCGCGCTGTTCATCACCTGGGACGAGAACGGCGGCTTCTTCGACCACGTGCCGCCACCGGTCGCGCCGCGCGGCACGCCGGGAGAGTGGGTTACCGCGTCGCCGCTGCCGTCCGCGGCGAGCGGGATCGCGGGTCCGATCGGGCTCGGCTTCCGGGTGCCGATGCTGATCGTCTCGCCGTTCACCCGGGGCGGCCTGGTCTGCTCGGACACCTTCGACCACACCTCGATGCTGCGTTTCGTGGAGGCGCGGTTCGGCGTGGAGGTGCCGAACCTCTCCGCCTGGCGCCGCCGCGTCACCGGCGACCTGACGAGCGCGTTCAACTTCGCGGCCCCTCCGGACTTCGCGCGCCCGAGGCTGCCCGCCCCCGGCGCCGCCGGCGGCGGCGCGTGCACGGCGCCCGGACCGGTGAGGGTCCCGAGGCCGTCTTTCCCCCATCAGGAGCCGGGCCGCCGGCCACGTCCGTCCGGGATCGTCGGCGCCGGGCACCGGCGATGAGCGCGACCGGCGGAGGCCGGCGATCAGCGGGAGAGCGCGTGCGGCGGGTGCGGGCGATGAGCGCGGGGGCGAGCGAGCGGCCGGCGAGCGGCCGGCGGGCGAGCGGGCGAGCGGGCGATGACGGTCGGGGCGAGCGGACGATGACGGTCGGGGCGAGCGGACGATGAGGGCGGCTCGCTTCAGCCGCTTCGGCGGACCCGAGGTGCTGGAGATAGCCGAGCTTGACGAGCCCCACCCGGGGCCCGGCCAGATCCGGGTGTCGGTCCGTGCGGTCGGGATCAACCCGATCGACTGGAAGTTGCGCAGCGGCTTGATGGGCGGCGACCTGCCGCGGCGGACCGGGATCGAGGCCGCCGGCGTGGTCGACGAGCTCGGCGAGGGCGTGCGCGGCGTTGCCGTCGGGGATGCCGTGTTCGGGCCGACGGTCGGCGGTGCGGCCGCCCAGCTGGCGCTGCTCGCGCACTGGGCGAAGGTTCCCCGGTCGCTTGACTTCGTGGGCGCCGCGGCGCTGCCGGTGGCCGCCGAGACGGCCGCGCGGATGCTGGATCTGGTCGGCGTGGCGGAGGGGCAGACGGTGGTGGTCAACGGCGCGTCTGGCAGCGTCGGCCTGGCGACCGTCCAGCTCGCACGGGAGCGCGGCGCCCGGGTGATCGGCACCGCGAGCCCCTCCAACCACGAGCTGCTGCGCTCCTTCGGCGCCGAGCCGACAGCCTATGGAGAGGGCCTCCTGGAGCGCGTCCGCGCGCTCGCGCCGGGGGGAGTGGACGCGGGCCTGGACGCGGCCGGGGGTGGGGCGCTGCCGGCGCTGGTGCAGCTGACGGGCTCCCCCGATCGGGTCGTGACGATCGCGGACTTCCAGGGCGCCGCGCAGACCGGGGCGAGGTCCACCGGCGGCCCGGGCGAACCGCGCGCGTGGCACATCCTGCCTGAGGTCGCGAGGCTGATCGATGCCGGCCGCTTCCGGCTGCCGATCGCCCGGACCTTCCCGCTGGAGCGAATCGCCGACGCCCATCGCCTGTCGGAGGGCGGTCACCCCGGCGGCAAGCTGGTCCTGACCGTCGGCTGAGCCCGTCGCAGTAGATTCAGCATGGTGTCCCTGGACGCCTTCTCGCAGCGCACGCGCGAGTGGTTCGAGCGGGCCTTCGCCGCACCCACCGCCGCCCAGGAGCGGGCCTGGCCGGCGATCGCGTCCGGCGAGCACGTGCTGGTCTCGGCTCCCACCGGATCGGGCAAGACGCTGGCCGCCTTCCTCTATGCGATCGACCGCCTGGCCAACGACCCCGACCGGCCTGCGGACCCCCGCGCGCGGCGGATCGCGCTGGTCTACGTATCGCCGCTGAAGGCGCTGTCGTACGACATCGAGCGCAACCTGCGGACCCCGCTGCGCGGGATCGGCGCCGGCCTGTCGGTCGCCGTGCGGACCGGCGACACCCCGCAGGCCGAGCGACGGGCGATGCTGCGGGAGCCGCCCGACATCCTGATCACGACGCCCGAGTCGCTGTACCTCATGCTGACCGGCCAGGCGCGGCGGCTGCTGCAGGGCGTTCGATGGTGCATCGTCGATGAGATCCACGCGGTCGCCTCGACCAAGCGGGGGGCGCATCTGGCGCTGACGCTGGAGCGGCTGGAGCTCGCGGCCGGTGGCGAGGTGCAGAGGATCGGGCTCTCGGCGACCCAGCGCCCCCTGGAGGAGGTCGGGCGCTTCATGGTGGGCTCCCGCCGCAGCTGCCGGATCGTGGATGCCACGTCAGAGCACCCGCGCAAGCGGCTGGACCTGCGAATTCACGTTCCGGTCGAGTCGATGGCCGCGCCGGGCGACACCGCGGGCGCCGAGCTTGACCCGCTCGGCGGGGGCGCCGAGTCGACCCGCAACTCGATCTGGCCCGCCATCTATCCGGAGCTGCTGGAGCTGATCCGCGCCCACCGCTCGACGATCCTGTTCGTCAACAACCGGCGCGCGGCCGAGCGGATCGCGCTGCGGCTCAACGAGCTCGCGGCCGAGCCGCTCGCGCGCTCCCACCACGGTTCGCTCGCGCGCGAGGAGCGCACCCTCGCCGAGGAGCAGTTGAAGGCCGGATCGCTGCCGTGCCTGGTCGCCACGTCGAGCCTCGAGCTGGGGATCGACATGGGCGCCGTCGACCTCGTGATCCAGGTGGAGTCGCCCAAGTCGGTCGCGCGCGGCCTGCAGCGGATCGGGCGCGCGGGCCACTCGGTCGGCGATGTGAGCCGCGGCCGGATCTTCCCCAAGTTCCGCGCCGACCTGCTGGAGTGCGCCGTCGTCGCGCGGCGGATGCGGGAGGGGCTGATCGAGGAGACCGTGGTGCCGCGCAACCCGTTGGACGTCCTGGCGCAGCAGATCGTCGCGATCGCCGCCTCCGCGGACGAGGACGAGTCGGTCTCGGTGGACGACCTCCATGCGCTCGTCACCCGCACCCATACGTATGCGCAGCTGAGCCGAGCGCAGCTCGAGAACGTGCTCGACATGCTGGACGGTCGCTACCCGAGCACCGCGTTCGCGCAGCTTCGCCCGCGGATCGTCTGGGATCGCGTTGCAGGCGCGATCCGCGCGCGCCCGGGAGCGCGCCAGCTGGCGGTCACCAACGCCGGGACGATCCCGGATCGCGGCCTCTACGCCGTCACGCTGCCGGACGGCCGCCGGGTGGGCGAGCTGGATGAGGAGATGGTGTACGAGGCGCGTCCCGGCCAGACGTTCCTGCTCGGCGCGAGCACCTGGCGAATCGAGGAGATCGGCCGCGACCGGGTGATCGTCACGCCCGCTCCGGGGCTGCCCGGAGCGGTCCCGTTCTGGAAGGGCGACACGCTCGGTCGCCCGCGGGAGCTGGGCGAGGCGATCGGCGCCTTCGCCCGCTGGGCCGTCGACCAGCGTCCCGAGGCGCTGGCGGCCGAGTACGACCTGGACGAGCGCGCGGCCCGCAACCTGGTCGAGTACCTGGTCGAGCAGCAGCGGGCCACACGGGTGCTCCCATCCGACCGCGCGATCGTGGTCGAGCGCTTCCGTGACGAGATCGGCGACTGGCGGCTGTGCGTGCTGAGCCCGTTCGGCGGCCGCGTGCACGCGGCCTGGTCGCTGGCGTTGACGGCCCGGATCCGCGACCGTCTCGGCCTTGAGTGCGACGCGATCTGGTCCGACGATGGGATCGCGCTGCACCTGCCCGACGCGGAGGAGCCGCCGGACGCGGAGCTGGCGCTGATCGAGCCCGACGAGGTCGAGGATCTGATCGTCGCCGAGCTCGGTTCGTCGGCTCTGTTCGGGGCTCGCTTCCGCGAGGCCGCCGCCCGGGCGCTGCTGATCCCCCGGGCGCGGCCCGGCCGGCGCACCCCCCTGTGGCAGCAGCGGCTCAGGTCGCAGTCGCTGCTGGAGGTCGCCCGCCGCTACGGGGAGTTCCCGATCGTGCTTGAGGCCTACCGGGAGTGCCTGCGCGACGTTCTCGACGTGCCGGGGCTGGCGGATCTGCTGACGCGCCTGCACCGCCGGGAGCTCACGCTCGTCGAGGTGGAGACGCAGGCCGCGTCGCCGTTCGCCTCCTCGCTGCTGTTCGACTACATCGCCACCTACATGTACGAGGGCGACGCGCCGAGCGCGGAGCGGCGCGCCGCGGCGCTGTCGCTGGACCGGGAGCTGCTGCGCGAGCTGCTCGGGCAGGAGGAGCTGCGCGAGCTGATCGATCCGTCCGCGCTGGAGCGCGTCGAGGCCGATCTCCAGTGCATGTCCGAGCAGGCGCGCGCGACCGGCGTGGACGGCCTGGCGGACGTGCTGCGACGGGTCGGCGACCTGTCCGCGCCTGAGCTCTCCGCGAGGGTCGTGGAGGGTCTCGACGCGCAGCGCATGGTGGCGGAGCTGGAGGCGAAGCGCAGGGCGGTGAGGGTCCGGCTCCACGGTGAGGAGCGCTGGATCGACGCCGCCGACGCCGGCCTGTACCGGGACGCGCTCGGCGCTGCGCCGCCCGGTGGGCTGCCGGAGGTGTTCCTGCAGGACGTTCCCGACGCCCTCCAGCGGGTGCTGGCTCGCTACGCGGCCACCCACGGGCCGTTCACCACCGGCGAGCTGCGCGCCCGCTACGGGGTTGACGCCTCGGCGGCGCTGCGGGAGCTGGAGCGGGCCGGTGCGCTGGTCCGCGGCGAGCTGCGGCCGGGCGGGTCGGAGCGCGAGTGGTGCGACCCGGAGGTGCTGCGCCGTCTGCGCCGCGCCTCGCTGGCCGCGCTGCGGAAGGAGATCGAGCCGGCGGAGGCCGTGGCCCTGGCGTCGTTCTACCCGGCCTGGCAGGGGGTCGACCGCCATCCCGCGTCCGGCGCGGGGATCGACCGGCTGCGCGACGTGCTCGTCCCGCTGCAGGGGCTGGCCCTGCCGGCCGACGTCTGGGAGCGCGACGTGCTGCCGCGCCGTGTCGGCGCCTACTCCCAGGCCTGGCTTGACCAGCTCTGCGCGGCGGGCGAGGTGGCGTGGGTCGGCGCCGGCGCCCTGGGGCGCTCCTCCGGGCGGGTGGCGCTCTACTTCCGGGAGGACCTGGCGCTGCTGGGGCCGCCGGACCGCCCGGCGAGCGCGTCATACCCGGACTCCGAGGCGCACCGGGCGGTGCGCGACCGGCTGGCGGCCGGGGCCTGCTTCTTCGGCGATCTGGTCGCCGAGATCGCGCTCTCGGCCGAGGAGGTCCAGGAGGCGCTGTGGGACCTCGTCTGGGGGGGCGAGGCGACCAACGATGCATTCGCGCCGCTCCGCGCGCCGCGGCTGTCGCTCGCGGCCGGGACGACGGGTGGACGCCGGGAGCGCCAACCTGGCGCCCTGCATGCCTCCAGGCGGGCCGCCGGACGGTTCGCGGCCGCGAGGCGTCGCGCGGGTGCCGCCTCGGCGGTGCAGGGCCGCTGGTCTGCGACCGGGCCGCTGTTCGCGGGTGACGTCGAACCGGCTACCAGGCGGCGGGCGCGGGCGGAGCTGCTGCTGGAGCGTTACGGGATCGTGACCCGCGAGCAGGTGATCGCGGAGGGGCTCGCGGGGGGATTCTCGGCCGTGTACCCGGAGCTGGCGCGGCTCGAGACGCTCGGCTCGGCGCGGCGCGGGTACTTCGTGGAGGGTCTCGGCGGAGCGCAGTTCGCGCTGCCCGGGGCGGTCGAGCGGCTGCGCGGCGGCGGCTCGGCCGGCGCCGGCGATGACGTGCGGCCGCTCGTCCTCGCCGCGGTGGACCCCGCGCAACCATATGGCGCCGCGCTCCCGTGGCCGCAGCGCGCGCGCGGCGCGGGCGCCGGCTCCCCGTCGCGCGGTCCGGCGCGCGTTGCTGGAGCGTACGTGGTGCT